>JAJYVX010000204.1 GCA_021791795.1 Actinomycetes bacterium | reverse complement strand
CGATGTGAGGAAGGGCGAGAGGCGCGCCGGAGCTCCCGGTCGGGATGCTGGCGAGCAGGCCCGCGAGGAACGGGGGCATCAGCCGGCTCCTCCCTCACCGCCGGAGGCGGAGACGACTACGTGCACGTGGGTCGGCTGGCCGGGCGTGGGGATCACCGGATGGGCGACCTGCTCGACGTGGGCCACGAGCTGGTCGACCGAGGGGGTGATCCTGTTCAGCAGGGGCGCCGGGTAGACACCGAGGAAGACGATGGCGGCCACGAGAGGGGCCATGTAGGCGGCCTCGCGCCACGTGATCTCCTTGAAGCCCGCGAGCGCCGCCGTGGGCTTTCCGTGGAAGACCTGCTGGTATGCCCAGAGCAGGTAGACGGCCGCGACGACGACGCCGGCCGTCGCGACGACGGCCCACCACCTGTGGGTGATGAACGTCCCCGAGAGGATGAGGAACTCGCCGACGAAGCCGTTCAGCCCGGGAACTCCGATCGAGGCGAGCATCGTGACGGTGAAGAGAGCAGCGAGAACCGGGGCTTTCTTCTGCAAGCCGGAGAGGTCGGCCGTGGAGAAGCTGCCCGATCGCCGGTAGATCATCGCCACGAGGAGGAACAAGGCGGCGGTGTAGATCCCGTGGTTCACCATCTGTAGCACCGCCCCGGACACCGCCTCGCCGGTGAGGGCGAAGAGCCCGATGACGATGAACCCGATGTGGGCCAGCGAGGAGTAGGCGATGAGGCGCTTCAGGTCGCGCTGGATCGCTGCGACCACCCCTCCGTAGATGATCCCGACGACGCCGAGGGTGAGCAGCAGCGGGGCGAGGACCACTACTGCATGCGGGAAGAGCTCGAGGTCGAAGCGGATGATGCCGTCGGTGCCGAGCTTGGCCATGACCCCTGCGAGGACCACGGCACCGGTTGCGGGTGACTCCCTGTAGGCATCGGGCGACCAGGTGTGGAAGGGGAAGATCGGCGCCTTCACGGCGAAGGCCGCGGTGAAGGCGAGGAAGAGGACTATGGCCGCCGTTCCGGAGAGGTGCGTCTCAGCGAGCTTGGTCACGTCGAAGGTCGTCACCCCCGTCTGCTCCGCGTGGATGGCCACCACCGACAGGATGCCGACGAGGAGGAAGGCGGATGCACCGAGCGTGTAGAGGAAGAACTTCGTCGCGGCGTAACCCCGCCGCTCGTGGCCCCATCCGGCGATGATGAAGTAAACCGGGACGAGGGTGAGCTCGAAGAAGAGGAAGAAGAGGAGGAGGTCCAAGGAGAGGAAGCTCCCGAGGCACCCTGCTTCGAGAACGAGCAGCCAGGCGACGAACGACTTGTCCCCCGAACGCCCGCCGCCGGCCGCCAGCGCGATCGGGAACAGCACGGCGGTCATGAGGACGAGGAAGAGGGAGATCCCGTCGACGCCGAGGCTCCACGAGATGCCAAAGGTCGGGATCCAGCGGTACGTCGAGACGAGCTGGAATCCGGGCGTCCCGGACTTGAAGACCGCGAGGACGGCGCAGGCGAGGCCGAGCGAGCCGAACGTCCCGACCCATCCGACCACTTGCACGAGGCGCTTCGCGTACGCGGGCACGAGGGCGGCGACGAGCGCCGCACCTGAGGGCACGAGGACGAGGACGGTCAGGTAGGGGAAGGAGGACGTCATGCGAATGCCCTCGAGAGGACGTAGGCGAGGATGACGACCAGGCCGGCGAGGAGCCCGAGGGCATAGTTGCGCACATAGCCGGTCTGCACGCGCCGCAGCACCTGCCCGCTTCTGCGCACGAAGGCGGCGAGGCCGTTGACCGCGCCGTCGACCACCTTCGTCTCCACGTCTTCGTAGGTGAACTCGGCGAGGCGCGCCGAGCCCCTCGCGAGAAGTCGGTCATAGGTCCAGTCGATGAACCAGGCACGCTGGAGGAAGACAGGTTCGATGGCCGGACGGCTCACGGCACTTCTCCAGAGCAGCACCGAGAGCGTCACCCCGACGGCGGCGAACACGGCGTCGGCGACGGCGAAGGCCCAGGAGGCTGCGACGCCGAAGTGCGGCACGAGCAGCACCTTGCCTACGACCGGTGAGAGCCAGCGCTCGAGGAGCACCCACTGCGGGTGGAACGGCAGGTTGATGAAGCCGGCGAAGATCGAAGCGATCGCGAGCACTACGAGGGGCAGGGTCATGAGCCACGACGGGTCGTGGGGAGAGAGAGGAGCACCGTGGCCTTCGCCTTGGTGGCCGGTCTCTGCAGGTGCGTTCGGGTTCGAGGGGCCGGCGTCGCGGCGTCCGCCTGCCCGCCTTGCCAGGGCCGAAGCGGTGTGAGCCCTGCCGTCTCCGGGGACGCCGGCCTCCTCCCAACGTGCCTTGCCGGCGAACACGAGCATGTAGCCGCGGCCGATGTAGTAGGCGGTGAGGATCGCCGTGAGCGCGCCGACCGCCCACAGCGCGGGGCTCAGCGCCCATGCGTTCTGGAGCACGTCGCCTTTCGACCAGAAGCCCGAGAGCGGCGGCATCCCGCCGATGGCCAGCCAGGCGACGAGGAAGGTGATCGAGGTGATCGGCATGAAGCGTGCGAGCGCACCCATCGTCTTCGTGTCCTGCTCGTCGCCCATGGCGTGGATGACGGACCCGGCTCCGAGGAAGAGGAGTGCCTTGTAGAAGGCATGCGTCAGCATGAGGAAGATGGCCGCTACGTAGGCGCCGACCCCGGCGGCGAGGAACATGTAGCCGAGCTGCGAGATGGTCGAGTAGGCGAGGATCTTCTTGATGTCGTTCTGGCCGCAGGCGATGGTCGCCCCGAGGAACGCCGTGGCGGCGCCGACTATCGCGACGACATGCGCCGCTTCCGGAGCGAGGTGGAGGATCGGGCTGATCCTGCACATGAGATAGACGCCCGCCGTGACCATCGTGGCCGCGTGGATGAGGGCGGAGACAGGAGTCGGGCCCTCCATGGCATCGGCGAGCCAGGGGAAGAGAGGTATCTGGGCGGACTTGCCGCAGGCCCCGAGGAAGAGGAGGAGCGCGATCGCGACGAGCGACCCGCTCCCGACGTGCCCGAGGCGCGAGAACACAGTCTGGTACTCGAGGCTGCCGGTCTTCTCGAAGATGAGGAACATGGCGAGGAGGAATCCTGCATCGCCGATCCTGTTGTAGATCATGGCCTTCTTGCCGGCGCTCGCCGCGCTCGGGCGGTCGAACCAGAAGGCGATGAGGAAGTAGGAGCAGACGCCCACGCCCTCCCACCCGAGGAAGGTCTCGAGGAAGTTGCTCGCGAGGACGAGGAACAGCATCGCCGAGACGAACAGGTTGAGGTACAGGAAGAACTTCGGGAACTGCTCGTCGTGCTCCATGTAGCCGATGGAGTAGAGGTGGATGAGCGTGCTCACACCTGTCACGAACGCCGCCATCGTCATGGAGAGCGGGTCGACGAGGACGCCGGCCGTCACCCGCAGGTGGTCCGCAGGCAGCCAGGTGAACCACGTCTGGGTGTATGAGCGGTGCACCTGCTGGAAGAGGTCGGCGAAGACGATCGCCGTCACGACGAAGCTCGCGAACACCATGAAGGTGGCGAAGTAGCCGGCCAACGGGTTGCCGAGCTTGCGGCCGAATGCGGCCAGCACGGCGAAGCCGGCGAGTGGCAGGAGCGGGATGAGAAAGGCTGCTTGCACTCCCTAACCCTTCAGCACGTGGACGTCGTCGGCCGTCGCGCCGACCCGCCTCCGGAAGATGGCGATGATGATGCCGAGGCCGACGACCACCTCGGCCGCGGCCACGACGAGCACGAAGAAGACGGCAACCTGGCCCGCCCGGTCGTTCAGCTCACGGGCGAAGGTGACGAAGGTCAGGTTGGCGGCGTTCAGCATGAGCTCGACGCACATGAACATGACGAGGACGTTGCGGCGCACGAGGAGCCCTATGGCGCCGATGCTGAAGATCACCGCGGCGAGCGTCAGGTACCAGGCGGGATGGATGCTCACCGGTCTGCCCCCTCCAGTTCGACGACTTCCGCCGCGTGCGGAGGGCCGCCGACGGTGCCGGTGGCGGGCCCCTGCGCCTGCGGCTCGCCGGAGTCCGCGTCGCGCGAGTCGCCCCCGCCCACCGTCTCGGGCTGCTCGCTGTCCTCCGGGCGCCTCGGCCGGCGGGCAAGCACGACGGCCCCTATCACGGCGATCACGAGAAGGGCCGAGGTGATCTCGAACGGCAGGAGGTAAGAGGTGAACAGGGCGTCACCGAGGAGGGAGACGTCGCTGCGCCCCTTCACGTTGATGGCACCCGACACCGAGTGCGGGCCGACGGGCCAGTGGCCGCGCGCGAGGAGGATCACCTCCACGAGCGTGAGCAGACCGAGGAGGATGGCGAGCCCGCGCTGCGCGGGGAGCGGGTCGCGCTCGATGACCTCCCGGCGATCGACTCCGAGCAGCATGATCACGAAGAGGAAGAGGACCACGATGGCGCCCGCATACACGATCACCTGCACGGCGGCGAGGAACTGGGCGTTCTCCTCGACGAAGAGCACGGCCACCCCGAACAGCGTCATGACGAGCATCAGCGCCGAGTGCACCGGGTTGCGCGCGAGGACGACGCCGAGCGCGCCTGCGACGGAGATGACGCCGGCGACGGCGAAGGTGAGCGAGTCGGGGATGGTGGCAGCGAGAAGGGCCTCGTGCATGGCTCAGTGCACCGTCCCGCCCGCGCCGCGCGGGATCTTCTTCCGCTCGGTCCGCCGGATCGAGATGTTGCCCGTGGCCTTGTCGTCGCGGTTCCCGCTCTGGCCGCCTTCCGGCGTGCGCACCCCGTAGCCGAGCTCGCCCGACCACTGCACCACTCCCTCGTAGGAGGCCGCCCCCGCCGGCGAGGTGGCCCTCATCCAGGCGGATGTGTGCTTGTCGTCCCCCGGGCGCCAGTCCTCCCAGGGGAGCTTCTGCGGGCGGCCGTCGTCGTCGACCACGAGCTCGCGCTTGGTGTAGATGGCGTCGGCCCGGTTCGTGAAGGAGAACTCGAACATCTTCGACTCGGTGATGGCCTCGGTCGGGCAGGCCTCCACGCACATGTCGCAGTGGATGCAGCGCAGGAAGTTGATCTCGTAGACAAAGCCGTAGCGCTCGCCAGGCGACACGGGGGCATCGGGCGGGTTGTCCTTGCCCCGGACGTAG
>JAJYVX010000203.1 GCA_021791795.1 Actinomycetes bacterium | reverse complement strand
GCTCGCGCCGATGTCGGCCGAGCCAGGATCGAGTCCAAACCACTGAAAGTGGTGGATCCCGGAGAGGGGGGGTCAGTTTTCGACCGGTGACGGGGGGTCAGTATTCAGGCGGCGGCGACACGAAGACCGGCGGGGCAGTCGACGAACAGCGCACCGGACCAGAGACGAGGCCGAGAGCCACGATTCGTCGCGAGGTTCCGAGGAGGTGAGCCCAGCCGAGGGAGATCTTGGGGAACGGAACCATGCCACTCCTGTCGTCGTAGCCACACCTGTCTCGCGGCTCGGTTCTCAGCAGTACGTGGATCACCAAGAACCCCTGCTCATGCCGGCGAGCACGACAGGGCAAACAACCTTCGGAATGTAGTGCGAGGCGCGGAGCACCTATGGCATGAGCCGACGGGGGCGGACGTTCCTCTCGCCTCCACCCGGGGGCTGTGAGTTTCGAGCGATGGAGCCGTCCGAAGACGCTGCGAGCGATGCCGGCGAGCAGGTAGGCGCATCCAAGGGGGGGCATCCCTCGGCACCTTCCAGCCGGTACGCAGCGCTCTGGGCTCCAGCTGACGAGTCCGAGGCCAAGCGCCAGATCTTCACCACCGACGACGAGAAGGCGTGGAACGAAGGGGCTCGGCAGGACGTATCCCGACTGAGGCCGTACTTCAACACAACCTCGACGGTCCTCGACCTCGGCTGCGGCATCGGCCGGGTGGCAAGCCTCGTCGTCCCCGAGTGCGCGGAGTTCTATGGCGTCGACGTCTCCGAGCAGATGCTCGCCATGGCAGCCAACCGGGTGGCTACGACCATGTCCACTACGTCCGGTGCTACGACGTCTCCTTCCCCGACGTGCCGTCAGCGAGCGTGGACCTCGCCTACAGCCTTCTCACGCTGCAGCACGTCGAGAAGGAGGACGCCTTCTTGCTGCTCGAGCAACTGCGGCGCGTGCTCCGTCCGGGTGGGACGCTGGCGGTCACCTGCCCGAACCTGCTCCACGAGATCTACCTCCAGTCCTTCCTCCACTACGCCCACAACGGAGGCAGCACCTATCCGACCCGAGCCCGCGGCTACACGCCCGACGAGGTACGGCTCCTCATGCGAGCGGCGGGCTTCAAGGCTCGCATCGAGTCGAGCCACGAGATAAGGGTGTTCGCCAAGCCCGTCCCGGAGGAGGACCGTGTGCTTCGGCCGGTCATACGCGCCGAGCTCTCCTTCGACAGGAAGGCGGCCGAGCAACGCCTCAGGTGGCTGAAGGACAAGCTGCGTCGGCGGATCGGAGCCATCATCGGCTGAAGAGGCGCCCCCAACGCCGCGACGCGATCACGATCATGAGCCCGAACACCGGCGCCACCGAGGAAGGCTTGGCAAGTGGCCGCTCAACGAGCGCCGGCCTGGTCACCGCTGACGGACCTCGCCCTCCTGGCGGTCCGACCGCGCCTCGACGTCACAGGTCCGCGAAGCCGGATCTGACGACGCCAGCCCTTGGGACGAGGCCCTCAGGCCGCCACAAGCGGCCTGAGGGCCATCGCTGTCTCCGAGAGGAGAGATACAGCAAGAGGGCGGACTCGGAAGCCTGTTTGTGACAAGACCTCGAGAGCCCCTGTTCACAAGTTGATGGACGCCGTGAGGATCCCGTTCTTCGCAAGGGCGTCGTGTGCTTCGAGGAGGCGGAGCATGCCGCACGGGTTGCGGGCGAGGTGACCGGCGAGAACCCGAAGCGTCGCGTTGGACGGCAACCGCCCCAACGGGGCGGGCGCCAGCCCTAGGAGCCGGGAGAGGCCGAGGATCGAGGCGCGAAGACCTCCGAGGTGAGGAATCTTCGAAGAAATTCCTGCCTGGAAAGGTCGCGTGCAGGTTTTTGGAAAGGTTTCTGGAAAGGTCCGCGGCGCACGATGCGCCCCGTGCACCCCCGAGAGACCTCCTCAGGCGCCGACGGTGTCGGCCGCCAGCCGTTCCTTCAGGCCCTTCAGCTCCTCGTCGACGCCTACGTGCGAGACCACCTCGCGCCAGGCCCGCTCGAGCCCGCCGGGTCCCTCGAGGGCGCCCGCTCTGAGGAGCTGGGCCTCGAGGCCGAAGGAGTAGGGGACGCCTCTTCGCCCGGCGACCACGGCCGCGGCCGCCTCGCGCGCCTTCTTCTTCTCGATGAGGAGCGAGGAGAGCTCGAGCGCCGCGCCCTCAATGGCGCTCGTCATCTCGTGGGAAAGCGAGGAGAGGGCCCACTCGTAGCGCCCGGCGGCCGTCCCGGTGAAAGGGACGCCCCGGACGAGCTCCAGCGCCGCCCCGAGCTCGGCGATGCGGGCCTTCGGGTCGAGTGCCTTCCGGCCGGTGAGCTCCGAGAAGCTCGCCCAGTCGCAGGCGACCTCGCCCTCGATCCGGTAGCCGAACTTCCCGCTTCTCACGACGACGTTTCTCCCGAGTGCCTTTCGGAGCGTGCTCACCCGCTGGTAGAGGGTGGAGGGGCTCCAGTCGCTCTTCGCGCCGCCGAGGGCGTTGCAGAGCTCGTCGGCCGGGACGTCGCGCCCGGCGTTGAGGACGAGGTAGGCGCAGAGCTCGACCACGAGCGGGCGGCGGGGGCAGTCGGCGAGCTCGTCGAGGGTGATCGGGCCGAGGACGCGGAGGAAGAGAACGGGAGGAGTCTCTGCGACCGCCGTCGCCTCGCTCCCGTTCGCAGCTGCGCCCGGCTCAGCAGAAGGCTCCTTCTCCGCCTGGGGTCTCGGCTTTCCCACCCGGAGGAAGAGCCGTCTTCCCCTCCGCCGGCGTCGGAGCACGATGACGAGCGGGATGACGATGAGCGTCGTCCCGGCCGCCGCACCGCAGGCGGCGAGAAGGGTGGTCGATCCGCCGCGGCGCGCTCCGGAGGAAAGGGCGATCGGCACGTTCGTCGTGGGCGTGGGTCCGTTCGCCCCGGCGAGGTGCTTCTGCTTCTTCTGGTCGGTCTTCCCCTTCTTTCCCTTGTGCTGCTGCTTCCCCGCCTGCACTGTCCCGCCCGTCCCGCTCCCCGCTGTGCCCCCTGTTGTCGTCGTGGTGGTCGTCGTGGTGAGCGGGCTCGGGCTGGTCGGGAGCGGGTCGGGCACCGAGAGGGCGACGCTTCCGGTGCCGAAGCGCACCTCGACGAACTTCGCCGCGGCAAGGGCTGCGGTATTCTGGGCGGAGCTCTCCTCGTAGCCGAGGCGGGTGCCGGGCGAGATCGCGACGACGGCCTTTCCGAGAGCCGCCGGCACGGGAAAGACGTAGGTCGAGTCGACGAGCCCGAGCGGGCCGGCCCCGACACTCGTGGCCGGCACCGCCGTCTTGTCCGGGAGCCCGAGGCGAAAGCTCGATCCGGGGAGCGGGGCGAACTCGGTAAAGCGCACGCCGCCCGGTCCCTTCAGGTCGGTCTCCGAGAACGAGAGCCCGAGGAAGGCGCCGCTCTCACTCGAGGGGCGCACGAGCGGGTCTCCCGGCATGAACCAGCCGAGGGTGAGCGAGCTGAGCCTGATCCGCACCGACGCCTTGGCGCCGCCCGGGACGGCGGTCTCTTTGATCGTGACGGCGCTTCCCGGAGAGCTCGTCACCTCGTCGCCCGAGGCCGAGCGGTAGAGGGCCGGAGGAGAGGTGCCCGTCCGCCTTCCCTGGACGAGCGAGAAGGACTGGCCATAGCCGGCAGCCGACATGACGAGGGAGGCGGGGGCTCCCTTTCGCACCGCCACGGCGATCTCCTCGGACGAAGCCGAGTAGACGTCGTTCGAGCTGAGGAAGAGGCGCTTCCCGCCGGCATCGACCCGGGCGGAGAAGGCCGGTATCGGCTGTCCGTAGACGGTCGTCGTCGGCGCCCCAGAGAAGTCGATCGAGAACCTGAGGGCGCACACCTCGTAGCCGTAGGTACTGCGGAGGGCCTCGCCGGCGCCCGAGATCGAGCCGGCGCACTCGTCTCCTGTCACCTCTGCCGAAAAGCCGTAGCCGCGAAGGCGGCCGTCTTCCGGCCGTGGGAGCGAGGGAAGCGGCCCGAAGACAGAGGAGAGCACCAAGAGGCGACCCGGGTGGACAAGCCTCTCGCTGCTCGCGCCGGCAGGGGTCGCGAGCGCCTCGAGGCCGAGGAGGAGGAGGAGGAGGAGGAGCACGCCCGTCAGCAGCGCTCTCTGGAGGCGCACGGGCGAATTGTCCCAGGTCGCGGACACGTACGGGTGGACCCGGGGCTGGAGAGATCTGCGGGGATCCCGCAGGCCGGCTGCCAGATGCAGCCGGAGGACAGGAGAAAGGAAACACAACCATGCAGACACTTCCCATCGACACGACCAAGGTGAGGGTGCGCGCTCTCTCCGAGCCGCTCCCCCACAACGAGTTCGGCACCAACACTCAGAAGGTGACCCCCGACGGCGAGGTGGTCTACAAGGTCCGGGTCATCGTCTCGACCGACACCGGCTCGGGCGAGGTGATCTGGGTGAAGGTGCCCGGGCTGCCGGAGGGGATCGAGCCGGACTCGCTCTGTGCGGTCGAGGGCCTCCGGCTCCTCCCCTGGGCGAACAACGGCTCCAGCGGGGTCGCCTACTGGTGCGACTCCATCGAGGCTCTCGGAGCGACGAGCTGATGAGAAGCGACCTGGCGCTCGTTGTCTGCGCCGGGGTGATCCTCGCCATATTGGCGGGGTTCACCCTGGCGCCCCAGACGGCCACCGGCATGCAGGAGATCCAGTCGATCCTCCTCTCGCTCCTCGCCGGCTTCCTCGCTGGGAAGAGGGGACGGAGGCGCCTCGATGCTTAGTGGGTCCCCCCATAAATACAAGTACGTAAGTACACTGACGTAACCAGGGGCCTGCGGTAGCGTAGGGGCTCCCCAGAGAGGGGAGCCTTGTGACCAGGAAGAGCCCGTACGTACTGAACCTGACGACGGACCAGCGACGTGAGCTGGAAGCTCGGGCTCGTCGGTATACGTCACCGTATAGAGAGGTCATGCGGGCCAAGATGATCCTCATGGCCGCACGTGGGCTGGACAACGACGAGATCGCGGTCCGCCTCGACACGAGCCGGGTGATCGTGTCCAAGTGGCGAAAGCGCTTCTTCGAGGAGGGCCTTTCTGGCCTCGAAGAGCGACCCCGGGGTGGCCGACCCAGGGTCTTTCCCCCCTGAGGTGATCGTCGCTGTCAAGTCGCTCGCCTGTGAGCTGCCGAGCC
>JAJYVX010000021.1 GCA_021791795.1 Actinomycetes bacterium | reverse complement strand
TCACCCGCTCAACGTGCGGCGCGCTCGTAGACGACGTGCCCGTCGATGAAGGTGAGGTCCACGCCGACGAGGCCGACCTCCGCCGGCGGCACGGCGAACAGGTCGTGGTCGAGCACCACGAGGTCGGCACGCTTTCCGACCGTGATCGACCCGGTGCGGTCGCTCGAGGCGAGGCGAGAGCAGGAGGCCACCCGTCGAGAGGCCGTCGACAAGGTGACGTCCGAGTCAGAGGCCGTCGCGCTCATCGCCGACGGGGATCACGTCGCCATAGGCGGCACCTGCTACTCACGTACGCCGATGGCCCTTCTGTTCGCCTTGCTGCGCTCCCGCCGGCGGGACCTCACCGTCTCGCGGCCCCTCTCCTCGTTCGAGATGGAGCTCCTGCTCGCGAGCGGTACTGCCTCCCGTCTCGTCACAACCTGGGTCGGCATCGGCCTCAAGTGGGGGCTTCCACTCGTTCTGCGCCACTACGTCGAGAACGGACTCGCCACCTACGAGGAGTGGAGCCACCTGGCCATAGGTCTGCGCTACCGGGCAGGCGCCATGGGGGTGCCGTTCCTTCCCGGGCTGAGCATGCTTGGCTCGGACCTCGCCTCGGCCGTCGGCCTCAAGTCGGTCGAGTGCCCGTACACGGGCGAGCGGCTCGCGGCCTACCCGGCACTCAACCCCGACGTCGCTCTCGTGCACGCCCACCGGGCCGACAAGTTCGGCAACGCGCAGGTGGACGGCTACTTCCACATGGACGTCGACATGACGAGAGCAGCCCGCAAGGTGATCGTGAGCGCCGAGCAGATCGTGGAGCCGGAGCGCATCGCAGCCGAGCCGGCACAGACCATCATCCCCCACTTCGCCGTCGACGCCGTGGTCGAGGTTCCCTACGGCGCCTACCCGGCAGAGTGCTACGGGCTCTACGAAGCCGACTACGGCCACTTCGACGACTACGTGAACGAGGTGCGGCGCGCGGGAGCGGACGGCGCCCGGAGCTACGTCGAGCGGAACGCCTACGGCCACGAGGATTTCGCCGGGTTCCTCGAAGCCGTCGGCGCCGACCGGCTGGCGTCGCTCGGAGCTGCCGCGAGACAACTCGTCCCTGCAGGCGCGACACGATGAGCGCCGCCGCCCCCCCGGCCAGCGCTGAGGAGATAATGGCCGTCTCGGCGAGCCGGCTGCTCTCGGACCACAGCGTCGTCTTCGCCGGAGTCGGCATGCCGCTCGTCGCCGCCGGCCTCGCCCTCAGGCGCCAGGCCCCCCACCTCACGATCGTGATCGAGGGGGGGATAATCGGGGCACACCTCTACCCCGGAGCCCTCCCGGTCTCCACGAACGAGATGAGAGCCGCTTTCGGCGCCCAGATGCTGACGGATGTGACGGACATATTCCTCCTCGCCGAGAGGGGCTTCTTCGACTACGGCTTCCTCGGCGTCGCCCAGGTGGACATGTTCGGCAACATCAACACGAGCATCATCGGTGACCGGTACAAGCCGACGGTCCGCCTCCCGGGCACAGGCGGGGCGAACGACATCATCTCGCTCTGCAACGAGACCTACATCGTCACGGCGCACGAGCCGCGGCGTTTCGTCGAGCGGGTGGACTTCGTGACGAGCCCCGGATACCTCTCCGGCGGTCGCAGCCGCGAAGAGGCGGGGCTCGTGAGAGGGCGGCTCGGCGGTGTGGTCACGGACCTCGCGTTCATGGACTTCGACGATGACACCCGTCGCATGCGCCTCCGGGCTCTGCAGCCGGGGGTGAGCGTGGACGACGTGACGGAGCGGACAGGATTCGAGTTGCTCGTCGCCGACGAGCTGCCGGTGCTGGAGCCCCCGAGCCCAGAGGAGCTCGAGAGCTACCGCGAGCTCGTCGGCTCGGGCGGAGAAGGAGGAGGAGCGAGTTGAGCGAAGGCACGCGCTTGGGGCTGCTCGTCCCATCGTCGAACACCATGATGGAGGCCGACTTCACCCGCGGCCTCCCCGAGGGCACCACCCTTCACACCGCCCGCATGTACCTCGAGGACACGACCGTCGAGGGCGAGAACCGCATGCTCGACGAGCACACGATGGGTCCGGCCCGCGACGTCGGGACGGCCAAGCCGGACGTCGTCGTCTTCGGTTGCACGAGCGCCGGCGCGCTGCGGGGCAACGACTACGACGCCGAGCTGTGCGAACGCATCGCCGAGGTGACGAAGGCGCCGGTCGTGAGCACCATCCGCTCGGTGCGCGACGCCGTCGCCGCCTCGGGTGCCCGGCGGGTCGGCGTGATCACGCCGTATGTGGACGAGCTGAACGAGCGGATCAAGGCGAGCGTGGAGGCAGACGGCATCGAGGTGGTGCGCATCGCGGGGCTCGGCATCAGCGACAACTTCGCCATCGCGATGGTGCGCCAGGGCGAGATCGTGGACTTCGCCGCCTCGGCGCTCTCCGGCCTCGACATCGACCTGGTGTTCGCCTCTTGCACGAATTTCGGGGCCATGGCGGCCCGCCAGGCGATCTCGCAGCGCCTCGGACTGCCGGTGGTCACGAGCAACCAGGCGGTCCTCGAAGCGGCCCTCGACCGACTCCGCCTCCTCGCGGCCTGAGGAGCTGGGGCGAAGCCGTGGTAGCCGTTCCGTTCGCCTACAGGCGGGCCGAGTCCTTCGAGGAGGCCGTGTCTCTCCTCGCCGAGCACGGGGAGGACGCGAAGCTGCTCGCCGGCGGCCAGAGCCTCGTCGCCATGATGAACCTCCGCCTGGCGCGACCGACCCTGCTCGTGGACCTCAACCCGATCGGTTCTCCTCCCCCGAGCGTCGTCGGCGGGCAGGTGCGCATCCCGGCGCTCACGCGTCACAAGACGCTCGCCGACCCGCGCGCCAGCTTCGGCGCGCCGCTCCTCTCGGTGGCTGCCCGCCACGTCGGCAACGTCCGCGTCCGGGCGCGCGGCACGATCGGCGGCAGCCTCGCACATGCGGACCCCACGGCCGAGCTGGCCGCCGCATGCCTGGCTCTCGGAGGAACGGTGTCCGTGCTCGGACCCGGGGGGACGCGTGAGCTTCTTGTGGACGAGCTCCTCGTCCCCTACTCCACGACGGCGCTCGAACCCGACGAGGTGATCACCGGGGTGACCGTCCCGGTACACGTCGCCGGCCGGACCGGCTTCGGCTTCCACGAGATGGTGCGCCGCAGCTCGGACCTCGCCATCGTGGCCGTTGCTGCCCACGTCGAGCTGGCGGAGGCGGGCGGCACCATCGCCACGGCGCGTGTCGCCGTCGCGGGCGTGGGCGAGAGGGTCGTGCTCGCACCGGCGGAGCTGACGGAGGGTCTCCGCGGTATGCCTGCCGGAGAAGCGGACGCCGAAGGGCTCGGGCGGGCCCTCGCCGCCGGGCTGCGCCCGTCCGGCGATGTCCACGCTTCGGGCGAGTACCGGCGCCGCCTCGTCTCGGTTCTCACCCGCCGTGCGCTCGGCGACGCTCTCGGGAGGACTCCCACGCGAGAGGTGGCCGCCTGACATGAGCCCGACTGGCGAAGGAGAGGAGAACACCGTGGCGCGAGCCGAACCCATGCGGCTCACCCTGCAGGTGAACGGCACCGTCCACGACGTCATCGCCGAGCCGAGCGACACGCTCCTCGACGTGCTGCACGATCGCCTCGGCCTCGGCGAGGTGCGCTACGGCTGCGGAGAGGGGGTATGCGGAACGTGCACCGTCCTTCTCGACGGCGAGCCGGTGAGCGCCTGCCTCATGCTCGCCCTGCAGGCGGAGGGACGCGAGTTGACGACCCTGTCCGGTCTCGTGGCGCTCGGCGGTGAACCTGGCGCAGAGATGCATCCGCTGCAGGAGTGCTTCCTCGAGGAGGGCGCCCTGCAGTGCGGCTTCTGCACGCCGGGGCTCGTCCTCGCCGCCTACAGCCTGGTAGAGCGGGTGGGGGGCGAGCCGAGCGAGGAGGAGATCCGCTACGAGCTCGTCGGCAACCTCTGTCGCTGCACCGGCTACACCAAGGTCGTGCAGGCCGTGAGGCGGTACGCCGGATCGAAGGCCGGTCCGAAGTGACGCTCACACCCGATGTCGTCGCACCCGAGCACCTGCCCGTCGAGGCGATGGACGTCGTCGGTCGGCGCCTCGTGCACCACGACTTCGTGGAGAAGGTGAAGGGCTCGCTCGCCTACGCGGCGGACTGGCAGCTGCCCGGGATGCTCTTCGGCCGCGTGGTTCGCGCCCAGGTGCCGAGCGCCCGGCTCGTGTCCATAGACGTCGAGGCGGCCCGGGGCGTGCCCGGCGTGGCAGCTGTCCTCACCGCGGCCGACGTGCCGCACAACAGCATCGTCGAGGTGGCGAGCGGCGGCCTCGGGGAAGCCGAGGTGCCGATGCCCGTCCTCGCCGGAGAGCGGGTGCGCTACGTGGGAGAGCCGATCGCCGTGATCGCGGCCACGAGCCTGCAGGCGGCCGACGAGGCGGCCGAGCTCGTGACCGTCGACTACGAGGATCTCCCGGGCGTCTACGACGTCGACGCGGCGCTCGAATCCGGCGCTCCCCTGGTGCACGAGAGCGGCAACGTGCTCGTGAACTGGAGGATCGCCTGCGGGGACGTCGCGGCCGGCTTCGGCGAGGCAGAAGAGATCGTCGAGGCGGAGTACCGCAGCCAGCGCGTCGAGCACGCCTACCTGGAGCCGGAGGCGGGCGTCGCCTACATCGACAACGGCGTGCTCACGCTGCGGGTCGCCACCCAGGTGATCGAGCACGCAGGCACGATCGCCCGCATCCTCAACCTCCCCATGAACAGGGTGCGCGTGATCGCCACCTACATGGGCGGTGGTTTCGGCGGCAAGGAGGACATGACGGTCGAGCCTTACATCGCCCTTCTCGCCTGGTACACGCGCAGGCCGGTGAAGATGGTCTGGGACCGTCAGGAGTCGCTCGTCGCGAGCACGAAGCGCCATCCCTTCGTGATGCGCTACCGCACAGGGGTGAAGCGGGACGGCACGATCACGGCCTGGGAGGCGGACATCGTCGGCGATGCCGGCGCGTACCCCTGCCTGTCGCCCCGCGTCCTGTTCGCCGCCGCCGCCTGCGCTTGTGGCCCGTACCGGGTGCCGAACGCCGCCATCACGGCGAAGGCGGTCTTCACGAACCAGGTTCCGACGAGCGCCTTCAGGGGGTTCGGGGCGATGCAGGTGACCCTCGCCTACGAGGGGCAGATGGATCTCGTCGCCGAGCGTCTCGGACTCTCCGCGGCGGAGGTGAGGGAGCGGAACTTCGTCGCGAAGGGCGACCTCTTGCCGACGGGCGAGCTGCTCGAGACGGCCGTGCACGTCTCCGACACGCTCCGGGTAGCTCTCGCCGAGGCCGGCGAGCCCCCCCGGCCTTCGTCGCCCGGCCTGCTCACAGGTAGGGGCGTGGCCTGCAACCGGCAGCCGTACGGTCGCACGCGCTGGTTCCGCGACAGGGCCTCGGCTTGGATGACGCTCGAAGCCGACGGGACTCTCCTCATACGGAGCGGCATCACCGATCTCGGCGGTGGCCAGGCCGCGAGCTTGTGCCAGATAGCAGCCGAGGTGCTCGGCGTTCCGCTCGAGGCCATCAGCGTGCACATCGGCGACAGCGCGCTCAATCCTCCGGCGGGAGGTACGTACGCCACGCGCCAGCTCTACATGTCGGGCAACGCCGCTTTGAAGGCGGCGACCGAGCTCAAGGACCAGCTGGCGCCGGTAGCTGCGGAGATGCTCGACATAGCGGTGGGCGATGTCTCGTTCCGCAACGGGCGCGTCGGGCTCGACGAGCCATCGGCCCCTTTCCTCACCGTGCCGGAGCTGGTGGCAGCGTGTTCGGCGCGCGGCGTGAGCACCACCGTGCTCTCGACCTTTGAAGCCCCTTCCGCGTCCTTCGACCCGCGCAGCGGGCAGGGCAGCACTTTCCCGGACTACACCTACGGCACACACGTCGCCGATGTCGAGATCGACCGCGAGACCGGCGAGGTGCGGGTGCTCCGCTACGTCGCCTGCCACGACGTCGGTCGGGCGATCAACCCGCTTCGTGTCGAGGGGCAGGTGCAGGGCGGCGTGATGCAGGGCCTCGGCTATGCCCTCACCGAGGAGATCGTGATCGAAGACGGCGTCCCCCAGTCGATGCTCTTCGCCGACTACCTCGTGCCGACCGCGCTCGACTTCCCCGACGTGGAGGTGTGTCTCATAGAAAGCGGCGAGGGCAAGGGTCCGCTCGGGGCACGCGGCATCGGCGAGCCTGCCATCGGCCCGGTCGCCGCTGCCATCGCGGCTGCCGTGCACCAGGCGGTGGGCCTGCATCCGCTCCGCACGCCGATGACCCCCGAGAGGGTCCTGGCCTTGATCGACCAAGCCGATGGCGGACGGGCGACGGCAGGCGCAGGACCGACGAGCACGACCAAAAAAGAGCAGGAGAAGACATGAGTCCACGTAGCTATGGTGGCGAGCTGATCCAGGTCGAAGGTGCGGCCGACCTCCACTGCCACCCGTTCCCCGACCTGTTCCCCCGCCTCGCAGACGACTTCGACATCGTGCGCGCCGCCCGCGACGCCGGCCTCAAGGCGATCGTCCTCAAGTGCCATCACGAGAACACCGTCTCGCGTGCCTACCTCGTGCAGCGCGTCTTCCCCGAGATACGCATCTTCGGCGGGATCGTCCTCAACTACTACGTGGGCGGCATCAACCCCGCGGCCGTCGAGGCAGCGCTCCGGCTCGGCGGGAAGGAGGTCTGGATGCCCACGGTCGACGCGGGCTACCACGCTGAGGTGCATGGGGGCACCGGTGGTTACGACTCGCAGCAGGGTGGCCGCAGCCAGGCGGAGGGCATCTGGGTCGAGGACGCCGACGGCCGCCTCAAGCCCGAGGTGAACGAGGTGCTCGAGCTCGTGGCCGAGTACCAGGCGATCCTCGGCACGTGCCATCTCTCCCCGAAAGAGATCGTCGCCCTCGTGCGGGGGGCGAGAGAGCGCGGGGTCGAGAAGATCGTCGTGACCCACCCCCATTTCAGGGTCCCGAACTTCGACCTCGACACACTGGAAGAGGTGGCGAAGATGGGCGCGATGCCGGAATTCGGCTACTGCACGGTCTCTCCGGCCTGGCAGTACGCCGGCGTCGACAAGGTCGCGGCCAGCATCGAGCGGATCGGAGCTTCGCGCTGCCTCCTCGTGTCGGACACGGGTCAGCGGCACAACCCGCTTCCCTCCGAGGCGTTGCGGATCTTCGCCCAGTGCATCTTCGAGAAGGGCGTGGCCGCCGAGGACGTGCGCAAGATGATCGCCACGAACCCGCTCGACCTGCTCGACGCCGATGCCCAGTTCGTGCCGAGCGAGGAGGACCTGGCCTGGGCGAGGAGCCTCGTGGAGGACCCCTGCAGGGGGGACGCCTGATCACACGGGCGGAGCGCGCAGAGCTCGTCTGAGGGAGCTGAGGTGCGCACCGAGCCGGGTGCTCAGTCGCCGGGCGCCTCCGGGGATGGCTCGGCCGCAAGCGACGGCGCGCCATGTCGTCCCGGCGCAGTGCCGGGAGGTGAGGAAAGCGCCTGGAGAGCGAGGACGACACGGGCTCTCCGCTCGGAGATCTCGTCCACGTGCCCCGGGTCGTAGGCGCCCCGCAGTCCGGTGCCGGACTTTGCTCCGAGGCGCCCTTTCCTGACGAGCTCGGTCAGCGTGGCGGCGGGTGTCTGGGACGTGGAGAGGAGCGGGAACAGCCGCGCCGCGACCTCGAGGTGGACGTCGAGCCCGGCGAGGTCCATCGCCTCGAATGGCCCGACCGCGGCCCACCTCGGCCCGAGGCCGGACCGGACGGCGAGGTCGACGTCGGACATCGAGCAGACCCCCCGCTCGACGAGGTCGTAGGCCTCCCGCAGGAGGGCGTACTGGAGCCGGTTCGCGACGAAGCCCTCCACCTCCTTCGCGACACGGACCGGGGTCTTGCCGACGGCCGAGGACCACGAGGACAAAGAGTCGATCGTCTCGCTCGAGGTGCTCTCGGCGGCTACGACCTCGACGAGTGCCACGAGCTCCGGCGGGTTGAACCAGTGGTAGCCGGCAAAGCGCGACGGTTCCCAGAGCACGCCGGCGAGCTGGCGGAGCGGGAGCGACGACGTGTTGGTGGTGATGACGGTCGCCGGTCCGACGAGTCCCTCGACGGCACGGAGGAGGTCCTGCTTGTCCTTGAGCACCTCGGGAATCGTCTCGATCACGAGCTGCGACTGCGGATCGACAGAGGCGAGGTCGGTCGTCATCCGTATGCGGCCGAGGAGCGGCTCCCGCTCGCTCGGGGCGAGAGCCCCATTTCGTTCGAGCACGTCGAGCGCCGCGTCCATGGCCGTTCGGGCACGCCCGAGGCTCTCGGCCTGGCGGGCTCGCACGACCACCTCCGAGCCGGCCCGTGCGAACACGAGGGCGAGCCCCCGGCCCATCGTCCCCGCTCCGAGGACGGCGACGGACCCGGGTGCCGCCGTCATTCCCAGAAGCCGAGCATGTCGAGGTGCCGCAGCAGAACGGTCCGTGCGTGGCGGACGTGCTCACGGATCTCCCGGCGGGCCGTGCCGCCGTCTGCCGAGGCGATGGCATCGCGTATGCGGACGTGCTCGAGCAGGTTCAGCTCGCGCACCTCGGCGCTGCCGGCGACGGCCCTCCAGACGTAGTCCTTCGGGAACATCCGGCCGAGCTCCCGGACGAGTTGGGCGAGGCGCTCGTTTCCGGCCGTGTCGAGGACGACCTCGTGGAAGTCCACGTTCGCCCGCTCGAGGTGGACGGCGAGCACCGAGCCGACCTCGGGCGGCCTGCCGCCGTCGTGCTCGATGTCTCCGAGCAGCTGTTCCAGCTCGGCCTGCGCCGAATCGAGACGGGCGACGCACTCGTCCGTCACGCGCTCGGCGGCGAGCTGTGCCGCGTACCCTTCGAGCTCGGCTCTCACGTCATAGACGTCGAGAAGCTCCTTCCGGCTCGGGACGCGGACGGTGGCACCGCGGTTCGGCACGACGACGACGAGGTTCCTCGCCTGCAGCTTGCGCAAGGCCTCTCGGACGGGTGTGCGGCTCACTCCGAAGCGGGCGCAGAGGATGTCCTGGGGCAGCCGCCTGCCGGGGGAGAAGCCGCCCTCCACGATCTCCCGCTCTATACGGAAGGCGATCTCGTCGGCGAGACCCTTCGGCGCCGAAGCGTCGGCGAGACCGCGGTCACCGTCTGTAGCCGCGCCCGCGTCGCTCGTTCCACCGGCGTGGGCGAGGACCTCTTCGAGACCGGGCCCGCCGTCGATCCGTGTCGGGCGCCTCGCCACCGCGGCAAGCCTAGCGGGTCTGGATACAAAATGTCCCCACGGTGTGTCCAGGTCACCGCGGGCAAAGGTGAAAAGTCGGGCGAAACGGCTGGATCGATAGGAAGAGGCACTGCTATTTTGGATCCAATGTCTTCGCCGACCGGGACCATCAAGCCGCAGGCACCCTCGGTGTCTCCTCCCGCGGGCACGGAGCTGCGCTGCCGGGGCTGGCGCCAGGAAGGGCTGCTCCGGCTCCTCGAGAACACGATCGCGAACGGCGAGAGGCCGGCCGACCTCGTCATCTACGGGGGCTCGGCTCAAGCGGTGCGCAACTGGGACTGTTACCACGCGACCGTCGCGAGCCTCTCAGGGCTCGACGACGACGAGACCCTCGTCATGCAGTCGGGCAAGCCTGTCGCGGTGTTCCGGACGACGACGGCCGCGCCGAGGGTGCTCACCGCGAACGCCCAGCTCGTGCCGCGCTGGGCGACGTGGGACGTGTTCCATCGCCTGCGCGAGAAGGGCCTCACGATGTACGGGCAGTACACCGCAGGGGCGTGGCAGTACATCGGCCGCCAGGGCATCCTGCAGAGCACCTACGAGACGCTCGCCGAGTGCGCCCGGCAGTCGTTCGACGGAACCCTGCGAGGGCGGATCGTCCTCACGGCCGGTCTCGGGGCGATGGGTGCCGCCCAACCGAAGGCAGTCGAGTTCCTCGGTGGCGTCTGCCTCGTCTGTGACGTGGACGAGGCGAAGGTCGAGCGGGCGCTCGCGAACGGATACCTGCGGACAGCGGCGGGCAGCATGGACGAGGCGCTCGGCGCGGCGCTCGGAGCCAGAGAGAGGGGAGAGGCGTTCTCGGTCGCCTTCGTCGGGAACGCGGCGGAGGTCATGCCGGCGCTCATGCAGGCGGGGTTCCGCCCCGACGTGGTGACGGACCAGACACCTGCACACGACGCTCTCGAGGGATACGTGCCCGGAGGCATGAGCGTCTCGGGGGCGGCTGCCCTAAGGCAGGAGGACGCCGGCCGGCGTGAGAACCTCGCCCTTGCGTCCATCCGCCGGCACCTCGAGGCTCTGCTCGGGTTCGCGGCCGGCGGAGCCGTGATGTTCGAGTACGGCAACGCCATCCGCGAGCAGGCCGTGCGCGCGGGGATGGCCGAGGCCGACGCGTTCAGCCTGCAAGGCTTCGTCCCTCTCTACATCCGCCCGAACTTCTGCATCGGACGAGGGCCGTGCCGCTGGATGGCGCTCTCGGGCGAGGCGTCGGACATCGAGGCGATCGACCGCGCGATGCTCTTCGAGTTCGCCGGCCGGCCTTCGGTGACGAACTGGATCCGGATAGCGATGGCGAGCGTCCCACACCAGGGACTGCCGGCGAGGACGTCCTGGCTCGACCCCGCCGAGCGGCTGGCGTTCGGCGACCTGGTGAACCGCATGGTGAGGACAGGCGAGCTCTCGGCTCCCGTCGCCATGTCCCGCGACCATCTCGACTCCGGGTCGGTGGCGCAGCCCACCAGGGAGACCGAGAGCATGCGGGACGGCAGCGACCCGATCGCCGACTGGCCTGTGCTGAACGCCCTGCTCAACACCGCGGCCGGAGCCGATCTCGTGGCTCTGCACCACGGCGGCGGGAGCGGCATGGGCGGTTCCATCTCCGCAGGTATGACGGTCGTGATAGACGGTACGGACGAGACGGCCGAGCGACTCGGTCGCGTGCTTCGCACCGACCCCGGCATCGGGGTGATCCGTCACGCGGATGCCGGCTACGAGTCGGCCATAGAGACGGTCGAGCGCGCGGGCCTCGTCGCTCCCATGCTGAGGGGGCGCTCGTGAAGTGCTACACGATCGGGATCGACACCGGCGGGACGTTCACCGACGCGTTCGTCGCCGACGGCGAGGGCAGGCACTGGGCCGTGAAGGTGCCGACGACGCCGCACGACCTCACGGTGTGCTTCGCCGACGCGATCGCCCGCTGCGCCGAGGCCGTGGGGATCGGGCTCCCCTTGCTGCTCAGGCACTCGGACGTGATCCGCTTCTCGTCCACCATAGGCACCAACACGATCCTCACCCGGTCGGGCCCGAAGCTCGGGCTCATCGTCACGCGGGGTGAGGAGGCTGCCCTCTACGGCGCGGCGGAGGGCGGTCGGATATTCGAATTCCTCTCACCGGCGATGGTTCGCGGCATCGACGAGGCGGTGGCGGCGAGCGGAGACGTCGTCCGGGCTGTCGACTCCCGGCAGGTCGACGAGGCGGTGCGCGAGCTCCTGGAGCTCGGAGCGCGCCTCATCGTCGTCTCCCTTCGAAATGCGACGATCAACCCGTCGAACGAGCGCGCCGTCGGCAGGGCGATAGACGGCGGGTACCCGCGGCACTACCTCGGAGCAGTGCCGACCCTGCTCTCCACCCAGGTGAGCGCCGTGGCCGCCGACGCCAGCCGAACGGCATCGGCCGTGGTGAACGCCTACACCCACAAGCAGCTCTCGCGCTCGCTCTACAAGGCCGAGGACGACCTGCGTGCCTCAGGCTTCCGGCATCCCCTGCTCGTCGTCACCGGGGACGGCGCGGTGACCCGGGTGTCGAAGACCCGTGCCCTCTCGACCTACCAGTCCGGCCCGGCCGCCGGAGTGCACGCGAGCGCCTTCCTCGCCACCGAGTCGGGCCTCACGAGCGCTATCACGGCCGACGTCGGAGGGACGAGCACCGACATAGGGCTCGTCGCAGGCGGCCGCCCCCTCACGGCGCAGCGCATCGCCGTCGGTGGTCTCGAGGTCGCACGGCCGTCGGTCGAGGTGTTCTCGATCGCGCTCGGCGGCGGTTCGATCGCACGGGTCGAGGGGAGCGAGGTGGCGGTCGGTCCGATGAGCGCCGGCTCGGTGCCGGGCCCGGCGAGCTTCGGGCTCGGCGGGCGCGAACCGACGCCGACCGACGCCTGGCTCCTTCTCGGCTACTTGAGTCCCGGCTTCTACCTCGGCGGCAGGCGCAGGCTCCGGCCTGAGCTGGCCGAGCGGGCCGTACGCGAGCGGATCGCCGAACCGCTCGGCAGGAGCGTCGAGGAGGCGGCCCTTGCTCTCGCGGCCGCGGCCGAGGCCGCGGCGGCGCACGGGATCGAAGCCGTCCTCGACCGGCCGGGCGTGGCAGCCGCGCTCAATGGGAGCCGGCGCCCCGCGCTCGTCGCGTACGGTGGCGGCGGCGGGATCCTGCTGCCGCCGGTGGCGGCCGCCCTCGGCATCGAGAGAACGCTTTTGTCGGTGCACGCCCCCGTCTTCTCCGCCTTCGGGGTGAGCAACCTCGACGTGCGCCACCGCTACGAGGCGCGCCTCGACGGACAGGCGTTCGAGGAGACGGTGGACTTGCTCGTCGTCGAGGCGACCCGCGACCTGCGTGGGGAGGGCTTCGAGCCCGCTGAGGCGAAGCTCTCGGTCCAGCTGCTCGGCGCCGGCGAGGTGCTCGTCGACGAGGTGCACCCGTCGGAGCTGAGAGAGAAGATCGCCGCGCTGAACCTCGGCGAGGACTCTGCCGCGGTCATCTCGCTCTCGGCCACCTGTGAGGTGAACAAGCCCGGCCTGCCGCAGGCGGCCGGAGCAGGCGTCGCCGCGGCGGCGCGCGAGGAGCGCGACGTGCTCACCCCGGGCGGCCGGGTGAAGGTCCCGGTCTACGACGGGGACGCGCTCCTCCCCGGTCAGCGGCTTCGAGGTCCGGCCCTCCTCGAGACAGAGCGCACGACGTCTTTCGTGCCCGAGCAGATGACCGCGGAGATCGACAAGTTCAAGACGGCGGTCCTTAGGAGGCAAGACTCGTGAACGAGATGGACACCCGGCGGCGGATCACCGAATACCTCGACCTCGACCTCGAGGGCGAGCGCTGGCTGTGCAACCGCTGCGGCGCCGATCTCGGCGATGCGCGCGGCACCTACAAGCGCGGATGTCTCATAGCCGGGCGTGACCCGCGCGAAGTGCACCCCCCGGTGGTGGAGCAAGGGGACTACTCCTTCGCGCCCGACGCCGACTGGTGCCGGATCGTCGAGTTCTACTGCCCGGGCTGCGCCACGCTCCTCGAGACGGAGTACCTCCCGCCCGGCCATCCCCTCACGGTCGACATAGAGCTCGACATCGACGCGCTGAAGGAGCGGTACTCGGCGGCAGGAGGATCACGATGAGCGCAGCCATCGACGTCGACATCGGCGGCACCTTCACGGACTGCTATGTCACCTACGGCGGGCGTCACGTCTGGTGCAAGACGAGGACCACCGCGTACGACCTCTCCGTCGGCATGAACGAGGCGATCGAGGAGGCGGCCCGCCGTCTCGATCTCGGGCTGGACAAGCTGCTCGAGGAGACCGAGATAGTCCGCTACTCGACCACCCTCGCCATGAACCGCCTCATCGAGCGCCGCGGGCCGAAGCTCGGCCTGCTCCTCACCGACGGCTTCACCGACACCACCATCATCGGCAAAGGCACCTCCTGGGCCGACGGCATACCCGTGAAGTACCAGCGCAACCTCGCGCGGATCTCGCGGCCCGAGCCGATCGTCCCGAAGGAGCTCATCGTCGGCGTGAAGGAGCGGATCGACTCGAGCGGCGAGATCGTGCGCCCGCTCGACGAGCGGCATCTCCTCACCCAGATCCAGTACCTCGTCGACAAGGGCGTGCGCGGGTTCGTCGTCGCCCTCTTGTGGAGCTTCCTCAACCCGGTCCACGAGCGGCGGATAAAGGAGATCATCGAGGAGGAGTACCACGCCGCCTACCTCGGCGCGATGCCGGTCTTCCTCTCCTCCGAGGTGGCCCCGCGGATCTACGAGTACCCCCGCACGATGATGGCTGTGCTCAACGCCTACCTCCACCAGTCCATGTACGAGGAGCTGTCGGGGATCAGCGACGAGCTGAGAGAGCGCCGCTACCGGCGGCCGATGATGATGATCCACAACACGGGCGGCATGGCGAGCGTGCTGCGCACGTCCGCCGTGAACACCTACAACGGCGGCCCGGTGGCCGGCATCATGGGCAGCGCCGAGATCGGCCGCCTCTATGGGTACGGGCACGTCGTCACGACCGACATGGGAGGCACGAGCTTCGACATCGGCATGGTGGCGGAGGGAAGCCCTCGCTTCTACCAGTTCATGCCGGTGATCGACCGCTTCCTCGTGGACGCCACGATCATCGACACGCACTCGATAGGGGCCGGGGGAGGCTCGATCGCCCGCGTGAACGAGCTCATCGCAAACCGGGTCGAGGTCGGGCCCGAGAGCGCAGGCTCCATGCCCGGCCCTGCCTGCTACAACCAGGGCGGGCTCGAGCCCACGGTCACCGACGTCGACGTGGTCCTCGGGTATCTCAACCCCGACTACTTCCACGGCGGGGCGATGAAGCTCGACAAGGAGCGCGCCGAGCGTGCCGTCTACGAGCGTGTGGCGAAGCCTCTCGGCACGACGCTCGAAGAGGCGGCTCTCATCGTGAAGAAGATCGTCGACGGCAACATGGGTCAGGCGATCTGGCGGGAGACGGTGTTGAAGGGCTTCGACCCCCGCGACTTCATCCTCTTCGCCTTCGGCGGGGCAGGCCCGGCCCACTGCTGCGGCTATGCCCGGGCGGCAGAGATGGAACGGGTCGTCATCTTCCCATTCGCGCCCGTGTTCTGCGCCTTCGGCTCGTCGTCGATGGACGTGGTGCACCTCTACGAGCGCTCGAGGCACCTCCACCTGCTCGACCCGGTCGAGCACGGCTACCTGTCGGACTACGGGGCGTTCAACGAGACTGTCGAGGTGCTCAGGGCCGAGGCCCTGCGCGACTTCGAGGGCGAGGGCTACAGCGAGGACCAGCTGGAGTTCACCCTTGAGCTCGACATGAAGTTCGGCGGGCAGCTCAACGTGAAGCGGGCGACCTCTCCGGTGCTTAGAGTCCGGTCCGAGGCCGACGTCGTGGCGATACGGGAGGCGTTCGAGCGCGAGTACGCCGGCGCCTACAGCCCGATGGGTCTCACTCCCGAGGCGGGGATCGAGATCTACAACTTCGTGCTCTGGGCGCGCCTGCCGAGCGCCAAACCGGAGCTGCCCCGCTTCGCGCTCGAGGGAACCGACCCGGGGGCGGCACGCGGCGGCTCCCGACGCGCCTACTGGCAGGACCTCGGCTGGGTCGACACGCCGGTGTTCCGCCTCGACCTCCTCCGCCCGGGCAACGAGCTGCACGGCCCGGCCATCGTCGAGGCGGAGGACACCACTCTCGTCGTCGAGCCGGAGTGGCACTTCCGCATCGGCGAGTACTTCGACGGGATCCTGGAGCTGCAGAACACCGACCTGCCCACGCCGCGGGCTGCGGCGGACCACGAGGCGCCGTCCCGAGACCCTGAGGAGACCCGCGATGGCAGTTGACATGGCGCTCATCGAGGAGGGCATCAAGCCTTCCCCTGCGACGGAAGACGAGCTCGCCGCCGTCGCCGAGCTCGGCCCTGGCGACTACGAGATCTACAGCGAGATGCTCACGATCATCTGCCAGGAAGGCAAGGACATCATGACCAAGATCGGCATCTCGGCCATGATCCACTCGGGAGACTCGGTGGCGGCGATCTACACGGCTACGGGGGATCTGGTCACCGCCGTCGTCGGCACCTACCTGCACTGTGTGACCGGCCAGGTGCCGATCAAGTTCATCCTCAAGTACTGGGAGAACAACCCGACAGTGGGCGTCCGTCCCGGCGACGTCTTCTACTGCAACGAGGCGATCTACGGCGGGATCCACAATCCCGACCAGTTCGCCGTCGTACCCATCTTCCACGGCGGCCAGCTCATAGCCTGGACCGTGGTCGGCGCTCATCAGGCCGAGACGGGCGGCAGCGAGCCGGGTGGCGAGATCGTCACTGCCCGATCCCGCCACGACGAGGGCATGAAGCTCACCCCGATCAAGATCGGCGAGCACTACCAGCTGCGCGACGACCTGTTGAAGATGATGGAGAACTTCATCTCGCGGGCGCCCCGCATGCAGGTGACCGACACGAGAGCCCGAGTCTCGGGCGCGGACCGCATCCGCATGCGGGTCGAAGCCCTCGCCGAGCGCAAGAGTCCGAGGTTCTTGAAAGGGCTCTTCCGCAAGATCCTCTCCGAGACCGCCGATGGCGCCCGCAGCCGTATCAGGCAGTGGAACGACGGGACGTACCGCCACGTCGTCTTCCTCGACACGACGGGCGCGGAGCCCGGCCTCATCAAGGTGCCTGTGACCCTCGTGAAGAAGGGCGACCACATCACGATCGACTTCACCGGGACGTCGCCCGAGCACGAGGGGAGCTTCCAAGCACTCGCGGCCGCCACCCGGGCGCACTGCGCCGTCGACCTCTACTCCTTCCCCTTCTGCGACTTCCCCGTCTCTGCCGGCATCCTCGAGCCGATCGATTTCGTCATACCGCACGGGACGATCCTCGATCCCGACCCCGAGGCGGCGATCTCCTGTTCTCCGCTCGCTGCCTCGGCCGTGTTCCCGCTGCTCGCCGTCAGCTTCTCGAAGATGATGTTCGACAGCTCCGAGCGTGAGCTCGTCTGCGGCTTCGGAGCATCCAACTCGTCGGCACCGATGATCTCGTGCGTCAACCAGCACGGGGTCCGCGTGACCGACTTCATGGGCTACCCGCTGAATGCCTGGGGGCAGTCGGCGCGCTACGGCGAGGACGGTGTGGACGTGATGGGCTTCCTGCACTGCCCTTGGGGCAAGCAGCCCGATGTGGAGGACACCGAGACGCAGTTCCCCGTGCTCCACCTCTTCCAGCAGGTGCTCCCGAACACGTGCGGTTACGGCCGCTACCGCGGAGGCGCCGGCGCGGCCATCGGCTACGTGCCTTACTACGCAAGCCATGTCGTGTGGACCTCGAGCCAGAAGGAGGCCAAGTTCCCCACCCATGCCGGCCTCTTCGGCGGGTACTCGCAGACGACCGTCCCCGGCATCCGGGTGGTCGGCACCGACGTCATCGAGACGCTCAGAAGCGGCCGGAGCGACATCCCGGTGAACGACGTCGAGCTCGTGGAGCGAAACGTCTTCGGTGGCGACCTCATCCTCGAACACCAGACACGCTCGGCGATCGTCTCGCACCGCGGCGAGCTCTTCTGCTCGAGCACGCAGGGCGGGGGAGGCTACGGCGACGTGCTCGAGCGCGAGCCGGACGCCGTCGTGGCGGACCTGCGCCGCGGGATCGTCACCGCGGAGGTGGCGCAGGAGGTATACCGGGTCGCCTTCGATCCGGAGACCCTCGAGGTGGACGAAGCCGAGACGGCGCGGCTACGCGGGGCCGAGCGCGAGCGGCGAAGGGAGCGGGGGAAGCCGTGGGACGAGTTCCACGCCGAGTGGAACCGCCTGCAGCCGCCTGACAGCGTCCTCAAGTACTACGGCACCTGGCCCGACGCCCGGAAGAACCGCGAAATCATCCGGATCTGAGTAGGCAAGGACACGAGGAAGGAGCCGAGCTGGAACCCCGAGAGCGAGTCCGATCGTTTCTCCTCGGCCGCGAGGCAGACCGGCCGCCGTTCGTGCCGGCTGTCCTCGACTTCGCGGCCGCGCTCGCCGAGGCCAGCCGGTCCGATCTGCTCGCGGATCCTTACCTGATGAGCGCAGCGCTCGACGACTTCGTACGCCTCTTTCCAGTGGACGGCATCCTCGTCACGCTCCGTCCCGACGAGCTGTCTCTTGGCTTCTCCGCGCCGGGAAGCGCTGAGCGGGCGGCACTTACGAATGAGGTCGGTTCTGCCGTCCCGCCCGCGGTCGAGGTTTGCACCGAGGCCATGTCGCGGCTGCGCGACCTGCACGGCGACAGGGTCGGGCTGGGGGTGCTGCTGCCAGGCCCGGCCACTGTCGCAGCCGAGGCTCAGATTGACCCAAGCGAAGACGCTCTCGAGAGAATCGTCACAAGGTTGCTCGCGCTGTGCCTGATGCTCGAGCCACCGAAGCTCGATGTCCTCGGCGTGCTCGAGACCGTGCCTCTCGGCGATGCCGAGGTCGAGTTGCTCGGCCGGGCGCTCTCCCCCCTCTGGAACGCCATCGGTTTCTACTCGATGCCGAGCCTCTTCGAGGCGGCCTCGGCCGGACCGGCGGTCGGCAACGTCGGGGCGAGCGCCGTGGGCGTGTGGTCACCCGAGAGCGTCGAAGGGCGCGTCGCGGGCGGTGCGAGCCAGGTGGCCTCGGCACTGCGCCCACCGGAGAGCGTGCCCGCTCAGCCAGAAGCCGGGACCTTCTTCGGTACGGCCGGCGAGCTCCCGGCCGACACGGACGTCGAGTGGCTGCAGGCCGTTGCGACGGCGACGGCCGCCCTTCGCCCGAACGCGGCCGGCTCCGGGATCGACACGGAAGGGATCGTTCCAGAGTGAAGACCTTCGCTGCAATGGGAGGGACCGGGGCATGAGGAAATGAGGGCTGCGGTCCTCCACGGCAGCGGCGACGAGTTCAAGCTCGAAGAGGTGAGCGATCCGGAGCCCGGACCGGGTGAGGTGCTGATCCGAGTTGCAGCGGCCGGGGTATGTCACTCCGACATCCACATGCGTCTCGGAGAATTCGACGGCCTCCCGCCGTACTTTCCGTGGGTCATGGGTCACGAGAACGCCGGTTACGTCGCAGGACTGGGACCAGGCGCCTGTGGTTTCGAAGTCGGCGATCCCGTGGCGGTCTACGGGGGATGGGGCTGTGGTCTGTGTCGCCTTTGCCTATCAGGAGACGAGCAGCTGTGCGACCGTTCGTTATGGGCGGGCATCGGTCGGCCCGGGGGGTATGCCGAGTACGTCTGCGTGCCGAGCACGAGGCATCTTGTGGCGATCGGGGAGTTGGATCCTATGCTGGCAGCACCGCTGACAGATGCTGGCCTCACCCCTTACCGAGCGGTGAAGAGGATTCTACCGTACCTCCTGCCAGGGGCCACCGCCCTGGTCATTGGGGCGGGAGGACTCGGGCAATTCGCCATCCAGTACATAAAACTCCTGACCGCGGCAAGGGTTGTAGTGCTCGATATCTCGGAGCCGAAGCTAGAGCGCGCCGTAGCCCTCGGAGCGGACCTCGTTCTCGACTCGTCGCTACCCGAAGTCGCGAAGGAGATCCAGTCCTTCACCGGCAACTCTGGGGTGGCGGTGGTCCTCGACCATGTCGGCAGCAACAAGACGCTAGAGGTGGCTGCCTCTTCGGTTGGTCCATGTGGCATCATTGTCCAAGTCGGACTGGCCGGAGGTGGTCTGTGGTTTTCGCACGCCAACCTGCCAGTTGAAGCCTTGGCTACGTACAGCTGGTGGGGCAACAGGCTCGAACTGGAAGAAGTAGTTGCCTTGGCTCGACAGGAAGCTATAGAAGTGAGCGTCGAGCACTATCCGCTCGACGCGATCAACGATGTGTTTCGAAATCTTGAGAGCGGAAACGTCATGGGCAGAGCGGTCTTACTTCCGCACCCGTCCTAGTACGACCGAAGAAATGGGGGTTGCTTACTCTTGGCTGCTATTGTGACTGGTGGTTCGTCTGGCCTGGGACGCGCCATCGCGTCCAAGTTGGCGGACACCGGCCTTCCGATTGTTGTGGCGGATGTGTGCGAGACACCGCGGGAAGGTGGCCCGCCGACCCATCAGGCAATTCGGCAGACCGGAGGGCAGGCCGAGTTCTTTCGGACTGACGTCGGAGACGAGCAGCAGGTGCAGAGGCTCGTCGAGTTCGCTGTCGAGCGGTTCGGTCGCCTTGACGTCATGTGCAACAACGCTGGCATCAGCGAGGTGCTCACGCAGGTCGTCGACACGCGTGCCGAAGACTTCGACCGCATCGTCCGGGTGAACTTTCGGGGAGTCTTTCTCGGATGCAAGCACGCTGCGAAGGCGATGGTCGCCGCGGGCGGTGGCGGCGTGATCGTGAACACTGCATCGTGTTTCGGTCTTGTTGGTTACCCCACCATGGCCACCTACTGTGCCACTAAAGGAGCAGTCATTCAGCTCACTCGCAGCCTCGCTCTCGAGCTTGCTCCGGAGCACATACGAGTCAACGCACTGTGTCCGGGGACAATTGAGACCGAGATGGACAAAGCACAACGCGAAGATCCTGTGTCGAAGGATGACATGGCCGCACGAACTCCGCTGAGCATGCCGGATGGAAGCTGTTTCGGAACTGCCGAAGACCAGGCGGCCGCTGTCGCATTTCTCGTGTCCGATTCCGCTCGCTGGATGACGGGCCAATGCCTGGTGATGGATGGCGGATGGACAGTGATCTAGGCCCGACCGCCCGCGGCTGCGAGGTCCTTGAGTTGTGGCTGTGCGGAGAGCTGCGTACGCTCGTCTCATGCTTCAAGCTGCAGTCGCCTTTCTCGCCTGGCGAAACCCCATTGCGTCGGCTTGCTAGAAAGTCTAGATTCTCCACATGTCGCGCAGGAGGGGGTCCGCCGAAGCGGCAGCGATCGTTGTCAACCGCGCGCGGGAAGCCGGCCATCGCTATGCAACGCGTCTTATCTCTCAGGGTCTGCGCGGCAGGTTCGTCAAAACCGCGCAGCCCGTACCGGCATTGCACTGCAAGTAGCTCCGTCGTCAACCGCTCGCATGTCGTCGGGTTTGTTGGCGTCAGGAAGGAAATAGGTCAGGACGCGGTACGACCGGTCCACCGTGTTATAGGAGTAGCTGTTTTAGGCGGTTATAGGAGTAGCTGTTCAGGCGGGACGGAGCGACCGCAATCCTAGAGGTTCGAAAGAGCAGGAGGAGCTATCGATGAGCTCAGCTTCCGAAGCCAGACCGCTGTTCGAGACGCACGGCATCGACTACATCCCGCCTGAGGCTCGCCATGGCAAGGCGTGGACACTCCTCACCTTCTGGGCAGGGACGAACGTGATGATCCTCGCCATCTCGACCGGAGCCTTGGCCGTGATCGTCGGGCTGAGCCTGCCCTGGGCGATCGCCGCGATCGTGATCGGCAACCTTGCCGGCGGGGTCTACATGGCGTTGCACTCGGTGCAGGGACCCCGCATGGGGATCCCGCAGATGATGCAGTCGCGCGCCCAGTTCGGAATGTACGGTGCGGCTTTGCCGAACGTCATCGTCGTGTTGATGTACATCGGCTATTTCGTCTCGGGCGTCATCCTCGGGGGCCAGGCTGTGGCGAGCCTTCTCCACGTGACCACATCCGAGGGCATCATCATCATGGCGGCGATCATCCTCGTCGTCTGTTGGTTCGGCTACGACCTGTTCCATCGCTTCAACATCGTGTCGGTCATTCTCTCGACCGCCATCTTCCTTGCGCTCCTCGTCGATCTGGCCACGCTGGTGCCGGGCCACCTTCCGCCCGCCACTGGTGACACACCCGGGAACATCCTTCTCGCCATCTCCTTCTCCGTCGCCTGGCAGGTGACGTACGCTCCGTACGTCTCCGACTACTCGCGCTACCTCCCCGAGGAGACGCCGGGCTGGAAGACCTTTCTCTACACCTACCTAGGTGCGGTCCTCGGGACGACGCTCTCGATGGTGGTAGGAGCGCTCGCCGCCGTCGTCGCCCTGGCACCGGTCAGCGCCAACGCTCCCAACTACCTGTCGGGCCTGCTGACTGCGAAGTGGCTCTTCCTCCTCGTCTTCGTCATCGGCACTGTGGCGAGCATGTACGAGAACCTGTACGGGCCGTTTCTGACCTTCTTCGCCGTCGTGTCCCCGTCGGGAGCGATGGCGGGCCAGAAGACAGGGCGCCGCGCGCGCTTCATCTCGACGTTCGTATTTGCCGTGATCGGTGCCATCATCGCCATCTACGCGAGCCCGCACTTCATCACGGACCTCTCCAACTTCCTCGTGTTCACTCTGTACCTGCTCATACCGTGGACGGCGATAAACCTGACGGACTTCTATCTGGTTCGGCACGCCCGCTACGACATACCCGAACTGTTCAAGGTCGACGGCAAGTACGGGAAGGTGAACTGGTTCGCCATCCTCGTCTTCGCCCTCACCGTCGGGGTCGAGCTCCCCTTCATGAACGATCCGGCGATCTTCGTCGGCCCGGTCGCGACGGCGATGGGAGGAGCCGACATCGCCTGGATCGTCGGCTTCATATTCGGTGGTCTCTGCTACTACGTGGGGGCGCGGCTCGGTTGGGCAGGCGCGCGCGAGAGCGCATCGTTGGAGTTCGAGCCGGTCGCCGCCGTCCCGGTGGGCGCAGAGGAGGGTGGTGGCTGAAGTCCGAGCCGCCCAAAGCTCGCATGGTCATCGTGAACCCCTTCGGGTAACGGTGGCGAGACTTTTGGCACACGTGGTAGCCGGGAGATACTGCCTGTGAGCGAAAGCAACGAGCACGTCGACGTCCTCGTCGTCGGCGCCGGGCCGTCGGGCGGGGTCGTGGCGAGGGCGCTCGCGGAGGCGGGATTCTCCGTCACGTGCCTGGAACAGGGCCGCTGGCACAATGCGGACGAGTACCCGGGCCAGAAGCCCGAGTTCTTCCTCCTCTCGGGGAAGCCCTGGAGCTTCAATCCCAACGTTCGCATGGGCGAAGAGGACTATCCCTGTGATGTCTCGGGCGCCGAAGTGCATCCTGTGATGTTCAACGCCGTCGGGGGGAGCACGATCCACTTCGCGGCGCAGTGGGTGCGCTTCGTCCCCTCCGACTTCAAGGTTCGCAGCCTCGACGGCGTGGCCGACGACTGGCCGATCAGTTACGAGGACCTCGTCCCCTTCTACGAGGAGATCGACGACTGGGTGGGCGTCTCCGGCCTCGCGGGCGACCCCGCCTACCCACCTGTCAACGCACCGCCGCTGCCGCCGCTTCCCATCGGAAAGATGGGCAGGCGGGCGGCTTTGGGCATGAATGCCCTCGGATGGCACTGGTGGCCGGGGGTGCACGCGATCGCTACCCGTAAGCACGGGAGGCAGGAGCCCTGCGCCCGGCGGGGGGTCTGCTTGTGGGGTTGTCCAGAAGGGGCAAAGGGGAGTGCGGACGTCGCTCTCTTCCCCGAGGCGATCCGGCACGGAGCCCGGATCGTGACGGGGGCGCGCGTGCGAGCGATCACGACCAACGCCGCCGGGCTCGCTACCGGCGCCGTCTGGGTCGGCAGAGACGGCGCCGAACACCATCAGGCTGCAGACGTCGTCGTGCTGGCGGCGAACGGAGTGGGTTCCGCTCGACTGATGCTCCTCTCGGCCTCCTCCCACTTCCCGGACGGCCTCGGCAATTCCTCCGGCCTTGTTGGGAAGCGTCTCATGATGCATCCGGTCACGGCTGTCGTCGGCGTCTACGAGGAGCAGCTCGACAGCTGGCTCGGCCCCTACGGCAACGCCATCTACAGCCTCGAGTTCGCCGAGGGCGACGCCTCCCGTGGCTTCCCGCGTGGCGCGAAGTGGGAGTGCTGCCCTGTCCCCGGACCGGGAGAGGTCTACGTCCGGTACCTCGGCCTCCCGCCCGAGGAGCGAACCGGAGTCGAGCTGCACCGGCTCGTTTCCGAGGGTCTCGGTCACATGTTCGAGTGGCTCATCACCGTCGAAGATCTGCCTCAGGACGACAACGCCGTCACGCTCGACCCCACCCTCACCGACTCCGACGGGATCCCCGCGCCGCGCATCACCTACACGATGTCGTCCGTGACGCATGCGGCCCTTGCCGCGATGACAGAGGCCGGCCTCGAGGCGCACCGTGCGAGCGGTGCCCTCTCGACGACCGTCACGAGTGGCGGCATGCCCGACACCGGCTGGCATCTCCTCGGCACTGCCAGGATGGGAAACGATCCTTCGGCGTCGGTCGTCGACCCGTACTGCAGGGCGCACGACGTCCCCAACCTCTTCGTGGTCGACGGCAGCGCCTTTGTCACCTCATCGTCTGTGAACCCGACGGCAACGATCAGCGCGCTTGCCCTGCGCGCTGCCAGGCACATGATCGCGAACGCGCGCAACCAGGAGGTGCCGGCGTGACCGCCGAGTGGAGCGCGGAGCAACGGGAGGTGTTTCGCTCGCTGGGCGACATCCTGGCACCGGCCACCGAGCGCTTTCCCTCCTCGAGCGAAGCCGACCCGCACGCTCGGCTGCTCGACAGGGCACTTCGCGCCAGGCCGGATCTGGCGGAGCGGCTTGCTCCGCTTCTCACCGAGGCGGTGCGGGAGGATCCCGTCCATTTCCTCGACCGACTTCGCAGCACGGACCCCGAGCTTCTCGAGGACCTCATCACGCTCGTGGTCGGCACTTACTACATGAGCCCGAAAGTGCTGCACAGGCTCTCTTACCCCGGTCAGCAGGCTGCCCCGCCGCTCCCCGACGAGGCAGACTTCTACCTCTCGGACGGCCTGCTCGAACCCGTGATGGTGCGAGGCGCTCGCTACCGTCCGACTCCGGCGCATACGGAAGTAGGCGCGGAGGCTCACTGCGAATGAACCAAGTCTGACGACACGTAAAGGAAGGCGCGCACCGAGGGCAGCTCGGTGCGAAGGGAGGGATGGATGAAGGCAGCAAGGCTCACCACCGTCAAGGCACCGCTCGATGTCGCCGACGTCCCTGATCCCTCTCCCGCCAGACGGGGAGTCGTAGTGCGGGTCGACGCCGAGGGCATCTGTCGCACGGACTGGCACGTATGGATGGGCGATTGGGAGTGGGTCGGCCTCGTTCCCGACCTTCCCGTGACCATGGGCCACGAGATGGCCGGCACGGTGGTCGCCGTCGGCGAGGGTGTCCAGTCCCTTGAGGAAGGCCAGCGGGTGGTGGTGCCTTTCCATGAGGCGTGCGGTTCGTGCGTGTGGTGCCGGCGAGGGAGGACGAACCTTTGCGACAACCTCCGATTCATCGGCATCAGCCACGACGGCGGCTACGCGGAGTTCGTCGCCGTCGACGACGCCGACTTCAACTGCGTCCCTCTCCCGGACGGCGTGGATGCTCTCAGCGGAGCAGCTATCGGGTGCCGCTACATGACTGCCTGGCATGCGCTCACCCGCCAGGCGCCGATCGGCGGCGGAGAGTGGGTGGTGGTGCACGGCGCCGGGGGTGTCGGCCTGTCCGCCATCCAGATCGCAGTGGCGCTCGGGGCGGACGTGATTGCAGTCGACATCGACCCGCGCAAGCTCGAACGGGCGCTGGAGCTCGGGGCGGCGAGAAGCGTCGACGCCCGCGGTGGCGATGTCGCGGCCGAGGTGGTCGACATCACCGAGGGCGGTGCCGATGTCTCACTCGGCGGGCTCGGGACGGAGCGGCTCGTCCAGCAGGCCCTCCTCTCGCTCCGCAAGGGCGGGAGGCACGTGCAGGTCGGGCTGACCAGCCGGGAAGAGGAGGGAAACGTGAGTGTCCCGCTCGACCTCATGATCGAGCGGGAGTTGACGATGGTGGGCAGCGTCGGCAACCCGCATGTCAACCTCGGCGGCCTTCTCCGATTGGTCGGAGAGGGCAAGCTGCGTCCGGCCGACCTGGTCTCTGAGCAGGTCGCGTTGTCGCGCGTGAACGAGGTGCTCGATCGGATGGGTTCGTACGACACCCTTGGCTTCTCCATGGTCACCGACACCTCGGCCTGAGCTGCCGGCGGACACGTCGCGCGAATGGCTGCAGGCCGTGAGCTATCGGGTCATGGAGCTGGGTCGATGAGTGGATCGGCCACAACCACCCGCGCGTCGGCGCTCCGGTCAGCGTTCTCATCAGGCGAAAATCCATGCCAAGTCTTGAACAGTGTGAACTAGATTGCCCCCCCAACGGAGCACTAGACGGTCGCCCGTCGTCATCTGGGGGAGCTCCAATTTGACCTCCACCGGGGAAGCCCGGGGAGGGGAGGAGGTGCGATGAGCACGGTTACCGCCAGGTCGTCGAGCGCCGGAGGTGAACCTCTGGCGTTGGAGAGCCATGGCATCGACTACATCCCACCGAACGAACGGCACGGGAAACCGCGCAATCTGTTCACTTTCTGGGCGGCGAGCAACGTGCAGATCCTCGCCGTCTCGGTCGGTGCGCTCATGGTGGTCTTCGGCCTGAACCTCGGGTGGTCGATCTTCGCGATCGTCGTCGGCAACGCGCTCGGCGGGTTGTACATGGCCCTTCACTCCGTGCAGGGGCCCCGGCTCGGCCTTCCGCAGATGATGCAGTCGAGGGCGCAGTTCGGCATGTACGGAACCGCCCTTCCGAACCTGATCGTGATCCTCGTGTACGTCGGCTACTTCACCACGGGCGCCCTCCTCGGCGGCGGGGCGATCGCCACGCTCTTCCACGTGACGACGGCC
>JAJYVX010000202.1 GCA_021791795.1 Actinomycetes bacterium | reverse complement strand
CAACGAGGACCAGCTCAAGCTGAAGGTGCTGGTCAACATCTTCGGCCGGGAGACCCCGGTCGAGCTCGAATTCAGCCAGGTCGCAAAGCTCTAAGACCTGGCGCAACAGAGGAGACAGTCAACAAATGGCTCGCCGCCGCGTCATGGCCGTCGTGAAGATCCAGCTGCCCGCCGGGCAGGCAACGCCCGCGCCCCCCGTAGGGACCGCGCTCGGTCCGCACGGGGTGCAGACGATGGAGTTCTGCAAGCAGTACAACGCCGCAACCGAGAACCAGCGCGGCACCGTCGTGCCGGTCGAGATAACGATCTTCGAGGACCGTTCTTTCACGTTCATACTGAAGACGCCTCCCACGACGGTCCTCATACGGGAGGCGGCCGGCGTCGACAAGGGAAGCGCGCTCACCGGGCGGGAGGGCGCCGGTTCCATCACCGACGCTCAGCTGACCGAGATCGCCGAGAAGAAGATGCCGGACCTGAACGCGAACGACATCGACGCGGCAAAGCGCCAGGTAGCCGGTACCGCCCGCTCTATGGGCATCACGGTCGGCTGACCGTAGGCGCAGAGCGGACGAGGTTCGAAGGGAGCCGAGGGTGAGACAGGGGAAGAGGTACACGGACGCGCTGGCCCGTTACGACCGGCAGCGCTATTACGCGCCAGTCGAGGCAGCAGAGATGGTGAAGAGCCTCGCGAGCGCGAAGTTCGACGAGACCGTCGAGGTGGCAGTCCGGCTCGGGGTCGACCCTCGCCGTGCCGACCAGATCGTGCGGGGCTCGCTCTCGCTTCCGGCCGGGACCGGCAGGACACAACGGGTCGCCGTGTTCGCCTCCGGTGATGCCGCCGCGGAGGCGCGGGCTGCCGGGGCAGACGTGATCGGCGCCGACGATCTCGTCGCGCGGGTCGAGAAGGAGGGCTTCCTCGAATTCGACGTGGCCATCGCCACTCCTGACCTCATGGCCCAAGTGGGACGCCTCGGCCGCATCCTCGGGCCGCGGGGGCTCATGCCCAACCCGAAGACCGGAACGGTGACGACGGACGTCGGCCGAGCGGTGACCGAGTTCCGGGGCGGGCGGGTCGAGTACCGGACCGACCGGGTAGGCAACATCCACGTGCCGATCGGCAAGGCCTCCTTCGAGACCTCGAAGCTGCTCGAGAACTACCGGGCGGTGATCGACGAGCTCGTGAGGGTGAAGCCTGCGGCCGCCAAGGGTCGTTACATCCGATCAGTAACGCTCTCGTCGACCATGGGACCGGGTGTGAAGGTGGACCCGACGAATGCCCGGGTCACCGACGAGGAGCTAGCCGCAACCGCGTAGACCTGGAGGGCGGGTATCGCCCCCCCTCGCGAGGGAGTGCTCGCGCTGAGCTAGCATCTCCCTCACAACCGAGTCGCCGAAGACCTCCGGTGCACGCAAGTGCTGAATGGGCCAGGTGCCCGCCCGACGAGGCGAAGTCCCAGTGCTTCCTTCGTCCGGTACGCGCCCGCCCCAAGGGGTCGACACGCTGGAAGGACGAAGGGAGAACAGGTGGCAGGTCCCAGGGCCGAGAAGGTGGCCGCCGTCGAAGAGGTGAAGGATCACCTCGAGCGGACGGACGCGGCGATCCTCACCGAGTACCGCGGTCTCAAGGTGGGAGACCTCGCCACGCTGCGCCGGTCGCTCAGAGCCGCCGGGGCGGAGTACAAGATCTACAAGAACACCCTCGTCCGCCGCGCCACGGCCGAGACGGGGATGGTGGCCATCGACCCTCTCCTCGAAGGTCCGACCGCCATCGCCTTCGTCGAGGGCGACGTCGCAACCGTCGCGAAGGTGCTGCGGGACTTCGCCCGCACCAATCCGTCGCTCGTCGTGAAAGGCGGGCTCATCGGCTCCAGCCTGATCGACGCCCGGTCCGCCGCCGCCCTCGCCGACCTCCCGTCGCGCGACGCCCTGCTCGCACAGATCGCCGGCGCCTTCGCTGCTCCGCTGAGGCAGTTCGCCGGATTGCTGAAGGCGCTTCCGCAGAACCTCGCCTACGGGCTCTCGGCGGTGATCGACCAGAAGCGCGCTGCGGGGGACTCCTCCGGCGAGCCTGGCGCTGGCGCTGGCGTTGCATCCGTCCCGGAGCCCGGATCTGGCGAAACGGACTCCGGTACGGGCGCAAGCGCCGCCCCGACTGCCACCGAGGCGCCCGGAGCCGCCGGAGCAGATACGGCTCCGAGCGCCGCGGGTGAAGCAGCCGAGACGCCTGCAGCTGACGAAGGAGACGCGGCTGCACCGGAGTCGTCCGGAGCCGAGGCAGATCTGCCTGCCGAGGATGCGGACGCAACCGGTGGGACCGCCCCAGACGAGTCTGAGTAGGAACGAAGAGAAGAACAGGGAGCAGAAATGGCAACCAAGGAAGAGATCCTCGACGGCATCGCCGGCATGACGGTGCTCGAGCTGAGCGAGCTCCTGAAGGAGTTCGAGGAGCGCTTCGGCGTGACCGCCGCAGCACCGGTCGCCGTGGCCGCAGCCCCGGCTGCGGGCGGTGGTGGGGAGGCAGCCGCGGCCGAGGAGGAAAAGGACGAGTTCGACGTCGTCCTCTCGGCGGCCGGCGACAAGAAGATCCAGGTCATCAAGGAGGTCCGTGCCCTCACGAACCTCGGCCTCAAGGAGGCGAAGGACCTGGTCGACGGCGCTCCGAAGGCCGTGCTCGAGAAGGTCTCGAAGGAGGACGCCGAGAAGGCGAAGGCTCAGCTCGAAGGAGCCGGTGCCTCCGTCGAGCTCAAGTAGCGGCGAACTCGTCGCTGACTTCGAGGGAGGGCAGAGAGGACTCGACCGGCAGCCGTGCCGGTGCGACGAGGCAGCCGTGCCCGTCGCGCCGGGACGGCCCTGCCGCGGAGTCCCAGTTGAGCGGCCGTGCGAGGCCGAAGACCCAGCCGCCGCAACTCTTGACTCCCGGGCGCAGTTCCTTTACCCTTCCCCGGGGCCGTAAGGGCCGCCAGGGTGTTGTTTGCGCGCCGCCGCGCGCATATACTTCTTTGTTGCCGTGCCCTCCTCGCGTGTCATCGCAACATCTCCAGGTCTTTGACGCGCGCCCGGGCGCGGACCGCCCCCAGTTCTTTTGTCCCAGCTTTCCGGTCGTCCTTTCTTCGCGAGGAGTAGGCCCTTGCCGTCTCGTTCCCGCAGCCCGGAGCGTTTCTCGTTCGCCAATCTCGACGAGGTTCTTCCGCTCCCTGACCTGATTTCCGTCCAGCGTGACTCGTTCCGGTGGTTCCTCGAGAGAGGGCTCGCCGAGACGTTCGCGGACATCAGCCCGATCTCGGACTTCACGGACACGCTCCGTCTCGAGCTGGAGTTCGATCCCGGTGATCCGGACCTTCGGCCGCCGCCCAAGTTCTCCATCGACGAGTGCAAGGCGAAGGACATCACCTTTGCCGGCCCGATCTTCGTGCGCGCCCGCTTCATGAACGCCTCGACCGGCGAGATCAAGGAGCAGACGGTCTTCATGGGCGACTTCCCGATGATGACGAACCGCGGGACGTTCATCATCAACGGGACCGAGCGGGTCGTCGTGAGCCAGCTCGTGCGCTCGCCCGGCGTCATCTTCCAGCCGGGAAGGGACCAGAAGACAATTGTCACCGGCACGATCCACCCTTACAGGGGCGAGTGGATCGAGTTCGACGTCGAGGCGAAGCCGAACCGCGACGTGACAGCCGGCGCCAGGGTCGCCCGCAAGCGCCGTCTCTCGCTGTTCGTCGTGCTGCGCGCTCTCGGCTACGAGGACGAGCAGTTCCTCGGCCGGTTCGTGCGCCACTTCGACTTCCTCGAGAGCCAGTGGGAGCGCGAGCGCGAGCTCATCCCCACGCGGGACGAAGCGCTCCTCGAGATCTACAAGCGGGCACGCCCGGGCGAGCCTCTCTCGCTCGAGGCTGCCAGGGTCTACTTCGAGAACGCCTTCTTCAACCCGCGCCGCTACGACCTCACCCGGGTCGGGCGCTACAAGCTGAACCGCAAGCTCGGCCCCGAGATCGACCGCATCGCCGAGATACTCGACTGGGATCTCGAGCGCCCGACGGAGAACCAGGGCGTGTTGAGCCCGAGCGAGGTCCTCGCAGCCGCGACCTACATGCTGCACCTGGCGAACGGCGAGCCCGGATACCGGCTCGACGACCAGGACCACTTCGCCAACCGCCGCATCCGCTCGGTGGGCGAGCTCATCCAGAACCAGGTCCGCATAGGGCTCTCGCGCATGGAGCGGGTGGTCCGCGAGCGCATGACCACCCAGGACGTCGAGGCCATCACACCGCAGACGCTCATCAACATCCGGCCGGTCGTCGCCGCCATCAAGGAGTTCTTCGGGACGAGCCAGCTGTCCCAGTTCATGGACCAGCACAACCCGCTCTCGGGTCTCGCCCACAAGCGGCGGCTCTCGGCCCTCGGCCCGGGCGGGCTCTCGCGCGAGCGGGCGGGCTTCGAGGTCCGGGACGTCCACACGTCGCACTACGGTCGCATGTGCCCGATCGAGACGCCGGAAGGTCCGAACATCGGCCTCATCGGCCACCTCGCGACCTACGCGAGGGTGAACGAGCACGGGTTCATCGAGACCCCGTACCGCCGGGTCGTGGCCGGCCAGGTCACGAACGACATCGTCTACCTCGCGGCTGACGAGGAGGAGGAGTACGTCATAGCCCAGGCGTCGGCCGTGCTCGACAACGAGGGCCGCTTCGTCGAGGACCGCATCCTCGTGCGCCGCGGCCCGCAGGGCGCCGGCGTGCGTGTCGGGGCGACGTCGACTTCCTACGGCACCACGAGCGAGGTCGACTATGTGCCGCCTGCAGACGTGGACCTCATGGACGTGTCGCCGAAGCAGATCCTCTCGGTGTCGACGGCGCTCATCCCCTTCGTCGAGCACGACGACGCCAACCGCGCCCTCATGGGCGCCAACATGCAGAAGCAGGCCGTCCCGCTCCTCGTTCCCGAAGCCCCTTACATCGGGACGGGCATCGAGGCGAGAGCGGCGCGCGACGCCGGCGAGCTCGTGGTGGCCGAGGGCGAGGGGAAGGTGACCGAGGTCTCCGGGGACCACGTCACGGTCGAGTACAAGTCGGGTCAGAAAGACGGCTTCGGCGACGAGCTGAACCGGCGCGTATACCCGCTCGCGAAGTTCCGTCGCTCCAACCAGAACACCTGCATACACCAGAAGGCGCTCGTCTTGGAGGG
>JAJYVX010000201.1 GCA_021791795.1 Actinomycetes bacterium | reverse complement strand
AAGTGCTCTGTCAGCTGGCGTCGATCCTGCTCAAGCCCAAACGTGAAGACCTCACCAGGCGCGCTCGGCGAGCAGAGCCGCAGGTCAACACCAGTTCTTACCCGGCCCTTATTGACCGTAGCAGCAGCGGCGTCGGCGCGAGAGATACTCGTCGGCTACCCGCAGAGAGCGCGTTCCGAAGCGTGCCCTCGACTTACAGGGCTGCTCGCGCCGCCGCCCCTCGCCGCGGCGGCGGCTCCTACTGGGGCCGAGGCTCTGGAGCCAACTCCTCGCTGCCCGGTGGGCGGTCGCCGGCGATGGCCGTCCATTGCACGCCGTCTTGTCGTCGAGCGGCCGGTCCCGAGTCGAAAGACGTGCCGGCAGGCGTCTCCTCCGGCGGTTGATCTGTCGCCGAACTGGTCGCCGTCACTGACCTCGCGGAGAGAGTCGTGACGGCCCAGTGTACGAGGACCACGACGAAGATGAGTCCGATGACCGCCCCTGCGGCCACGAGGTACCCGTGCGAGAGGGAGATGTTGGCCCACAGCCAGATGACAGCCGCGAGGATGCCGCCCAGCACGATCAGGCCGGCGAGCACGGCGACGACACGAACCAGCGCCTTCACGGGTCCGAGCGTAGGACCTCCGTGTCGCGGCCGGAGCAACCACGGTCCGTTCCACGCCCGGGCAGCGCCTGAGAGGCAGTCCTCGCGATGATCGACGGCTCCCCACCCCGGTAGGACGCGAGGGCCGGGCAGACGAAGGCTACGGTCCATCCGCATCTTCTCATCGGATCCGAAGAGACGTGCTGTCCCCGAAGCTTCGGCACCCCCGGCCGGGAGCTCGAGCACGCTCTCCAGCACCACGGTCGCAGCCAGGCAGGATCGCTCGCCGAAGTGAGACGGTGGACGGGTGCCGCGGCACGGTCCCGAGGCGGTCCAAGTCAAAGGTGCGGGCGAAGCCCCACCCCACCGCCACACGATCCACCCACCGCTACAGCCCGTCCACGCCCGGCCGGGGACTTGCCAGCGCTCTCGCCCGATCTGAGTACCGTCTGAGACATGGCTCGGAATCGGCGGGGGCGTTTCGCGACCTACGAGTCGCTGTGGCGGCTGCGGACCTTCGTGCGTCCGTGGTCGCGGCAGATGTGGGTGATGCTCTCGTGCGCGGTGGCGGCTGTCTGCGCGAGCACCCTCATCCCGCTCGTCCTCGAGGCTGTCGTCAACGGGCCGATAGAACGGCACGATCGCGCCGCGCTCGTGCCGATGTTCCTCCTCGCGCTCGTGCTCGGGTCGCTCGAGGCGGGTTTCATCGCGGCGAGGCGGCGAGTGCAGTCGGTCGCCATCCAGCACGTCGAACGCCAGCTCCGGGACGACCTCTACGCTCGCTTGCAGCGTCTCCCCGTCGAGTTCCACGACCGCTGGCAGACGGGCCAGCTGCTCTCCCGCGCGACGACAGACCTCGGGACCATCCGGCGCTTCCTCGGTTTCGGCGCCATCTACTTCGTCGTGGACGGGCTGCAGTACAGCGCCGTCATGGCCCTTCTCTTCGTCACCTACGTGCCTCTCGGCGCGGTCGCCCTCCTCACGACCCTGCCCGTCATCTGGCTCGCCAAGCGATTCGGCGCGAGCTACTCGCGCATCTCCCGCCGGGTCCAGGACCTGCAGGGAGACCTCGCGACGGTCACCGAGGAGGCGGCGACCGGCATGCGCGTGGTGAAGGCCTTCGGTCGCGCGCCACTGATGCAGGAACGCTTCGGCTCGTCGGCCCGCACCCTTAGGGGATCGGCCCTCGAGCTCGTGAGACTGAGGGCGAGCTTCTGGGGGTGGCTCACTCTCGTCCCGAACGTCACGATGGCGGCGACCGTGCTGGTCGGCGGCATAGCCGTCGCCCGCGGCTCCATATCGGTCGGCGCCCTCGTCGCCTTCACGACGCTCCTCGTGTTGCTGCAGTTCCCGATCATCGACCTCGGATGGATCCTTTCCATGGCGCAGCAGGCCGCCACCGCCGCCGACAGGGTCTGCGAGATCTTCGACGCGCCGATGTCGGTCGACGAGCGCAGTGATGCCCGGCCGCTGCGGCAGTCGAGGGGCAAGCTCGTGTTCGACCACGTGGCCTTCGCCTTCCCGGGAAACGACCGCAAGGTGCTCCGTGACGTCGACCTCACGATCGCGCCGGGCGAGACCCTCGCCGTCGTGGGGGTGACGGGCTCGGGCAAGAGCACGCTCGCGGCGCTGCCCACCCGCTTGTACGACGTCACCTCCGGGCGCATCACTCTCGACGGGACCGACGTGAGGGACATGACCCTCGACTCGCTTCGCCACAACATCGCCGTCGTGTTCGAAGACCCGGTGCTGTTCTCCATGAGCGTGCGCGAGAACGTCGTGCTCGGCCGACCCACTGCCACCGAGGACGAGATCGCGGCTGCTTTGGAGCTGGCGCAGGCGGGTTTCGCCTACGACCTCCCCTGGGGCCTCGACACGCGGGTGGGAGAGCAGGGCCTTGCCCTCTCCGGAGGCCAGCGCCAGCGGCTCGCGCTCGCTCGCGCAGTCGTCACGCGCCCCACCGTCCTCGTTCTCGACGACCCGCTCTCTGCACTCGACGTCAGCACCGAAGCCCTCGTCGAGGAGGCGCTCAGGCGAGTGCTCGCCGAGACGACGAGCCTGCTCGTCGTGCACCGCCCGTCCACCGTCGCGCTCGCAGACAGGGTCGCGCTCTTGCAGGACGGCGTGATCGCAGCGGTCGGCACCCATCACGAGCTGATGGAGCTGCCGGAGTACGTCGCCGTGCTCGCGGTCGACTACGAGGAGCCGAGGGCGTCGTGACCACGACCGAGGTGTGGCGCGGCATCGCCGCCGAGGAGGTCGAGGAGGTCCCGGCCGACTGGACCGGCCTGTTGCGCAAGAGGACGCGCAGGCTGCTCGGTTCGGTCGCCGCTCCCCACAAGAAGACGGTCGTCGTGGTGGGCCTTGCCATCCTCGTCTCGAACGCGGCGGCCACCGCCATCCCGTATCTCGTCGGCCTCGGCATCGACCGCGGTATCAGCGGGGTTCGACACGACGACTACACGCCGGTCGCAGTGATCACGGTCGCCATCCTCCTGTGCGCAGCTCTCCAGGCGGGCCTGTACCGCATCTTCGTCGCGGGTTCGGGCCGGGTGGGCCAGGAGATACTGCTCGAGCTGCGCGAGCGCGTGTTCGCCCACTTCCAGCGCCTCAGCCTGGCGTTCCACGAGCACTACACGACGGGCCGCATGATCGCCCGGCTCACCTCGGACTTCGACTCCTTGAACGAGATGTTCACGCTCGGGCTCGACACCGTCCTCAACGCCGTGCTGTCGGTCGTCTTCGTAGGCGTCATCCTGCTCGTGCTCGACCTGCCGCTCGGGCTCGTCTGCCTCGTCGGCTTCGTCCCCCTCTTCTTCCTCACGCGCTGGTACCAGCGGCAGTCGACACGTGCGTACCGCTCGACTCGCAACGCCATGGCTCTCGTGATCGTCCACTTCACCGAGTCCCTGCGCGGCATCCGGGCGGTGCAGGCCTTCCGGCGGGAACCGCGGAACGACGCCATCTTCCAGGAGCTGTCGGAGGGCTACCGCTCGGCGATGAGCCGCTCCTTCCAGCTGCTCGGCATCTACTGGCCCGGGATCCTGCTCGTGGGCAACATCAGCACGGCGGCCGTGCTCCTCTACGGCGGCCTCAGGGTCATAGACGGGCAGATGCAGGTCGGCATCCTCGCTTCCTTCGTCCTCTACCTGCGCCGGTTCTACGAGCCGCTCGCCGAGGTGAGCCAGTTCTACGACTCTTTCCAGGCGGCCTCCGCCGGCCTGGAGAAGCTGGCGGGGGTGCTCGACGAAGAACCCGGCGTCCCGATGCCCGCGCACGGCGCCCCGATCCCTCGGGAGGGCCTCAAGGGCGGGGTCGACTTCCACCGGGTGCGCTTCTCGTACCGACCCGGCGTCGAGATCCTCCACAGCCTCGACCTCTCGATACCCGCTGCCCAGACAGTGGCGCTCGTCGGGCCGACCGGGGCGGGAAAGAGCACGATCGCCCGGCTGCTCGCTCGCCTGTACGACCCGACCGAGGGAGAGGTGACGATCGATGGCATCCCGCTCACCGCACTCGACCAGCACAGCCTCCGCAAGGCCGTGGCGATGGTGACCCAGGAGAGTTTCGTCTTCTCCGGGACGCTCGCCGAGAACATCGCCTTCGGCTCACCGGAGGCCAGCGAAGCCGACGTCGTTGCCGCCGCCCGCGCGGTCGGGGTGGACACGTTCGTCGACACGCTCGGGGACGGCTACGAGAGCGACGTCGGCAAAGCAGGTAGCAGGCTTTCTGCCGGGCAACGCCAGCTCGTGGCGCTTGCCCGCGCCTTCCTCGCCAACCCGGCCGTCCTCATCCTCGACGAGGCAAGCTCCTCGCTCGACGCGCCGATGGAACGCCTCGTCCAGTCCGCCCTGAAGACGGTCCTCGCCGAGCGGACCTCGGTCATCATCGCCCACCGCCTCTCGACGATCGAGATAGCCGACCGCGTGCTCGTAGTCGACGGTGGACGCATCGTCGAGGACGGTCGGCCGGGCGAGCTGCTCGAATCCGGGACGGGCCACTACGCCGCGCTGCACGCCGCCTGGCGCGAAAGCCTCGCCTGACCGCTCTGGACTCCCCGCCGAGCCGGTCGCCGTGGGCTAGCCGGTCGAGCAGCCGGGGCCCGGGCCCGCGATCTCGACCACGAGCGATCCCGGACGCCAGTCGGGTGTGCGGTCCGTCACCTCGCCGGCCGGGCTCACCAAGGCGGCAAGGCCGGGGAAGTCCTCGTCGAACGTGCTTCCGGCTTGGGTGGCGACGGCAACCGAGAACCCGTTGGCCCGGGCAGCAGCCTTGGCGTCCGCCAGGCCACTCCCTTCCCACCAGAGGAGGCCGGCCCGCCAGGAGGCCTCGTCCGTGCGGCGATCGGAGAGACCCGGCGCGGCACAGAAGAAGATGACGGAGGCTCCGGCTCGAGCGAGGTCACGCCAGATGGACGGATCCTGCGACTCGGCGCAGATGACGATGCCGCACGTCACCCTGCCCACCTGGAACACCTCCGGCTCCCCACCGAGCGAGAAACCCTCCTCGCCTTCGCCGAGACGGCGCTTGCGGTGCATGGCCCGCAGCTCGCCTCCCGAAGCGAACAGCTGGGTGATGTAGCTGCTGTCGCCCTCTCGCTCGGCGATCCCGAAGACGGTGCCGACG
>JAJYVX010000200.1 GCA_021791795.1 Actinomycetes bacterium | reverse complement strand
CGAGCACGGTCACCCGCTACGGGGCGACCACGACCGTCTCAACCGCAGTGCTTCGCTGCCTCTGGTATGGCGTGTTCGGCCCACAACAGGTCCAGGTGGTGTTCGTCCGGGACCGCTCGAAGAACGGCTACGACATCGCCCTCGTCACCACCGACCTCGATGCGACCGCCGCCCAGATCGTCGAACGCTACGCCGCGCGCTGGTCGATCGAAGTCGCGATCGTTTTCAGCAGTTCGAGGGGTGCGCGCTTCTGTTTCCCGAAACGCCTGGCAGTTCTCGTCGGATACACCAAGGCGTCATACCGTCTCCCACGTGCAGAACTGTCTCGTTTCGGGCGGCCGCCGTGCGTTCCGCATCGAGCTGCCTGACGGCCGCCGGTACTGGAGCGTTATCGACGAGAACTACGACGCCGTCGAGCTGGCCGACCGCTTCCTCTTCGATCTGCGTTTCGGGAGGGACCGCGCCGAGTCGACGACGAGGGTCTATGCCGGGGAGCTCGCGAGGTTCCTCGCCTGGTGCGCGACGAGCGGTCGCAGCCTCGAGGTGGCAGCCCAGGAGCTGAGCCGCTTCGTGCTGTTGCTGCGCACCACGGCCACCGAGCGCCCTGGCGCGGGCCAGGGCCGGTCGCCGGGTCCCGGCCGGATCAACCACGTCCTTGCCGTGGTGCGCGAGTTCTACAAGCACAGCGTCGCGCTCGGGGCCATCGACGCCTCGGTGCTAGCGTCGCTCTACGAGGTGGCCGACGACCGGTTCCTCCCGGCCGAGCTGCGCCCAGAGGGCTCGGGCTTGCGCTACCGGGCCGCGCCGCGCCACCGGTTGCGGGCCTCGAGGTCGGCACAGCCAGAGGCCGCGTCCCAAGCGGAGTGGGAGGCGCTGCTCGAGGCCGCGACCTGCTGGCGGGACCGCTTCTTGCTCGTGGTGCTGTGGTTCTTGGGGCTTCGGATCGGCGAGGCCCTCGGGCTCCGCCGATGCGACCTGCACTTCGTCGAGCACGCCACAGGGATGGGTTGTGGGGTCGAGGGCCCGCACCTGCACGTCGTGCACCGGGAGGACAACCCCAACCACGCGTCGGCGAAGTCACGCAACGAACGCGTCGTGCCCGTCGGCCCGATCGTGCTCGCCTACTACGACCGCTACAGCCACGAGCGCCTGTCGTGCCCGCAAGCTGATGGCTGCGACTTCGTGTTCGTGAACCTCTTCCACGCGCCACTCGGCCGGCCGATGAGCCCCTCGGCGTTCCGTCAGCGCCTGCGGAGCCTGTCTCGCCGGGCGGGGCTCGCACGGCCTGTGCACCCCCACATGCTCCGGCATGCGACCGGGACCCAGATGACCGAAGCAGGGGTGGCGATCGACGTCGTCCAGGCGCTCCTCGGCCACGGCTCGATCACCTCGACCCAGATCTACGTCCATCCGAGCGCCGCTCGGTTGCGCCAGGCCGTCGAGGCAGTGGAAGCCCTGAGCGTCACCCGCAACCACAGCAAGACGACCGAGCACGTCAAGAAAGCCAGAACGGCACCGACCAAGGGGGACGGCGATGGCCACTGAGGGTGCCGCTGCGCGCTTTGCACCTCTGCGCACCACACCAGCGCCGCCATCGATCGCCTCGATCATCGACTGGGGGCTGCTCGAGGCGAGGGGCTATGACCCGAAGACCCAGGTGTTCGCCCCGGCCGAAAGCGACCCGCTCTTCGGCTTCGTCGAGTGCAAGGCCGTCGCGTGCAGACAGGTGGCTAGGACCCACCTCGGACTGTGCTGGCGATGCGATCAGCTGTGGCGGGCAGCCGGCGAGGACGTCGACTTCGCCTCCTTCTGTAAGACGGTGCCTCCGATGCTGCGTCGGCCCAGGACCGATGCGATGTGCGCGGTGTGCTGCACGCCCGGCCACGAGCGCCCCGTGCACTCCCACGGTCTGTGCGTCGCCTGCGTGCAGATGATGGAGAAGCGGGGCCAGACCCCAGAGCAGTACTTGGCCGGCGACGAGGAGTACCCCCCGGCGCAACCGCGGCCGGGCTTCGGGCGCTGTGCGGTGCCGAGCTGCGCTCGCCTTTCCTGGCGGGCCTCGCCCGCGCTCTGCCGCCCCCACGACCAGCGCTGGAAGGCAGAGGGACGGCCCAAGGGCCGGGCCATGCAGGTCTGGTGCTCTCGCCAAGGCTCGATCGACCGGGACTGCCGCGTAGTGGCGCTGTGTGCCCTTCCCGAGAAGGCCCGCCTCGAGATCCTCTACGCGATCCAGCGCGCCGCCGCGCTCTGCCGCAAGGCGAGGCCGACCGACCTCCAGGCGGCGGTCAACCTGGTGCGGGTCCAAGGGGTGACATCGATCCTCGAGCTCGCGAAGGAGAGGATCCACTCTCACCCGGCGCGCCTTTTCCTCGCCTTTGCGACCGACCAGGTCGCACTCGCCCTCTCGACGCGAGAGACCGAGGCCGCAAAGGACGAATGGGACCTGCGGGTGTTCGGCCACATCCACGGCACGATGCGCTTCAGCGCGATCAGCCAGCGTTGGCTGCGTGAGACCGCTAAGGCGTGGGCGGCCGAACGCATCGACACGGTGCAGACCCCCCGGCCGCTGCAGGCGACGGTGTGGGCGCTGCGAGCCGTCTCGGAGTCGCTGCGGCGCAACCGAAGCGACGGCGGCGAGGACCCGACCCTCGTCGGACGGGCGGATCTCGTCGCTTTCGTGAACGACCTCTCCCATCTCGAGGCTCGAGGAGAGCTCGCCCACACTACGAGGCGTCTGTTGGTGCGCCACTTGGACCTCTTCTTGCGCCAGGCACGGGCGATGGGCCTCAGCCAGCCCGGCGGGCCGATGCACGGCCTCCCCGAGAACGCAGTCGTCCATCCCGCCGACCACCTGCCCGAAGCGTCCCAGGAAGGCCAGGGACGGGCCCTTCCCCTGGTGGTCATGGGCCAGCTGCTCCACCCCGACGCGCTCGGAACCTTGGAGGAGGCCTACGGGCCCGACCGCCGTGCGATGGTGGAGCTCGAGGCCAGGGTGGGCCGGCGCACCGGCGAGCTGTGTGCGCTCAGGCTCGAGTGCTTGGCCTTCGAGGAGATCGTCGGCGAGTCCGGCCAGCTGCGCTACGCCCCGGTCCTCGTCCATGACATGCCAAAGGTCGGCATCAAGGGCTACCGCCTGCCGATCGACGAGGAGACCGCCGAGATCATCCGCGTCCAACAAGCGCGCGTCGCTGCCCGCTATCCCGAGACTGACCAACGCCACTTGGCGCTCTTCCCGGCCACCTTGATGAACCCGCACGGCACGAAGGGCTGCAAGGTCGCGACCTTCGAGCTGCACTTCCGCGAGTGGGTGGACGCGCTTCCCGAGCTGAACGGGGAAGACGGCGAGCCCTACGACCGCTCTGGCATCAACATCTACTCGTTCCGCCACAGCTTTGCCCAGCGCCACGCCGACGCAGGCACCCCCATAGAGGTACTGGCCGAGCTCATGGGCCACCGCCGCCTCACCACCACCCAGGCCTACTATCGGGTCTCCGAGAAGCGGAAGCGCAAGGCCGTCGACCTGCTCGCCTCGCTCCAAGTCGGCCACGACGGCCGACAGACCCGGCCGCTCGTCGAACGGCTCCTCGACACCGAGGCGGCACGGGAGGCTGTCGGCCAGGTCGCTGTCCCCTTTGGGATCTGCACCGAGCCGACCAACGTGAGGGCCCATGGCCAGGTCTGCCCGTTCCGCCACCAGTGTCTCGGCTGCAGCTACTTTCGGACCGACCCGAGCTTCTTGCCAGAACTGCGCAGCTACCTCACGAGGCTGCTCGCCGACAAAGAGCGCCTGCGCGCAGCGTTGCCAGAGCTCACCGAGTGGGCCCGCAACGCCGCAATCCCCTCGGCCGAAGAGATCTCGGCGCTGCGCCGGGTGATCGACCGCTGCGAGGGCCTGCTCGCCGGCCTGTCAGATGACGAGCGGGATGCGGCCGAAGAAGCGATCGGGCTGCTGCGGCGTGCCCGAGCCCAGCTCGACACCTCGGTGCCGGTGCGCTTCCGGGGCGTGGTCGGCCAGCCCGAGGCGCGGCTCTACCCGAACCTCGAACGCGAGCGACGACGCAAAGGCGCAGACGATGACGCCTGATGGGACCGAGCCGATGCGAGCGGCCCGACGGCTCGACACCGAGCGCAAGCACGCCCTCGTGCTCGGCGCCACCGACGCCATGATCGAGGCCGGGCGCCATCCGAGCATCGCCGCGATCGCCCGCAGGGCCCGAGTCGGCCGCAAGTTCATCTACGACCATCCCGAGCTGCGGGCCGACGTCGAGGCGAGGATCGCTCGCTCGACCGCCCTCGAGACGAGCAAGCTCGCAGCCGCGGCGCAGGTGACCGGCGCCTCGCTTCGCGCAGAGGTGGAGAACCTCCGAGCCCAGAACCATCGCCTGGCCTCTCAGGTTCGCACCCTCGAGGCGCGTCTTTCCCGGGCCGAAGGCGCCCGTCTCGTCGCAGACGAGCTTGTGCCGCCAGGAGCCCTCGCCGAGCTCGCAGACCGCCAGCTCGCCGGGCGAGTGGCCGAGATCGACCACCAGCTCTTCGACGCCAAAGAGGAGCTTCGACGCCTCGGTGAGGAGCTCGACGCAGCACGCACGATCAATCGAGAGCTCATGGCCGAGTCCAACCGTCGCCGAGGGCGCACCGACGTCCTGTCGGCTTCGAAGACCGCGCCGAGAAAGGGGGAGCGATGAGTACCGACCTGCCGATCGACACCATGTCGACCTGCTTTGACACCGAACACTGGCCGGTTCATCCCGGAGGGCCGTTGATCGACGACGACAGCGCGGTTGCCGCCGAGCAGGCGATCGTGGAGCTCACGCTTCGCCGATCGCCGGCAAGCCTTGGGGACTGCCTAGCGGATCTGCACGCGATCGCGAGCCTGCTCGCTCAGCTGCGCCGCTGGATCCCAGCGTCGGTGGACGGCGCGAGGCACCAAGGCCATTCCTGGAGCGCGATCGCCGCTCAGCTGGCGGTCACTCCGACAGCGGCACGCCGCCGCCATCGCGCTTGCGACCCTGTGGCATAACGACGTGAGATACAAGTGTATCCGACGCATATCCGCTGAAACACCGCCCTCACACTGGGATTTTCCCCGTGGCCTGGATCGCAAACTGCATAAAACGATCGAAGATGCCAAACAACTCGGCGGCGTGGGCCAAGCCCGCAACCGGGTCGAGCGAGCGGTGCAGCGCACGGTTCCCTTCGGGCTCGTCGTGAACACCCTGGCGATCTGCTGGTAC
>JAJYVX010000020.1 GCA_021791795.1 Actinomycetes bacterium | reverse complement strand
GGCGAGCATCGCCTTCACTTCGCCGAGCAGGTCCTCGTACACCGGCTCGGGATCCGGGACACGGGGAGCGAGGCGGATGTGGGTGGCGACCACGCTTGCTCCAGCCGCCGCCGCGGCGGGCAGGTAGTCGGGGTCGGCGAAACCACTGATGTCGTTCCCCACGACTGCCCCGGCACGGTAGGCCTCCCGCGCGACCGAAGCCCGCCAGGTGTCCACCGCGACGGGTACGTCGAAGCGCCGTCGCAGCTCCTCGACCGCGGGCACGACGCGATCCATCTCCTCGCTCTCAGGCACGTCGGGGCCCGGTCCGGCCTTCACGCCACCCACGTCCAGCAGGTCGGCGCCCTCGTGGACCGCCTGCTCGGCGTGGGCGAAGAACTTGTCGAGTGCGAAGTACGCCCCGCGGTCGAAGAAGGAGTCGGGAGTGCGGTTGCAGACCGCCATCACGAGCGCCCGGGTGGAGATGTCGTAGCGCCTGTCGCCGAGGGCGACGACTGCTTCGGGCACCGGAAGGGGGCCGCTCAGAAGAGCTTCGCGGCGAGTGCCCTCCGCCACTCTGCCCGGCGGGGGTCGTCGGCGTCCATGGTCTCGATGAGGTCGACGATCTCCTGGCGCGCGGCGTCGTCGCCGGGAACGCGCTCGATGAGCTCGGCCAGCCTTGCGTCGGCCCCGTCCCCCGTTGACGCGCCCGCCGCCACTCCGCCGCCGGACTCCGCCAAGCGGGCCTCGGCCGCCACTCGCCTCGTCTCTTCGTTCTCCGGCACCTTGCTCAAGAGGCCGAGCGCCTCCTCGGCGTCGCCGCGTCCCGACAGCAGCCGGGCGAGAGCCACGATCGCCTGCTCGTTCGCGGGCTCGAGCTCGAGCGCCTTGCGAAGGGACGTCTCGTCGCCGGCCTCGACGAGCATGTCGACCTCGCTCGGCTCGCCGCCGATCCGGTCGACGAACTCCTGCACGGCGCGCTCGGGGAGGGCTCCGACGAACGCGTCGACGACCCGCCTCTTCGAGATGGCGAACACTGCCGGGATCGACTGGACGCGGAAAGCCGACTGGACGCCGGGGTTCTCGTCGATGTTCACCTTGGCGAGGGCGACTCGGCCCTCCGTCGAGTCCACGACCTTCTCGATGATCGGCCCGAGCGTCCTGCACGGACCGCACCAGGGCGCCCACAGGTCGATGACGACCGGGACGGAGTCCGAGCGTGTGAGCACCTCTGCCTCGAACGTGGCATCCGTGACGTCGATTGCCGGCATGACCCGAGGCTACCGGTGAGACCAGCGCAGCCCGCCTCAGGCGACGAAGTACTTGGCCCTCGGGTGATGGCAGACGAGAGCGAGAGTCGTCTGTTCGGGATGGAGCTGGAAGCCCTCCGACACCGTGACTCCGATCCGCTCCGCACCGAGCAACTCGACCACCTTGGCGTTGTCCTCGAGGTCCGGGCAGGCCGGATAGCCGAAGGAGTAGCGGCCCCCCCGGTGCTGTTGGCGGAACAGGCCCTGCAGCGTCGGACCGTCCTCGGAGGCAAAACCCCACTCCTCCCTCACCCGTCGGTGCCACAGCTCGGCGAGAGCCTCCGTCATCTCGACGCTCAGCCCGTGGAGGCTCAGGTAGTCGACGTAGCGGTTGTCCGAGAAGAGCTCCGCTGTCCGTACCGAGGCGGCGGCGCCCACCGTCACGATCTGGAACGCGGCGTAGTCCTTCTCACCGGAGTCGACCGACCGGAAGAAGTCTGCGATGCAGAGGTACGGCTCCTTCCGCTGGCGAGGGAACGTGAACCGCATGCGCTCCGCGCCGCGGGAGTCGTCGCTGTAGACGACGAGATCCCTGCCGTCGGAGTTGACGGGGAAGTACCCCCACACGACCGACGGCACGAGGACGCCTTCCGCCTTGGCCTCGTCGAGGCGCGCTCGGAGCTCGGCGCGCACCCTCTCCTTGAAATCGGCGTCGTTCTCACCTTCGACCGGGCGGTATCCCCACTGGTTGCGGAAGAGAGCCGTCTCGTTCAGATAGGACGCGACGTCGTCGAGCGGAAGCCCCTTTGCCACTCTCGTGCCGACGAAGGGCGGCACGAAGAGCTCGTTGTCCGTCTCGACCTCGGGCGAGCGATCGGGGAGGGTGCTCGGGTCCACTGCGTCGAGCACCGCGCTCTGCCGTGGTGGCAGGACGCGACCGGTCCGCTCGGTACCGAACGTGGGGTCCTTCACGCCGGTCCGCTTGATCTCCATCAGGCGGTCGAGTACGGACAGGCCTTCGAAGGCGTCCTTGCCGTAGAAGACCTTGCCATCGTAGACATCACGGAGGTCCTTCTCCACGTAGGAGCGGGTGAGCGCAGCTCCTCCGAGGATCACCGGGATGTTCGACCGGCCCGCCCGGTTCAGCTCCTCGAGGTTCTCGCGCATGATGAGCGTCGATTTGACGAGGAGCCCGCTCATGCCGAGGGCGTCGGCATCGATCTCGACGGCCTTGGCCACCATCTCGGCGATCGGCACCTTGATCCCGAGGTTCGCGACCTCGTAGCCGTTGTTCGTGAGGATGATGTCGACGAGGTTCTTCCCGATGTCGTGCACGTCGCCCTTCACCGTCGCGAGAACGACCTTTCCTCTCGCGCCGCTCGAATCGGTCTTCTCCATGTGGGGCTCGAGGAACGCCACGGCGGCCTTCATCGTCTCGGCCGACTGGAGGACGAAGGGGAGCTGCATCTTGCCCGAACCGAAGAGCTCGCCCACCGTCTTCATCCCAGAGAGCAGCATCTCGTTCACGATCTCGAGAGCGCCGTGGCCGCCGAGTGCCTCTTCGAGCTCGCCCTCGAGCCCGTTCCGGTCACCGTCGATGATCCTCTGCGCGAGCCGGCGGTCGATCGACCATCCGCTGCGGTCTTCGGCGACGCTGACGGCGGAGCCCGAGCGCTCTTCGAAGAGCGCGATGAGCTCCCCCAAGGGGTCGTAGCCCGCGCGGCGCCTGTCGTAGACGAGGTCGAGGCAGAGCTCCTTCTCCCGTTCGCCGATCCGGTGGAGCGGTTGGATCTTGCCTGCATGGACGATGGCTGCGTCCAGTCCCGCCTCGATGCACTCGTAGAGGAACACGGAGTTGAGGACCTGGCGCGCCGCTGGGTTCAGCCCGAACGACACGTTTGAGAGCCCGAGGACCGTGTGCACGCCGGGCAGCTCCGCCTTGATGCGGGAGATCGCCTCGATCGTCTCGAGACCGTCGCGGCGCGACTCCTCCATGCCCGTCGAGAGTGGCAGCGCGAGCGGGTCGAACAGGAGATCCTCGGGCTTGAGCCCGTACCTCTCGACTGCGAGGTCGTGGATGGACTTGGCCGCCCGGACCTTCCAGTCCGCCGTCCTCGCCTGGCCGTCTGTGTCTATGCAGGTGCAGATGACGGCGGCGCCGTACTCCTTCGCGAGGGTGAGGAACCGGTCGAGGCGCGTGCCGGGACCGTCGCCGTCCTCGAGGTTGACCGAATTGAGGACGGCCCGTCCTCCGATCCACTGCAGCGCCGTCTCGACGACGGGCGGCTCGGTCGAGTCGATGACGAGCGGGATCGTCGACTGCGTGGCGAGACGCGACGCGACCTCACCCATGTCGCGCACACCGTCGGCTCCCGTGTAGTCGACGCACACGTCGAGCATGTGGGCGCCCTCTTTCACCTGGTCCTTCGCCATCGCGACCGTCGTGTCCCAGTCTCCGGACAGCATGGCCTCGCGGAACCGCTTCGAGCCGTTGGCGTTGGTGCGCTCTCCTATGACGAGGAAGGAGGCGTCCTGCTCGAAAGGCACGTGGGTGTAGATGGAGGCGGCGCCGGGTTCGTGGGCCAGCCGGCGGGGAGCGGGTACGAGGCCCTCACAAGCGGAGACGACGTGGCGCAGGTGCTGAGGAGTCGTGCCGCAGCACCCCCCGACGACGTTTACGCCGAGCTCGGTGACGAACGACTCGAGATGGCGGGCCAGATCCTCCGGGCTCAAGTCGTAGTGCATCTTCCCGTCGAGCACGGATGGAAGGCCGGCGTTCGGCAGCGCCGAGACGGCCATGCCGGCATGCTCCGAGAGGTACCTGAGCGACTCGTGCATCTCGGCTGGGCCGGTGGCGCAGTTCATGCCCACGACGTCGGGCCCCATCGCCTCGATGGCCGAGAGGGCCGCATTGATCTCGGTCCCGAGAAGCATCCGGCCGGTGAGCTCGACGGTCACCTGAACCTGCAGCGGCACCTCCCGTCCGCTGTGCTTCATGGCTCTGTAGGCCGCCTGTATCGCAGCCTTGGCCTGGAGCAGGTCGTAGACGGTCTCGATGACGAGCAGGTCGGCGCCGCCTTCGAGCAGACCGCGGGCGAGAACCTCGTACCCGTCGCGGATCTCACCGAAGGGAATCTGGCCGAGCGTCGGGAGCTTGGTCCCCGGACCCATCGAGCCGGCCACGAAGCGTCGCCTGTCCGGAGTCGAGTACGCCGAGGCGAGGTCCTTCGCCAGCTCCGCCGACCGCTTGGCGAGCTCGTGCGTCTCAGCAGCGAGCCCGTACTCGGCGAGGACCACGGGGAAGCAGCCGAACGAGTTGGTCTCGACGACGTCGACGCCCTCGTCGAGGAAGGAGCGGTGCAGGTCCTTCACCACGTCGGGGCGTGTGAGGACGAGCATCTCGTTGCAGCCTTCGTAGGCCTCGCCGCCGAAGTCGTCGGCGGACAGCTCTCGCAGCTGGAGGTTGGTGCCCGTCGCTCCGTCGAAGATCACGACGCGCTCGCGCAGGAGCTCGAGGTACCCGTGCTTGTCTCCCACCCCGCCAGACTACTTACGCCGCGCGGCCGAGCCTCGCCTGGCGGCGCCGACTGGCGACCAGGCCGGTCAACCGGCGAGCAGGCCGAGACCGATGCCGAGCATGAAGACATCCTTCGAGATGCCGATGCCGGCCTGGGACGGCCAGATGCTGTTGTCCTTCCGGAGCCCCGGAGTCTTCCAGTACATGCCGAGGAGCCCGCCGGAGAAGGCTGCGAGCCCGGCTCCGGCAAGCCGGTCGGGTACGAACGGCGCGAGCAGGGCGGCGCCGAGAGCGATCTCGGCCACCGACAGGAGCTTCGTGAAGCGCGGTGGCTCGAGGTTCTCGAGAGTCCGGTAGGTGCCGGAGGCAAGACCGTGCAGCCTCTTCGCATGCTCCTCGTCGGCGGATTGCTTCTCGAGACCCGAGTGCAGCACGTAGGCCCCTGTCACCGCCCGGAGCGGGATCGAACTGATCTTCATGCCACGGTCTTACCAGCCGGACGGCCGGACCAGGCCGGTCCGCACCGGCCAGACTTGTGGGGTGACGACCGAACTCCTCTACCTCCGCGACGCCTACGCGACCGACTTCGACGCGACCGTGACCGGGTCGGACGGGAGCCGGGTCGCGCTCGACCGGACGCTCTTCTACCCGACGGGCGGCGGTCAGCCGCACGACACGGGTCGCCTCGACGACCTCTCGGTGACCGACGTGCGCAAGGAGGGCACGGAGGTCTGGCACCGGCTCGCGGGAGGTTCGCCGCCGGCGGTCGGCGCCACCGTCCACGGTGAGATCGACTGGACCAGGCGGCACGCGCTCATGCGCACCCACACGGCTCTGCACATCCTCTGCGGGGTCATCTGGAAGGAGTGGCACAAGGCTGTGACCGGGGGGAACATGGAGCCGCTCACGGCTCGCATGGACTTCGAATTCGACCCGCTGCCCGACGGCTTCGGGCAGCTCGTCGAAGCGCTCGTGAACGACGAGATCGCCGCAGCTCGCCCGATCGCAGTCCGGTTCCTCCCGCGCTCGTCCGCCGTCTTGGACGAGGACCTCATCCGGACCAAGGTGAACCTCGTCCCCGAGTCCGTGACCGAGATACGGGTCGTCGACATCGTCGGCCTCGACAAGCAGGCCGACGGGGGCACGCACGTGCACGACACCTCAGAGGTGGGAAGGGTCCTCGTGCGGAAGACGGAGTCGAAGGGGAAGGCGAACAAGCGCATCCGCATCGAGGTGACGGACTCCTGAGCGCCGGCACCGCGCGCCCGCCTCACTCTCGGCGGCTCCTCGCCTTGCGCAACTCGAGCGCCGCCCAGTCGGCGCACTCGGAAGCCAGCGCCGGCTCGAAACCCCAGCGCGACAGCTGCTGCTCGGCCATCGCCCGGTCGTCGCCGTGCCCGACGAGGCACAGTGCAAGCTCGCGACCCTGTGACCGGAGTCGCTCGTTGAGTGGCGGAGCAGCCAGTGCGGCTTCGATCTCACGCTCGTGCTCGACCTGCAGGGACTCCGGCAGCCGCCTCAGGTGCCGGCGGGCGAGCGGCGGGACGCGGCGTCGCACCGCGAGCCTGCCTCGGCGCCACTCGGCCATCTGGAAATCGACGCAGCGCTTGATCGTCCTTGCCAACGGGGCGTTCGGTCCCGAGCGCTCGCCGATCCCGAGCCCCTTTGCCAGCTCTTCCACCGAGACCTCGACGCCTTCGCCGGGCTCGTCGAGGTAGCTCGCGAAGCGGCGAAGCATGAAGGTCGTGGACGGCCCGAGCACGGGCAACCAGTAGCGCTCGACGTAGAGCGAGCGCGGGTCGTGCCCGAGCCGGTCGACGAGCGGATCGGCCCAAGGCTCGACGAAAAGAGTGCCGCTGCCGTCCGCAAGGGGCGGGCTCAGCGCGGTGACCGGGGAGGTGGAACTTGCGACGAGTGTCGTCATCTGTCCTCCAGTGAAGGCAGTCGGGAAGGGAGGACCAGTATGGCGTGCATTCTCCAGCTATTTCAATATATTTCGTGTGATCACCATCGTCCGAAGTGCACCATGCTCGCTTGAGGGCGCGTGCGCCTCGTCGCCGAGCCCTCCGATCCGCCGGCCTCGGCTGCCCAGCCGAGGGCTATCGCTCCGATGAGGCACCGGCCCTTCGGGACGCCGAAGACGCGCTCGAGCTCTCCGGCGGGCCGGTGCAACCGGAAGAAGAGGGCGCCCAACCCCTCGTCCTCGGCCGAGAGAAGAACCGACATGGCGGAGAAGGCGGCGTCGACCAGCCAGTAGGGGACCGGCCAATCCCCGGCCGCCAAACCGGCGAGGCCCGAGCCAGCCTTGTCCCGCTCTGCGTACCTCGCCACATATGCCGCCGCGTCGGCCACCGGTAGGAGCACGGCGGCTGCGTTCAACAGCCCGGCCATCGCGCCGGGGTCAGCGAGGAAGCCTTCGTCGCTCGTGGCTGCGAAGAAGGACCGGACGTCGTCCGGTTCGACGAGGACCAGCCACTCCACGCCGGCCGACTTGCCTGCGGTCGGTGCACGCACCGCCAGGTCGACGATCCGGGCGACGATCTCGGGCGGCACCGGCTCCGGCCGGAACGCCCGGGTCATCCGGCGGCGGAAGACCACGTCGCGAAATTCCATCGCCGGAGGGTAGCCAAGCTGCTCGGCGCCGGACGGCGTGAGTGGGCAAGGGAATGTTGAGCGATCCGGTAGGGTTTCTCTCGGGGACGGCCCGGACGCGGGACGAAGGGCTCTTTAGGAGGGACGCCGCAGTGTCGAGCTTCAGGGACATGCTCAGCGAGGTGAAGCGGTCGATCCGCGAGGTCGACCCGGCCGGCGCCGCCACCGAGACGGACCGGGCCGTCTTCCTCGACGTGCGCGAGGCCGACGAGTACGAGCAGGGGACCATACCCGGCTCGCTCCACATCCCCCGTGGCTACGTGGAGCTGCAGATCGAAGGCAGGGTTCCCGACAAATCCCGCCCGCTCGTCGTGTACTGCGCAGGGGGCACGCGCTCCGCGCTTGCGGCCAAGGCGCTCCAGGACCTCGGGTACACCGACGTCGTCTCGATGGCGGGAGGCTTCAACAGCTGGAAGGACGAGGGCCTGCCCTGGGGCGTCCCGAAGACGCTCGACGCCGATCAGCGCAACCGGTACCAGCGCCACCTGCTCCTGCCCGAGGTCGGCGAGACCGGCCAGCAGAGGTTGCTCGAGTCGAAGGTGCTCCTGCTCGGGGCCGGAGGGCTCGGCTCGCCGGCCGCCCTCTACCTCGCGGCGGCCGGCGTCGGGACTCTCGGCATCGTGGACATGGACGTCGTCGACGCCTCGAACCTGCAGCGGCAGATCCTGCACAACATGGACAGGATCGGTGAGCGCAAGGTCGACTCGGCCAAGAAGACCCTCACCGCCATGAACCCCGACGTGAACGTCGTCACCTACGACACACGTCTCGGGGCGGACAACATCCTCGAGGTCCTCGACGGCTACGACGTCGTCGTGGACGGCACCGACAACTTCCCGACCCGCTACCTCGTGAACGACGCCTCGCTGCTCCTCGGGATACCGGTCGTCCACGGGTCGATATTCCGATTCGAAGGCCAGCTCACGGTGTTCAAGCCGTACGACGGTCCGTGCTACCGCTGCCTCGTGCCGGAGCCGCCGCCTCCGGAGTTGGCGCCGTCCTGCGCCGAGGCGGGCGTTCTCGGCGTGCTGCCGGGCATGGTCGGCTCCCTCCAGGCGATGGAGGCGCTGAAGCTCCTTCTCGGGCTCGGCGACCCGCTCGTCGGGCGCCTGCTCGCCTACGACGCACTCGAGGAGACGTTCCGTGAGTTCAGGCTGCGGCGAGACCCGGCCTGCCCGGCGTGCGGCGAGTCGGCGGGGCCGATCCTCATCGCCGAGTACGACGACCTCTGCATGCCGCACGTGGCCGTTTCCTGAGGGCTGCCTGACCCCCCGCCGCGGCCGGCCGCTCCCGCTCGACCGGCCACACAGGCCCCTCAGCCGCCCGGCTCGTAGACGCCGAACGCCTCGCGCAGGACGTCGGAGACCTCGCCGAGGGTCGCCTCGGCCTCGAGGGCGCTGCGCATCGGGACGAGAAGGTTCTGCGTACCGCGCGACGCCGCGGCCAGCTCTGTGAGAGCTGCGTCGACGCGGGCCTGGTCTCGGCGGGCCCGCAGCGACCGTGTCCGCGCGATCTGCGCCTCTTGGAGCGACGGGTCCACCGGGAAGACCTCGGGCTCGTCGAGGCCGGCCTCGACGAACTTGTTGACGCCGACGACGACCTTCTCGCCGGAGCCGACTGCCTTCGCGTGCTCGTAGGCGGCCTGCTCGATCTCGTCCTGCATGTACCCGCGCTCGATGGCGGTCACCGCGCCGCCCATCTCGTCGATGCGCTCCAGGTATCCGCGGGCGCCTCTCTCGATCTCGTCCGTGAGCCATTCGAGGTAGTAGGACCCGGCGAGAGGGTCGACCGTGTCGGTGACGCCCGACTCGTGGGCGATGATCTGTTGGGTGCGCAGCGCCAGCTTGGCCGCCCGCTCGGTCGGGAGGCCGAGTGCTTCGTCGAAGCCGTTGGTGTGCAGACTCTGCGTGCCCCCGAGGACGGCCGAGAGGGCCTGGAGGGCCACGCGGACGACGTTGTTCTCGGCCTGCTGGGCGGTGAGCGTGGAGCCGCCGGTCTGGGTGTGGAACCGCAGGCGCAACGACTTCTCTTGCCTCGCGCCGAAGCGCTCGCGCATGATGCGGGCCCACATCCTCCGAGCCGCCCGGAACTTGGCTACCTCCTCGAGGAGGTTGTTGTGGGCGTTGAAGAAGAAACTCAGCCTTCCCGCGAACTCGTCCACCGCCAACCCGGCACCGAGCGCCGCCTCGACATAGGCGATGCCGTCGGCGAGCGTGAACGCGAGCTCCTGCACCGCGGTCGACCCGGCCTCACGGATGTGGTAGCCGGAGATGGAGATCGTGTTCCAGTTGGGCACCCGCTCGGCGCAGTAGGCGAAGGTGTCCGTCACGAGCCGCATCGACGGGCGGGGGGGATAGATGTAGGTGCCGCGCGCCACGTACTCCTTCAGGATGTCGTTCTGGACGGTGCCGCCGAGCTTGTCGGGGCTCACACCCTGTTCCTCGCCGACGATCTCGTAGAGGAGCAGCAGGATCGCTGCCGTGGCGTTGATCGTCATGGAGGTCGTGACCCGGTCGAGCGGTATCCCGTCGAAGAGGATCCTCATGTCCTCGACGGAGTCGACGGCCACTCCCACCTTTCCCACCTCGCCCTCGGCGCGGGGATGGTCGGAGTCGAGACCCATCTGGGTGGGCAGGTCGAACGCGCAGGAGAGGCCGGTCTGACCGTGCGAGAGCAGGAACTTGAAGCGCTCGTTCGTCGCCTCGGCCGTCCCGAAACCGGCGTACTGGCGCATCGTCCAGAGCCGCCCCCGGTACATGTCGGGCTGCACGCCGCGGGTGAAGGGGTAGCCGCCCGGCTCGCCCAGCTCCGAGGCGGGGTTCCACCCGGCGAGGTCGGCCGCCGTGTAGAGGTTCCGCACCTCGATCCCAGAGTCGGTGTGGCGCGTCGTGTCGCCGGTCTCGGGCATGGGCGAAGCGTAAGTTCGCGCCGGCTGTGCTGTCATCCCCGCTCCCGAAGCAAGCGCCGAGGCCATAGCGCTGTAAGTTCGGCGTTCGTCCGGCTCTGGCGCCAACACCGAGGTCGTCTCGTCACGTGAACATCCACATCGTCGCGCCTTACTGGTCGCCGTTCGTCGGCGGGGCCGAAGTCGTCGCCGAGGAGACGGCGACATGGCTGGCGGCACGCCACGAGGTCACGGTCCACACCGCCCGTCTCGAGCGAGCTCGGCACGGAGCTCGCGTCCCGTGGTCGGCGGACGTCGACAGGGTCGGGGAAGTCGAGATCAGGCGATACGCGACGGTGGGGCCGCGCCCGCTGTTCTACCCGTCACTCGGTGGCGCCGAGATAGTCCACTTCCACGGCTTCTACCGGCCGCTCCTCCTCGCCGTCGTTCTCGAGAGCTTCCACGGACCGCTCGTGGTGCAACCTCACGGGAACCTGAGCCACGAGCGCGGCGGCCAGGCGCCCGTCCGTTTGGCCCTGCGGCGCGGGATCGACAACCGGGCGATCCCCGCCCTCGCAGGAAGGATCAGCGCGGCGGTGTACCTCTCCACCGACGAGCGCCGGCGGCTCGAGGCGATGGGGCTCGGCGCCCGTCTCCTCCTCTACCTCCCCGGCCCTGTCCGCCAGTCCATGGTGGACAGGGCAAAGGCGCGGGCCGCCGTCCCGGGCGGACGAGACCCGGACCTCTTCGCCGTCGTGAGCCGGCTCGTGCCGTACAAGTACGTCGAGCACGCTCTTCTGGCGGCGGCGAGGATCCCCGCCGTTCGCCTCGCGATCGTGAGCGCCTCGGCCGAGCCGGCCTATGAGCGAAGGCTGAGAGCTCTCGCCCGCGACCTCGACATCGAGGGCCGTGTCAGCTGGGAACTGTCAGCCGGCCCCGACCAGCTCACGCAGATCCTCAGCCGGGCTGTGGGCACGGTCCTTCCCTCGAGGACCGAGGGCTGGCCGCTGTCGGTGGCGGAATCCGTGCTCTTCGGAGCGATACCTGTGGGCACGCGATCAGCCGTGGGCCACGCTGCCGCCGACATGGGTGTGCCGCTCGTCTACGAGTGGGGCGACATAGACGAGCTCGTCGGGCTCATGGAGCGCATACATGACGACGCGGGGTCCTTTGCCGAGCCTCTCGCGGAAGGACGGAAGTGGGTGCTCGAGAACCTCACGCCCGAGGCGGCGGGCGGAAGGCTCGAAGAGCTGTACCGTTCGCTGCTCCGAGCCCGCGCGGGCGACTGCGGCTCTTCACAGGCCGGCGACCGGTCGTGAGGATCGCGCTCGACGCCACGCCGCTTCTCGGCGAGCGGAGCGGGATAGGGGAGTTCGTCGTGGGGCTGTCGGGCGGTCTCGCCGGGTACGCCGATCTCGAGCTCACCGGGTTCGCCGTCACGTGGCGGGGCCGTCACCTGCTTGCTGGCCGGCTCCCGCCGAACGTGCGGCCCTGTGACCGCTTGATCCCGGCGCCGGCGAAGGTGTTGCATGCCATGTGGAAGCGGGTCGCGTTTCCCCCGCTCGAGGTCTTCATCGGCGGTGCCGACGTCGTGCACGGGACGAACGCCGTGCTGCCGCCCACTCGGCGGGCGGCAGGCGTGGTCACCGTCCACGACCTCGTGCCGTCCCTGTCACCCGGCCTCATGGAGGCCGGTTTCCTGCCTTTCACCGAGCTCGTCCGCAAGGCGATCCGGCGGGGTGCGTTCGTGCACACCCCGTCGGAATTCGTGAGGGGCCAGGTGATCGAGCTCTTCCGCGCCGACCCGGCGCGGGTGGTGGCTGTACCGCTCGGCATCCCCACCCGCGCCGGGCCCGCCCCGGCCGCGGGAACCGGACCGGCTCCTCGAGCGCAGGCTGGTCTGCCCGAGCGGTTCATAGCCGCGATCGGAACCGTGCAGCCCCGCAAGGACTACCCGACGCTCCTCCGCGCGTTTGAGATCGTCTCGGCACGAGACGACTCCGTCCACCTCGTCGTCGCCGGTGCCAGGGGGTGGGGATACGACGAGTTCGCCTCCGTGCTCGCCGGCCTCTCGGCACGCAACCGCGTCCACTACCTCGGCTACGTGGGCGGGGACGAGCGGCTCGAGCTGCTCAGGCGATCGGCGGTCCTCGCCTACCCGTCGCTCGACGAGGGCTTCGGCCTGCCTCCGCTCGAGGCGATGGCCGAGGGCGTGCCAGTGGTGGCCACCGCAGCGGGTTCCATTCCCGAGGTGGTGGGTGAGGCGGCCCTGCTCGTGCCGGTCGGGGACGAGGAGGCGCTCGCGGGCGAGCTCCTCCGCCTCCTCGGAGACGAGGAGCTACGGGACGAGATGGTCGCGCGCGGGCATGCCCGGGCGCGGCTCTTCACCTGGGAGCACACGGCGGCGGGGCTCCGCGATCTCTACTACGTGGCCGAATCGAGCCGCTAGCGCGCGGACGAGTACGACCTCTCCATCAGCCGGGAGCGCTCTTTCGCGTCGAGGGCGATGTCGACGACCGTCATCGCCATGGCGGCCGCGCCGTCCACGACGGCCTGGTCCGCCGCCGGCTCGGCTGCGGCCGCGGTGAACTCCGGCTGGTGGTTCACGGCGGGAAGGGAGTCGATGCCGAGCATGGGATGGATGGACGGGATGGAGAGCGACACGTTCGCCATGTCCGTCGACCCGCTCATCGATCTCCCGGTGAGCGGCGGGAACACCCGGCCTACGGTCTCGGCGTTGCGGCGGTAGAGCGCCGCCATCGGCTCGTCGGTGTGGAACTCTGAGTAGGTCGGGCCCTGGGGCAGGATCTCGAGGGTGGCACCGGTAGCCAGAGCTCCGGCCTCGAAGCAGCGCTTCACCCTCGGCGACCAACGCCCGAGCGCATCGAGCGACTCGGCACGGATGTAGAACTTCGCCTCGGTGCGGGCCGGCACGATGTTCGGCGCGGCACCGCCCAGGGTCACTATGCCGTGGACCTGATCGTGCGGCTCGGAGTGCTGGCGCAGCAGGCCGATGGCGACCTGTGCCACGACCAGTGCATCCGCCGCGTTGACCCCGCGCTCGGGGAAGGCGGAAGCGTGGGCTTCCTTGCCGTGGTAGACGACGTCATAGTGCTCGACCGCGAGGCACGGCATGCGGTCGAGCTCGTTCGGTGCGGGATGGACCATCATCGCCGCGTGCACCCCGTCGAAGACCCCCCGTTCCATGAGGAGGATCTTGCCGCCGCCGCCCTCTTCTGCCGGAGTGCCGATGACCTTCAAGGTGATGCCGAGCTCGTCGGCGAGCGGAGCGATGGCCCGCCCCGCACCCACCGCCGCGGCCGCGATGATGTTGTGGCCGCACGCGTGCCCGATGCCTGGCAGGGCGTCGTACTCGGCGCAGATGCCGACGACGAAAGGTCCCGACCCGGCGGTGGCGACGAACGCGGTCGCGAGGTCTCCTACGCCCATCTCGACGTTGAGCCCACCGGATTCGAGCTCCTCGGCGCACCACCTCGACGAGGACTCCTCCTCGAAGCCGAGCTCGGGCTTGCCGTGGATCCTGTGCGAGAGAGCGATCAGCTCGTCGCCCTCGGCTGCCGGAGCCTGGCGCGCCAGGTTCTTCAGCGTCTCGGGGGAGCTCATTCGAGCACCGCCACGACGTCGCCGGCTCCGAGAGCGTCGCCGGGAGCGACCTTCAGCTCCTTCACCACGCCCGAGCGTGGCGCGTTGATCGGGTTCTCCATCTTCATCGCCTCCAGGACGCAGATCGTCTGCCCCAGCTCGACCGAATCGCCTTCGGTCACGAGCACCTTCACGATCGTGCCCTGCATGGGCACGGTCACCCTGCCGCCTGCCGCCGAGCCGGGCACGGCGGCGCGCATTCGCGACTCGGCCCGGGTCGCGAATGCGCGAGTCTGCCGCCCTTCGTCCGGGCGACCCGCGGCTTCGCGCCCTCCGTCGGCCTCTTCCGGCACCCAGAGCTTCACGCGGTACCGGCGGCCGTCAACCTCGGCGTCGACCTCCCTCAGGACGCGCCGGGAGCCGCCATCCTCGCCCTTTGGCGTGGCCGGCGTGCCCGCGGGGGCGAACGGGTCTATGCCGGAGAGGTCGAGATCCTGCTCGACCCACTTCGTCGAGTGCCTGGCCGAGACGAAGTCCTCGTGCGAGAGGATGGCGACGTGCGCCGGGATCGTCGTGGCGATGCCCTCTACGGCCATCTCGGAGAGAGCTCGGAGCATTCGCCGACGGGCGGTCTCACGGTCCTCGCCCCAGGCGACCACCTTCGCGACGAGGTTGTCGTAGTAGCGGCTCACCGTGTCGCCGCTCTCGTAGCCGGCGTCGGTGCGAACCCCGAACCCCTCCGCCGAGCGGAAGCGGGTTATCTGGCCCGGGTAGGGGAGGAACTTGCCGGCCGACGGGTCCTCGGCATTGATACGGCACTCGATCGCATGTCCCCGCCGCCTCGAGGCGAGCTCTTCCTGGCTCCAGCCGAGCGGCTCGCCGGCTGCGACGCGGAGCTGCATGGCGACGAGGTCGAGCGACGTGACGAGCTCCGTGACCGGGTGCTCCACCTGCAGCCGGGTGTTCATCTCGAGGAAGTAGAACTCGCCGTCCTCGTAGAGGAACTCGATCGTGCCGGCGTTCTCGTAGCCGCAGGCGCGGCAGATGCTCACAGCCGCCTCACCCATCCTCCGGCGGATCTCCTCGGGGAAGGCTGCGGCGGGCGACTCCTCGACGAGCTTCTGGTGGCGGCGCTGGAAGGAGCAGTCCCTCTCCCCGAGCCAGACGGCGTTGCCGTGGCGGTCGGCGAAGACCTGCATCTCGATGTGGCGGGGCCAGTCGAGGTAGCGCTCGAGGGAGATCTCGGGTCGTCCGAAGTAGGACTGGGCCTCCCGCCGTGCCGACTCGACGGCCTCGGGCGCCTCGCCGGCCGAGCGCACGATCTTCATGCCGCGCCCGCCGCCGCCGAAAGCCGCCTTTATCGCGACCGGCCACCCGTGCTCGTTCCCGAACGCGGCGACTTCGGCGGCATCCTCGATCGGCTCGCTCCGGCCGGGCACACCGGCGACACCGGCTCTCTCTGCCGCGAGCCTCGAGCTGATCTTGTCACCCATGACTTCGATCGCCTCCGGCGGGGGTCCGACGAAGACTGCCCCGGCGCGGGTGATGGCCCTCGCGAACTCGGCGTTCTCGGAGAAGAAGCCGTAGCCGGGATGGACGGCGTCCGCTCCGCTGCGCGAGATGGCACCGAGGATCGCGTCGGTGTTGAGGTAGCTCTCAGCCGCAGTCTGCCCCCCGAGTGCGTACGCCTCGTCCGCCAGCCGCACGTGGAGCGCATCGCGGTCGAGCTCGGAGTAGACGGCGACCGTGGCTATGCCGAGCTCGCGACAGGAGCGGATCACCCTGACGGCGATCTCCCCCCTGTTGGCGATCAGCACCTTCTCGAACACAGATCCCCTTCCCGAGCTCCGACCGGCGCCTCGTCGTGCACCTGGCAGCTGAGAAACCTATGGTCGCTGGCGTGACGCCCGCCAGCCCGCACCGAAGCGGCCCAGCCGGTGAGGCTACCTCGCTGTTCGCGAACCCTCAGCGCCTTCTTGAGGTGGACTCGACGAATCGCCACCTCGCCGACCTCGCTAGGCAGGGTGCACCGGAGGGAACGGCAGTGCTGGCCGACACCCAGACCGCAGGGAGAGGACGGCTCGGCCGCAGGTGGGTGGATGTGCGGGGAGGTTCGGTGCTGTGCTCGCTGCTGTTTCGCCCTCCTTCGCACCTGGCGCCGGAGCGCTGGCACATCGTCACGTGGTGCGTCGCGCTCGCGGCCCGTGACGCCGTCGGCGAGTCATGCGGCGTCGCCCTCTCCTTCAAGTGGCCGAACGACCTCATGGCCGGTGACGCCAAGCTCGGCGGCATCCTTGCCGAGGTCATCCCTCCTGACGGGCTCGTCGTCGGCATCGGGATCAATTGCAACTGGCCGCCCGGAGAAGAAGCCCCACCGGCCGCGACGTCGCTCGACCGCCTCGTGGCACGGCCCGTCGACCGGTCGAGGATCGAGGAGAGCCTTCTCGGGCACGTCGCCGCCCGCTACGAGCCGCTCGTCCGGGGCGACGGTACGAGTCGAGCCGAGGCGCAGCGCACGCTCGTTCGCGAGCTTCGCGCCGAGCTCGCGACCATCGGGCGGTTGGTGGCGGTCGACACACCTGACGGTTCCTTCACCGGTCGCGCGCTCGACGTCGGCGACGATGGCCTCCTCCTCGTCGACGTCGGCGCCTGCATCCGCCCGGTGGCAGTGGGCGACGTGCGGCATCTCCGTCACCTCCCACAGGCGAGCGCCGGCACCGCTCCGGGTTAGCCTTCGGCTCGTATGCGACTTCTCGTGGCCGGCGGTGCCGGCTTCATCGGATCGAACTTCGTCCGTTACTGGGCTGCTCGGCACCCCGGCGACCGCGTCGTCGTCCTCGACGCCCTCACCTATGCCGGGAACAGGGAGAACCTGAGGGATCTCGAGGATGGCGAGAGGGTCCGTTTCGTCCACGGCGACATATGTGACGAGGAGTCCGTACGGGGCGTCCTCGCCGCCCACCGCATCGACACGGTCGTCAACATGGCGGCCGAGAGCCACAACAGCCTGGCCGTGCTCCAGCCGAAGCGCTTCTTCATGACGAACGTCATGGGCACCCAGTCGCTCTGCCAGGCGGCGCTTGCCGAGGGCGTCGACCGACTGCACCACGTCTCGACCTGCGAGGTGTACGGCGACCTCGGCCTCGACAGCGCCGACTCCTTCAACGAGGCGAGTCCCTACCGGCCGCGTACGCCGTACAACGCCTCCAAGGCCGGTGGCGACCACGTGGTCCGTTCTTACGTCGAGACGTTCGGCCTGCCGGCGACGATCACGAATTGCTGCAACAACTACGGCCCCTACCAGTTCCCCGAGAAGGTCGTGCCCCTCTTCGTCAGTCGCGCCCTGCGGGACGAGCCGCTTCCCGTCTACGCGTCCTCTGACCACCGGAGGGAGTGGTTGCACGTCGACGACCACTGCCGCGCCATCGAGCTCGTGCTCGAGCGGGGGCGGCTCGGCGAGACCTACCACGTCGGCTCAGGGCGCGAGGCCACGGTGGACGAGATCGCAGATGCGGTCCTCGAGCTCACGCACAAGCCCTCGAGCCTGAAGACGACAGTGCCCGACCGGCCCGGCCACGACCGCCGCTACCTGCTCGACTCGGGCAAGATCGACCGGGAGCTCTCCTGGCGGCCGACGGTCGGCTTCGAAGAGGGACTGGCCGCGACCGTCGACTGGTACGTGGAGAACAGGTCGTGGTGGGAGCCGCTCCTCGACCGCTCGCCCGTCGAGGAGGCTGACTGGTCACAAGCAGCGCCGGCCGCCGGGGAGGCCCTCGCCTCCAAAGAGCCCTGAGCATGCGGGTCCTCGTGACCGGCGCCGGTGGCCAGGTGGGCGAGGCACTTGTCCGGGAGGCCACGGCTCGCAGCGCAACTCGGCCGGGAGAGGCGCTCGCGCTCGTTGCCTGCCCGAGATCCGTGCTCGACGTGTCGCGGCGCGACGCGGTCCTTTCTGCTGTCGAGAGCCTGCAACCCGACGTCGTTGTCCACGCTGCGGCCTGGACCGCCGTCGACGCCTGCGAAGCCGATCCTGCGAGGGCGCTCGCCGTGAACGCCCTCGGCACCCGGAACGTGGCCGACGCCTGCTTTCTCCTCGGCGCCCACCTCTGCTACGTGTCGACCGACTACGTCTTCGACGGCTTGCTCGAACGGCCGTACACGGAGTGGGATCGGCCCAACCCGGTGTCCGCCTACGGCCACTCGAAGCTCGCCGGAGAGATGGAGGTACCGCCGGGCGGCACGATCGTGCGCACCTCTTGGGTGTGCGGCCGCCACGGAGCCAACATGGCGAAGACGGTGCTCCGGCTGGCGTCAGAGGAGCGTCCGTTGCGCTTCGTGGACGACCAGAGGGGATCGCCCACCGTCGCCGAGGACCTGGCACCCGTCCTGCTCGATCTGGCTCTCGCGCGCCGCCGGGGGATCTTCCACGTGACGAACGCGGGCGAGACGACGTGGTTCGGCTTCGCCCGTGCCATCGTCGCCGCGGCCGGGCTCGATCCGGCAAGGGTCGAACCGGTGAGCACGGCGGAGCTCGACCCGCCGCGAGCGGCACGCCGGCCTCCGAACTCGGTGCTCGACAACCTGGCGCGGCGTCTTGCGGGCGAGGAGCCGCTCCCGTACTGGGAGGAGTCCGTTGGCCGGCTCGTGGCCGACCTCATCGGGTGAGCCGGTGACGGCCGTCGTTGTCAACTACAACGCCGGCAAGGCCCTCGGGCGGTGTGTGGAGAGCCTTGCCGGCGATGGAGTGGGCCATGTCGTGATCGTGGACAACGCCTCGCGGGACGGCTCCCTCGACGCGCTGCCGCCTACCACGGGAGGGTCGCTGGTCGAGATCGTCCGGTCCGCCAGCAACCTCGGCTACGGGCGCGCCGCGAACATCGGGGCCGGGAGGTCGGAGAGCGAGTACGTCCTCGTCGCCAACCCGGACCTCGAGGTGCGCCCTGGTTGCGTCGAGGTCCTCAAGGGAGTTCTCGACAGGGAGCCGGGGGTGGCACTCGTCGGTCCGATGCTGCGGGAGCCGGCCGGCGTCGTCTATCCCTCGGGCCGCGACTTCCCGAGCATCGGAGAGGCGGTCGGCCATGCCTTCCTCGGTCTCGTCTGGGGTGGCAACCCGTGGACCCGCCGTTACCGCCACCTCGGCCACGACCAGCACGTCTCGCGCTCGGCCGACTGGGTCTCGGGTGCGATCTTCCTCGTCCGAAGAAGGGCGTTCGAGAGCATCGGGGGCTTCGACCCCGGCTACTTCATGTACCTCGAGGAGGTCGACCTCTGCTGGCGCTTGAGGAGGGCAGGCTGGGACATCAGGTACGAGCCTGCGGCCGAGGTGGTGCACCTGCAGGGGGTGTCGACCTCTCAGCATCCCTACCGCATGCTCCTCGCCCACCACCGTTCGATGTGGCGCTTTGCCCGGAAGACGGCAAATCCCCGTGGCAAGGCGCTGCTGCCCCTCATCGGCGTCGGCCTTCTCGTGCGGCTCGGCCTCGCCTGGCTCGAGCACCTCGTCCAGCCGAGGAGGCTGCTCGGCAGGGAGGTGGCGGCCGGCCGTTCCTGAGGTTGGGCTGGCCACGGCTAGAGTTAGGTCTCGTGCCCGGGGACTTCAGCCGCAAGGTCGCGCGCGCCGCCGCAGTGGGCGGCGGGCGGAGCTACCGCTCGCAGACACCGCGCGGCTGGTACGCCCTCCTGCTCGCGATATGCCTCGTCGGGATCACCCTCGTGGCCTACAGCCGGTACGAGCGCACACAGGCGCCACCGGTGGCCGCCGCCAAGCCCAAGGTCCCCCCGACGGCGAATTCTGAGTGGGAGGTCGGGGTCGCCGTAGACGTCTGCCACACGGTCGTCGACAACGCCCTCACCGAGACGACAGCCGGCTTCGGCACGGCCTACGACTCCCTCGGCCACGGCCTCGTCAACATCGCGCCGTCGCGGGCGACAGTCCCGGCAGACTTCGAGGGCAACAAGGCGAACGTGGCCTCGTACCTCGCCGTCGTCGACGTCGGCCTCTCCTCGAAGAAGCTGCAGCTGGCTGGCGTGCCGAAGACGACGAAGAAGTCGTCGTCGAGCACGAAGACCAGCTCGAGCACGACCACGACGTCGAGCACCACCACGTCCACCACGACCGCGGCGTCTTCGACGAGCAGCACCTCGTCGAGCACGACCACGACGACGACCGCGCCGCCCCCACCGCCGCGGGTCTACACGGCGGGCGTGACGCGGTGCTCGGGTACTCCCGGCGTCGTGAAGGTCGAGACGTGGAGCTCTCCGAGCGCGGCCCACGGCGTGTTCGTCTCGCCGGACAAGGTGACGGCGTCGAAGTGGCACAACGGTGAGCTCATCACCATCGCGTTCGTGCCGAGCTCCACAACGAGCCTGCCCAAGCCACCCGTCGCGAACAAGGTCGCCCAGTTCCTCGCGTCGAACCCGCTCGGCACTCTCAACACACCGACGAGCTCGGTCCCGACGAGCTCGGTCCCGACGAGCTCCCAGCCTGCAGGCTCCACAACCTCTTCGACGACGCCCACCTCGTCGAGCACCACAACGACGACGGCCAAGTCGAAGAAGAGCAAGAAGTCCTGAGAGCGGCGGGCTGCGCCGTTGCGGACGAAAGCGGTGGCTTTTTGGACGCTGTGATCCTCGTCGGAGGAGAGGGCACGCGGCTGCGCCCGCTCACCTACGACACGCCGAAGCAGATGCTGCCCATCGTCGACCGGCCGCTCATCGAGCACGTGGCCGCCTGGCTGTCGGCCCACGGGGTCGACCGCCTCATCCTGTCGCTCGGTTACCGCCCGGACGCGTTCCTCGCCGCCTACCCGGAGGCCGTTCTCTCGGGTGTGGAGCTCGCCTTCGCCGTCGAGCCCGAGCTCCTCGACACCGCGGGGGCCGTGCGGTACGCGGCAAGCACGGCGGGAGTGTCCGGCCGTTTCGTCGTGCTCAACGGTGACGTCCTCACGGACTTCGACCTCACGTCTCTCCTCCGGTTCCACGAATCGCGCGGGGCCGAGGCGTCCATCTTCCTCACGCCGGTACCCGACCCCTCCGCCTTCGGCGTCGTCGCGACCGACTCCGCCGGGCGCGTCCTCCAGTTCGTGGAGAAGCCTGCCCCCGGCACCGCTCCGTCGAACTACATCAACGCCGGCGCGTACGTGCTCGAGCCGTCCGTGCTCGACCGGATCGAGAGCGGCAGGCGGGTCTCGATCGAGCGGGAGACGTTCCCCGCCCTCGTCTCCGACTCCGCCCTCTACGCGCTCGGCTCGGAGGTCTACTGGCTCGACACCGGCACTCCCGAGAAGTACATCCAGGCACAGCTGGACATACTGGACGGCCTCCGAGACGAGCGAGCCCGCCCGCGTGAGGATGGCGTTAAACAGGTTGCCGAGGGCATATTCCTCTCGCCGAGTTGCACGGTCGACGGTGCGTTGCTCCGGCCTGCCTACGTCGGAGGAGAGAGCGTCGTGGCCGCGGACGCCGAGCTCGTCGGCGCCGTCGTCGGCGAGGCCGTGCACGTGGCCGAGGGGGCGGTGCTTCGCTCGTGCGTCGTGATGTCGGGCAGCTCCGTCGGAAAGGGCGCAGTGGTCGAGCACTCGATCGTGGGTCCGGGCGCGCTCATCGGCGAAGGCGCTCGCGTCGCCGGCCTGAGCGTCGTCCGGGGCGGCGCGGACGTGCCCGCAGGGCTTTCCCTCGAGGCGGCGAGATACGGCGGGCCCGACCATTGAGGGCGCTCGTCACCGGCGGAGCCGGGTTCATCGGCTCAGCTCTCGTCGACCGCCTGCTCGCCGAGGGTCATGAGGTCGATGTCGTCGACGATCTGTCGACCGGCTCGTTGGCCAACCTCGGTGACGCCCGTGCCACAGGCGCTACGGCCGGCGGCTTTCGCTTCCACAACATCGACATCCGGACCGACGCTCTCGCCGAGCTGGCGGAGCGCCGGCGGCCGGAGGTGATCTTCCACCTCGCGGCGCAGGCCTCCGTGAGCGCTTCGGTCCGTCAACCGGTGCTCGACGCCGAGGTGAACGTGCTCGGCAGCCTGAGGGTGCTCGAGGCCGCCCGTGCGGGAGGGAGCCGCAAGGTCGTGTACGCCGCGAGCGGGGGCACGCTCTACGGAGAGCCGGACCCTTCCGACCTGCCGGTCCCCGAGCACGCTCCCCAGGGACCGCTCTCGCCCTATGGCGTGTCGAAGAAGGCCGCGATCGACTACATGGTGGCCTACAGGGAGCTGCACGGCCTGGAGTTCACTGCGCTCGCCCTGGCGAACGTCTACGGCCCGAGGCAGGATCCGCACGGTGAGGCGGGTGTCGTGGCCATATTCGCCTCGAACCTCGTCAACGGCGAGCCCTGCACGATCTTCGGCGACGGCGCACAGACACGGGACTTCGTCTACGTCGACGACGTGGTCGACGCGTTCGCGAGAGCGTCGAGACGCGGCGGCGGGCTCGTCCTCAACATCGGGACCGGCAGGGAGACGGCGGTGAGCGACCTCTACGAGGAGATGGCCGCGGTCACCCGCTCGACCGCTGCTGCCCGGCACGCGCCGGAGAGGCGCGGGGACGTCCGCCGGAGCGCGCTCGACCCCGACCGGGCGTCCATCCACCTCGGATGGAAGCCCTGGACTCCCGTGTCGGAAGGGGTCCGGCAGGTCATCGCCTGGTTCAACACCGACCTGCGGTGATCGCCGTCCTTTGCGGAGGTGTCGGAGCGGCGCGGTTCCTCTCCGGCCTGAGCGACGCCACGGAGCCCTCCGGCGTGACCGCCATCGTGAACACCGGCGACGACACAGTCCTTCACGGCCTTCACATCTGCCCCGATCTCGACACGATCGCCTACACGCTCGGGCAAAGGGTCAACCCGGACACCGGCTGGGGAGTGCGCGGAGACACGTTCAGGGCGATGGAGGCACTCGAAGCCCTCGGCGGAGAGGCGTGGTTTCGCCTGGGTGACGTCGATCTCGGCACCCATCTCTATCGCACGGGACGGCTGGCCCAGGGAGCAACTCTCTCCCGGGTGACGGCCGAGATCGCCGCGGCCCTCGGGGTCGGCGTGAGGATTCTTCCCATGAGCGACGACGCCGTGAGGACGAACATCGTGCTCCGGCAGGGTGTCGACCCGCGGGTCGATCCGAGTGTCGACCTGGGCGGTGGCCGAGCGGGAGACACCCCGGTGGCAGCACGCGGCGAGACGGTGAGCTTCCAGGACTACTTCGTGCGGCTGCACCACTCGGTGGAGGTCTCCGCCGTGGAATTCGAGGGGGCGGCCGGGGCATCGCCCGCCCCGGGCGTGCTCGACGTCCTGGGATCGGTCGACAGGGTGGTCATCGCCCCGTCCAACCCCGTCGTCTCGATCGGGCCGATACTCGCCGTTCCCGGCATCGCCGAGCTCCTCTCGGCGAGACGTGGGACGGTCGTCGCAATCTCACCGATCGTGGCGGGCCGCGCCCTCAAGGGGCCGGCGGACAGGCTGCTCGCCGAGCTCGGCGAGGAGTCGAGCGTCGTCGGGGTGGCCCGACATCTCCGAGAGGTCTGCGGAACGCTCGTGGTCGACACGGCCGACTCGAACCGGGCGGACGAGATCGAAGCCGCGGGTCTCCGGGCTGTCGTGACGGACACCGTCATGGCCACACCGGAGCGGGCAAAGGCGCTTGCGGAGGTGGTTCTCGCATGCTGAGCGTGTTCCCGATCGAGGAGATGCCCGAGATAGGACGCGGGGACGACCTCGCCTCGATCATCGCGCAGCGCTCGGAGCTCTACGACGGGGACGTCGTCGTCGTGACGCAGAAGATCGTGTCGAAGGCGGAGGGTCGCATCGTGGAGGTCATGGGCGACGATCCGGAGAGCAGGCTCGAGCTGGCCCTGTCCGAGGCAGTCCGCGTCCTCAGGCGGAGGGGGGATCTCGTGATAACGGAGACGAGACACGGGTTCGTCTGCGCGAACTCGGGTGTCGACCTCTCGAACGTCGACTCGGGCAAGGCGGCGCTGCTCCCCGAGGACCCGGACCGCTCGGCCCGGCGGATCCGCGACGGGCTGAAGGCGAGGACGGGTCGCGAGGTGGCCGTTGTCGTCTCCGACACTTTCGGGCGTGCCTGGAGGCGGGGCGTCACCGATGTGGCGATCGGCAGCGCAGGCATCAAGCCGATCGTCGACCTCAGAGGGGAGACCGACGCGAACGGCCGCGTCCTAGTCGCCACCGAGATCTGCGTCGTCGACGAGATAGCCGCCGCCGCCGAGCTCGTCATGGGAAAGGCAGATGGCGTTCCCGTGGCGGTCGTGCGGGGGGTCGAGGCCAGGTTCCTCGGGGAGGGCTCGGTGCGGGCGGACGTCGTGCGGCCGTACGGCGAGGACCTGTTCCGGTGAGCAAAGGGGCGATCGCCGTCAGCCTCGATGTGAGCGCGGTGCCCGATCGCCCGGCCGGAGCAGGAAGGTACGTCATCGAGCTCGCGGGCGCCCTGGCGCAGACGGATGGGATCGAGCTAACCCTCGTCGCCCGGCGGGCCGACGAGCGTTGGCACGAGGTCGCCCCCACGGCTCGCACGCTTGCCACCGTGCCGTCCCCGCGCCCTTTGCGGCTCGCCTACGAACGGGTCGCCCTAGGCCCGCGGCTGAGAGGCCTCCGCGGTCCGCGTCTCGAGGTGCACCACGGGCCGCACTACACGATGCCGTCGATGTGCGGCCCGCTCGCGCGGGTCGTCACCGTGCACGACCTCACCTTCTTCGACCATCCCGAGTGGCATGAGCGTGCCAAGGTGCCGTTCTTCCGTGCGGCGATCCGGCAGGCCGCCACGCACGCGGACGCCATCGTGTGCGTGAGCGAGGTGACCGCCACGCGCCTGAGAGAGCTGCTCGAACCGAGATGCGACATCTTCGTGGCGCCTCACGGGGTCGACCTTCGGAGGTTCCGGCCGGAGGCGGAGGAGTCCCGCGACGACGAGATGCTCCGGCGCTTCGGCCTCCGGGTGGGCGCGCGCTACGTGCTCCATCTCGGCACGATCGAGCCCCGGAAGGGGATCGCCGTCCTCGTCGAAGCCTTCGATCATCTTGCGGCGGACGACGACGGGCTCGAGCTCGTCCTCGCCGGGGCGCCCGGATGGGGGGTGGACGATGTCGATGCGGCACTGCGGCGCTCTGCATCGGGCGGGCGAGTGAGACGGCTCGGCTGGGTTCCCGACGAGACGGTGCCGGCACTCCTGCGGCGAGCTGCGGTCGTGGCTTACCCCTCGTTCGAGGAGGGATTCGGCCTGCCTGCGCTCGAAGCGTTGGCCTGCGGAGCTCCGCTCGTGACGACGACCGGCACAGCCATGGCCGAGGTGGCGGGAGAAGCCGCCTTGACGGTGCCCGCAGGTGACGCCGCGTCGCTCGCAGGAGCTCTCCGGCGAGCCATCGGAGCCGGCGCTTCGGAGCAGGAGACGCGCCGGCGGGCCGGGCTCGAGCGCTGTCGCAGGTTCACCTGGGCATGGGCGGCAGCCGTCCACATGGAGGCATACACGGCTGCCCGATCGGCGAAGAGCCGGACCCACCGGGGTGCTCGGCCTTCGCCTGGCTAGGGTGAGCCGGTGCGAGCGTTCGTGACAGGCGCGTCCGGCTTCGTCGGGACGTGGCTCTGCCGTCACCTCGAGATGAGCGGCGACGAGGTGGAAGCGCCCGACCTGAGCCTCGACGTGAGGGACGGCGAGGCGGTCGCCGCGGCGATCACCGCGTCGGCGCCCGATGTCGTGTACCACCTGGCCGGCTTTGCCCATGTGGGAGAGTCCTGGTCGCGACCGGCCGAGGTGTTCGCCGTCAACGCCCTCGGCACGCTCAACACCCTCGAGGCGGCGAGGCGGTGCGAGAGGCCGCCCCGCGTCCTTCTCGTCAGCTCGGCGGAGGTGTACGGCGCCGTGACGAACGATCTTCCGGTCGAGGAATCGGCGCCGCTCGCCCCGGTGAGCCCGTATGCCGCGAGCAAGGTCGCGGCCGAGTACCTCGGCGTGCAGGCATTTCTCGGTTCCAAGTTGGACGTGGTCCGGCTCAGGCCCTTCAACCACGTCGGGCCGGGCCAGAGCGACGCGTTCGTCGTCTCAGGCCTCGCCCGCAGGGTCGTCGCGGCCGAGGGCAAGGGCGGGGGCAGCGTCGCGGTCGGGAACCTCGACCCCGTACGTGACTTCACCGACGTCCGTGACGTGGTGCGGGCCTACAGGCTCCTCGCCCTCGAGGGCCGGCCGGGCGAGGTCTACAACGTCGCCACCGGAAAGGGGGTGAGCGTGCGGGAGATAACCGCCATGCTCGCCCGGCTGGCTCGAGTCGGAGTCAGCTTCGAGGCGGACCCGAAGCTGACCCGCCCGGTCGAGGTGCCCGTACTGCTCGGCGATGCGGCGAAGCTCCACCGAGCCACGGGCTGGCAGCCCCGCCACGAGCTCGAAGCTACGTTGGCGGACGTCCTCGGATACTGGCGTCAGGCGGCCGACGAAACGATGTAGTGCCTGATCTGGTCGCGAGCCTCACGTGCCTGGTGCACCATCGCCTGAGCGGTGGCAGGAAGGCGCTGTGAGACCGGTTCGAAGGCCGTATCGAAGCGCTCGATCACCTGCTCGAGCTGACGGTCGAGCTCCTTCAGCGTTCTCGAGAGCTCCTTACGGGCGTCGCCGACAGGCGTCTCCCTGCCGGCCAGCTGCTTCTCGAGGCGCTTGCCCATCTCCCGGCGGCGAACCTGTGCTCGCTGGAACCCGAGCACACCCAACCCGACCGCCACGTACGCGGCGTCTTCGGCTAGCTTCGTCAGGTCCTTCGTCATGTCCCGAGCTGTCTTGTTCATGTCCTTGCCGATGCTCGGCATCTCGATCTCTTCTCCTCGTCTCGCTCCTACTGCGTACTATTGTAGCAATAACGCTAACAGTTGCAAGCACTCTGACCGCACTAGCCGCAATACCCGTGGTCTAGCCGTTCAGGTCGACTACGGGCCGCCGAGAAGCAAGTCAGCGACCGCATCGCAGTGATCGCCGGCAAGCGCCGGGTGACCGCCTACCTGAAGGCGGCCGTTGGCACCGACCCGGC
>JAJYVX010000199.1 GCA_021791795.1 Actinomycetes bacterium | reverse complement strand
TGTGCGAGGTCGCCCGGCGGCCAGCGCTCATCGAGTCGGAACCCAGCTCAGGAGCTCCTCGAGCTTGCGGCGCTCCTCCTCGGCCATGTAGACGGTGTGCTCGGGACCCGGGTAGGTCCGGGTGCGCACGTCGTCCATGTAGCGGCGGTACACGTCTTCGATGATCGGGATCAGGTCCGTGTAGATCTTGGAGTGGCGCGGGGTGTGCTCCTCGTAGAGGTGGAAGAGATCGCTCGCGATGATGTGCACCCCGTCGCCCTTGTTCCCGGCACCGAGCGAGATCACCGGGACCGGCAGCGTCTCGGCGAGGTACTGGCACACCTCCTCGGTCGTCACCTCGCACAGGATCGAGAAGCAGCCTGCATCCACCATCGCGAGCGCGTCCTCGATCAGCTCCTTCGCCCGGTCGGCGGTCTTCCCCTGCGCGCGGAACCCGCCCAGCTGCGGCATCCGCATCGGGGTTATCCCGATGTGTCCCTGCACCGGGATACCGGCTCGCACGATTGCCCCGATCGCCTTCGCGTGGTGCACGTTGCCCTCGCACTTCATGACCTCCGCGCCCGCCTCGGCGACGAACCGGCCCGCATTCTCGACGGCCTGTTCCGGCGACACGTGGAAACTCCAGTACGGCATGTCCACCATTCGCAGGCCGTAGCTGGAGCCCCGTTGGACGGCCTTCGCCATGGTCATGACCTCGTCGAACGTCACCGAGGTTGTGTCCTTGTGTCCGAAGAGGATCATCCCGCCGGTATCGGACACGCAGAGGATGTCGACCCCGAGCCGATCGGCGATCACTGCGTGCCGGTACTCGTAGACCGCGAGCTGGGTGATCGGCTCGCCCCGTCGTTTCTTCGCCTCCAACATGGGGATCGTGACCTTGCGACGGCGCTCTTCGGTCGTGTCGGGTCCTGGCATCGCTACGCTCTCCTCTCTGATGGTGAAGCCCTGACGGTGGAGCATTGGTCTCCGTGCGGGGCGACTGGTACGGTCGCGTACTCTGCTCGGTGGGCCGCGTCGCCCTCCGGGATCGCGCGCACGGCCAGACCTCCTGGAGGCTGGCCCGAGGTTCGGGCCAGGTTCGTCACGCGCTCTGCTCCTCCCCCCGAGCCGGCGCCGAGGACCAGCTCGCCTTCAGCTCCTCGGCCGCCTCGGTGAGCCGGGGCAGGAGGGAGAGGGCCGTCTCGTCGGGGAAACGGTAGGCCGGGGCGGAGATCCCGATGGCGATCGGCACGCCCGAGGGCGTCCGCCCCGCGAGAACCGCGATACCGTTCACATCGGCACGCCACTCCCCCCGGTTGAGCGCGTAGCCGACGGTGCCGACCCGACGGAGCTCCTCGCGGAGCAGCTCCCGGTCCGTCACGCTCGTCGGCGTGATCGCCGGCAACAGGGGTGGCAGCAGTGCGTCAACTGCCCGCCACGGCAACGCTGCGAGGAGCACCTTCCCGGTCGCGACACACTGGGCCGGTGCACGGTCTCCGACGTTCCCGTACGCCTTCACCGCCCGCTGCGTCTCGGCCCGGGCGAGGTAGACGATCTCCGAGGCGTCGCGGATCACCACATGGCTCGTCTCGGCCGTTGCCGCCGTGAGCCGCTCGAGCACCGGCGAGGCGTGCGCAGCGAGCGTTGCCGCATCCCCGCAGCGCGCACCCAGCCGCCAGGTGGCCAGCCCGAGGCTGTACCTCCCGCCGACGGCACCCTGACGGACGTAGCCTCGCGACTGGAGGTTCTGGAGGATCTTGTGCGCGCCGGACTTCCCGATCCCGGCCGCCGCAGCCACCTCGGAGAGCGAGACCTCGGGGCCACGCTCCCCAAGAACCTCGAGGATGTCGAGCGCGTGGTGCAGCGAAGAGAGTCTCCCCTTTGGGAGCGATCCGCCCTCGTTCGCTGACAGAGAACGGATTTCGCTATCGGCGTACACGGCGGTACGGTACTGACGTGGGTGGGGAATGTCAAGGCCTCCCCGCGAGGAGGTGTGGGCGGTGGGAACCGGGGTCGGACGAGGAGCGAGATCGGCACGCCGCACGCCACGAAGGCGGTGACGCTCGGTCTCGCGGCGTTCGCGGTTGCCGCGCTCTCCTCGCTCGTGGCCGTCATCCTCGGGGCCGGAGGCGACGTCCTCGCCCTCTCCCTGTTCCTCTTCGTGCTCCCACTCGTCTCGACGATCCATCTGACCACGCACGTAGCCGGCAGCCTCGTGCTCATCCAGGGCTTCGTCACCACTGGCATCGCCGGCATCGGGTATGGGATGGCCGATGGACTCCTGCTCGCGGACGTCGTCCTCGGGGCCAGCTCGATCGCGGCGGGCTCCCTCGGGAGCAGCATCGCCGCGAGCCTGCTCAGCGAGGGCGCGCTGCATGTCGTCTTCGCCGTGGCAACGACCATCGGCGTGGTCGCCATCCTCCGCCAAGGGCGCTGGCTCGGCACGCCTCTCGGGGGGGTGACCCCCGGCGATCCCGAGACCTCGGTCGCCCGCCGGCAGGTCTCCCCAGTGACGGCCGGCTTGCTCTTCGCGGTTGGCGGGCTGACCGGAGCTCTCGGCATCGGGGGGGGCTTCCTCATCATCGCCATCCTCGCCTGGGGGGGAACGCCCCTCCACCGGGTGAGGGGCCTGACCCTCCTCCTCACGTGCGTGAACCTCTTGGACTCCTTCGTCGGCCACGTGGTGACCGGGAGCGTGGACTGGACGGCAGGGGGCTACGCGTTCGCCGGCGCCGCCGTCGCCGTGGGGGTCGGGCTGACGGTCGGCCACGGGGTGCGCGGAAGACCGCTCTACTGGGGCCTGCTCGCCCTCATCACCGTCGCGGCAGCGCGCGCCTGGGTCAGCGTGGCATGACCGGCCGACCAGCCGCTCCCTCCCCGGGAGCGCCGCGCGTCGACGGGCTCGTCCGACTTGGACACCACCGGGGCTCCATCCCTCGGATGCCGAGGTCAGCCACCGCTCAGGAAGACGCGGATCGCCCCCGCAACGCGCTCGGGGGCCTCCTCGGGGAGGAAGTGCCCGCACTGATCGATCGGCGCTCCTCGGACGCTCGTTGCGTACCGCCCCCAGATGTCGAGCACCGGTAACGTGCCGACGAGTCCGTCTGCCCCCCACAGGACGAGCACGGGGCACTCCACCCGCTTCCCGTCTCGTGCATCGGCATCATCGTGCTCCGCGTCGGTCGGGAAGGCGGCGCGATAGTCGTCGAAACCCGCCCGCAGCGCACCCGGTGCGGAGAACGCCTTGACGTAGTGCTCGATCGCATCCGGCTCGAGCGCACCCCTGTTCGTCGTCCATCGCTCGAAGAAGAAGCCGAGATACCCTGCGACATCTTTCGAGACAAGCTGCTCGGGGAGGTCGCGCTGGAGGTGGAACAACCAGTGCCAGAACCCTACTGCGAGCGTCGCGTCCATTCGCTCCCAGACCTCCCGCGTCGGGACGATGTCCAAGAGGACGAGGGCCTCCACAGCCTCCGGATGGTCCAGCGCGAGGCGGTGGGCAACCCTGGCGCCTCGATCGTGGCCGACCAGTGCGGCACGCTGCAGGCCGAGCTCGCGCAGGAGGAGCAGGATGTCGCTGGCCATCGTGCGCTTGTCGTACCCGGTCGCAGGCTTGTCGCTGCGTCCGTAGCCTCGAAGGTCGGGCGCGACCAGCGTGAACTCGTGCGCGAGCAGGGGGATCAGCTTCCGCCAGCAGTGGCTGGTCTCGGGCCAGCCGTGGAGGAGGACGAGGGGGGCTCCCGTCCCCTCGATGAGGTAGTGCAGCTTGACTCCGTTGACGCTCACGACGCTGGACTCGGCCACTGGCCACTCCCCTCCGCTCCTCTGGACCCCGACGAGTGGGTGACGCTAGCCCGCGGGCGAGCCGGCGTCGACCTCACCTCCGCACCGCGGCGTCGCTCGGATCACTCCCCTGAGACGGCTAGGGGGCGCGGCTTGCCCTGGCAGCACCCAGCGTTCGAGAGGGCGGGCGCGCTGGCTCCCGTGACGGCGAGGAGCTCGTCGGCGGGTGTGGCCGCACCGCGAGCCGCCGCGTGGGAGAAGACGAGTCGTCTATCATTTCGGATAGATGCCTCTATCGGAGGGCGCGAGGTGACAGAGACAGAGGAGCTCTACCTCCGGGTCATCTGGGCGATGACCCGGGACGGGCAAGGAGCACGCACTGGCGCCCTTGCCGCCAAGTTGGGGGTGTCGGGACCCTCCGTGTCGGCGATGCTGACACGGCTCTCGAACGCGGGCGTCACCGAGCGCACGGCCGATCGTCGAGTCCGTCTCACGCTCCCCGGGGAAGCCGAAGCGCTCCGCGTCGTCCGGAGACATCGGCTGCTCGAGACCTTCCTCTACCGGGTGGTCGGCCTTCCGCTCCACGAGCTCCACGCGGAGGCCGACCGGCTCGAGCGAGGGATCAGCGAACGGCTCGAGGCGCGGATCAGCGAGCTGCTCGGCGAGCCGTCCACCGATCCGCACGGTGACCCCATCCCACGGATCGGCCAGGCCCACCGGGAGCAGCGGGGCGAGTGCCTCGCTGACGTGACCGTCGGCAAGCGCTTCCGAGTCGAGCGGGTCTCCGATGTCGACCCCGAGGCGCTCCGGCACCTCGCGGAGCTGCACATCCTTCCGGGCGTCGTCCTCAGGGTGGAGGCGCGCGACGCCTTCGGCGGCCCGCTCTGGATCCGCCGGGGCAGGGGCCGGGTGAGCTTGCCGCCTGCCTTGACGAGCCTCGTCCATGGGTCGACGCTCCCCTCGGAACCATGAGCGCCAGTCCCCCGTCCAGTCTCCCCACTGACGGCGCGCGCGCGCGGAGCGAGCTCGGGCGACGAGCAGTCGACCGCGAGCGCGTCCGCCAGCGGCGTGCTGCGGGCAAACGCTGGCGCCTGCTGTGGCTGCTCGTCGGACCCGGGGTGCTCGTGATGCTCGGCGAGAACGACGCGCCGAGCATGCTCTCGTACGCCGCGACCGGCGCGAACCTTGGTGTCGGGTTCTTCCTCCCCTTTGTCGTCGCGACGTTTGCCGCCGCCTACGCGGTCCAGGAGATGACCGTGCGCGTCGGCTCGGTCACGCAGCGGGGGCATGCCGAGCTCATCTTCAGCCGATTCGGCGCCACCTGGGGTTGGTTCTCCTTCGCAGACCTTGCGCTCGGCAACTTCCTCACCGTGGTGACCGAGCTGATTGGTCTGCGCTCCGGTCTCGGGTTCTTCGGGGTACCTGCGTGGGCGTCGGTCCTGACTGCGATGACGCTGGTCGTGCTCGTCTCCGGCACCGCTCGTTATCGCTTCTGGGAACGCACCGTGCTCCTCCTCGCGATCGGTAACGTGGTCTTCGTCCCGGTGGCGGTGCTGGCTCACCCGAACT
>JAJYVX010000198.1 GCA_021791795.1 Actinomycetes bacterium | reverse complement strand
GAGGAAGAGGCCGGGCTTGGCTGTGCCGAACGTGACCGTGTGCGAGGCCCTGACCGCCTCACCTCGTGCTCTTGCCGTCAACGCGTCGATCCCCGTCGGCACGTCGACAGACACCACCTCGACGCCTGCCGGGACGCGAGGCGAGTCGTAGGAACCTCTGAAGCCCGTCCCGAAGGCAGCATCGACGACGAGGTCCGCTCCGGCGATCTCCGACGGTGGCGCCTTGGCATCGAAGAACTGCACCCGGGCGCCCCTCCGCTCGAGGATGCCGGCCGCCACGCGCCCGTCGCTCCCGTTGTTCCCCGGACCGGCGACGACGGCCACGCGCCTCCCGTAGGCACCTCCGGACCCGCCGAGCGCAGCGAGCACCTCGACGGCGACGGCGGTGCCGGCCCGCTGCACGAGGACGTCGAGCGGCACGCAAGCCTGCGCCGCCTCGTCCACGGCTCGCATCTGCTCGACGGTGAGCACCGGTTGCACTGGAAAGCCCCTCTCAGAGCCTCAGCCGGCGATGACGATCGCCGTGGCCGTGGCCTCGGTGTGGGTGAGCGAGACATGCCAGTCTCGCATGCCGAGACTCTCGGCCCGGGCTTCCGCCCTCCCCGAGAGCCACAGGCGGGGCGAGCCGTCCGACGCGGCCAGCACTTCTACGTCGGCGAAGTCCACTCCGCCGATGCCAGTCCGCAGCACCTTCATCGTGGCCTCCTTGGCCGCGAAGCGCACGGCGAGTGACGGCACCGGGTCGGCCCGGCCTGCGAGCGCCGCCAGCTCCGCCCGGGTGAACATCCGCTCTCTGAGGCGCGGCCGGCGGAGGAGCACGGCACGGAACCTCGCCACCTCGACGGCGTCGATCCCGACGCCCTTCACCCCTCCGGGCCCGGGACCTCGAGCCGCGCTACCCACCGGCGCGATCAAGCCGACCCCGTGCCGGAGCACCCCGGCGCCCCGTCACTCGACGGTCACCACCTTGGCGAGGTTGCGCGGTCGGTCGACGTCGTTGCCCCGTGCCCGGGCGGCGGCATACGCGAGCGCCTGCAGGGGGACGACCCCGACAACGGGCGTGAGCACCTCGGGGACGGAGGGGATGCGCAGCACGTCGTCGACCAGATCGGGCGTGGTGCTGTCCTCCTCGTCGCAGACGGCGAGCACAGAGGCGCCCCGGGCGCGCACCTCGGCCACGTTGGCGTGGATCTTCTCGTAGAGCGGCCCTCTCGTCGCGACGACGACGGCGACCGTACCCGGGACGATGAGCGAGATGGGGCCGTGCTTCATCTCGCCGGCCGGGTATGCCTCGGCCCGGACGTAGGCGAGCTCCTTCAGCTTGAGGGCGCCCTCGAGGGCGATGGGCAGCCCCGTGCCGCGGCCGAGGAAGTACACGTCGTTCACCCCCGCCAGCCGCTCGGCGACGAGCTCGTACTCGGCGAAACGGCCCACCGCGGCTGACACCGCCTCAGGCAGGTGGGCGATCTCGCCGGACAACCGGCTCACGTCGGCATCGGCAAGCGTGCCGCGGAGCGAGGCGAGGTCGAGGGCGAAGAGCTGCAGGAGGGCGATCTGGGCGACGTGGCACTTCGTCGAGGCGACGCCGACCTCGGGGCCGGCCCGGGTGTAGAGGACGCCGTCCGCCTCCCTTGCCATGAGCGAGTCCACGACGTTGGTGACGACGAGGGTCATGGCACCGCGGCGTTTCGCCTCGCGCAGCGCATGGAACGTGTCGACCGTCTCACCCGACTGGCTCGTCGCGATGACAAGAGTGCGATCGTCGATCACCGGCTCTCGGTAGCGGAACTCGCTCGCGATCTCGGCCGACGCCGGCAGCTTCGCCCAAGCCTCGAGCGCGGACCGGCCGACGAGGCCGGCGTGGTAGCTGGTGCCGCAGCCGAGAAGGACCACCCGGTCGATGCGGCGGAGCTCGTGTGGACCGAGCGAGAGCTCTTCGAAGTCGATGGCGCCGTCGCTCCTGAACCGGCCGAGGAGCGTGTCGGCGAGCGCTCTCGGCTGTTCGTGGATCTCCTTCGACATGAAGTCGTCGAAGCCGTCGGCCCTCGCCGCCTGCACCTCCCAGCTCACCTCGAGCGGCCGGAGGGCGACTTCCGTCCCGTCACGGTCGTAAGCCGTGATCGAGCCGGGACGCACGACGACGACCTGGTCGTCCTCTATCGCGTATAGCTCCCGCGTCGTCCCGAGCACTGCCGAGATGTCGGAGGCGAGAAGCCCGACCCCGTCGGAACGCCCGGCGATGAGCGGCGATGTCCGCCTCGTGCCGATGATGGTGTCGGGGTCCTTCGCCTCGACGAGGGCGAGCGCGAAGTCACCTCGCAGGCGGCCGAGCAGGAAGCGCACCGCCTCGTCGAGCGACGCTCCGTCCGCCAGCTGCTCCTCCACGAGGTGGGCGATCACCTCGGTGTCGGTCTCCGAGCTCCGGGAGTGTCCGCGCTCCTCGAGCTCGGATGCGAGCTCCCGGTGGTTCTCGATGATGCCGTTGTGCACCACGGCGACACGGTCGCCGCAATCGAGGTGGGGATGGGCGTTCGGCTCGGTCGGCGCGCCGTGCGTCGCCCAGCGGGTGTGGCCGATGCCGGCACCGAGCGCCGCGCCGGGCGGCGGAGTGGCCACCTTGTGCAGCTCGGGCAACGACTGGGCACGTACAGCGGCCCGCTCACGCCACAGGCCGCTCCCGTCGATCCTGACGAGAGCGAAACCCGCCGAGTCGTACCCCCGGTACTCGAGCATCTCGAGCCCTTCGAGGATGATCCTGAGCGGCTCGCTCGCGCCGGTCACTCCGATGATTCCGCACATGGCTCAAGGGTACCGACGGCCAGCCCGAGGACCCAGCCGCGACTAGCCGAGCTCCCGCCTCACGACTTCCACGAGCTTCGCGACGGAGGACTCCGCCAGCTCGGAGGTGTCCGCCTCCACCATCACCCTCACGCACGACTCCGTCCCGCTCGGCCGCAGGAGGACCCTGCCGGACTCGCCGAGATCGGACTCGACGGCGGCGACCTCGCCCCACACCGCTTCGGCGGACGAGAGGCGCTCCGGCTCATGGACGGGGACGTTCACGAGGACCTGGGGGAGCCGCGCCATGGTCCCGGCCGCAAGGTCGCCGAGCGGCTCCTTGCGCCGCCCGAGCAGCTCGAGGAGGAGGAGTGCCGTCAACAGCCCGTCGCCGGTCGTCGCGTGCTCGGCGAATATCAGGTGGCCCGACTGCTCGCCGCCGAGCACGAGGCCGTGCTCCTCCATCGCGTCGGCCACGTGACGGTCGCCGACGGGCGTCTCGACGTAGCCGAGGCCTCGCTCAAAGAGCGCCCTCCTCAGGCCGAGGTTGCTCATGACGGTGATGACGAGAGCATCGCCCCGCAACGCCCCTCGCTCTTTCAGGTCGAAGGCGAACATGGCCATGAGCTGGTCGCCGTCGACGAGCTCACCGCTCTCGTCGACCGCGATCATGCGGTCCGCGTCGCCGTCGAACGCGACGCCGAGGATCGCCGAGCGGGCCAGGACCTCCGCCGCGAGCGCCTCGGGGTGGGTCGAGCCGCATCCGGAGTTGATGTTCCGCCCGTCGGGCTCGGCCGAGAGGACCTCGGCCTCGAGGCCGAGTCGCTGCACCACGTAGGGAGCAACTCGGCTCGCCGCGCCGTTGGCGCAGTCGAAGACGACGAGCCCGGACGGGAGGTCGGACACTGCGACCGCCGAGACGAGCCGGTCGCCGTAGGCGAACACCGCTTCGGTGTCGGTCGCGATCTTGCCGACACCGTCGTGCTCCGGCTGCTCGCCGCGGCCGATCGCCCTCGCGAAGAGCTCGTCGAGGTCGGCCTGGATCAAGACCTCGAGATCGAGGGGCAGCTTGGACCCCCCGGGACCGAACAGCTTGATCCCGTTGTCGGCGAACGGGTTGTGGGAAGCCGAGATCATGGCGGCGGAGGCACCGCGTTCCGCCGCGAGCCAGGCGAGACCGGGGGTCGGCACGACGCCGACGTCGATCACGTCGTGGCCCTCGGCAGCTATGCCGGCGGTGAGCGCCGCCTGCAGCATCGGCCCGGAGCGCCGCGTGTCCCGCCCGAGGAGAAACGGGGCCTTGAGATGCCTCGCAGCCGCCCGCCCGACGGCGACCGCGATCTCGGGCGTCAGCTCAGAATTGGCGACACCCCGTATCCCGTCGGTGCCGAACCTTGGCGGCATGAACCGAGGTGCGCTCAGCGCTTCGAGTACTGCGGCGCCTTGCGGGCCTTCTTGAGGCCGTACTTCTTGCTCTCCTTCTCACGTGCGTCGCGCGTGAGCATGCCCGCCCTCTTCAGGTTCGTGCGCAGCTCCGGGTCCATCTCGGCGAGTCCGCGGGCGATCCCGAGACGGAGAGCGCCCGCCTGACCGGAGACGCCCCCTCCGTCGATCGTGGCGTCGATGTCGTACTCCTCCGCCTTGTTGGCGATGCGGAGCGGCTCGGATGCGAGCATGCGGTTGGTGGCCGAGGGGAAGTAGTCCTCGAACGAGCGCCGGTTGATCGTGATGGCACCGCCGCCCGGGCGGAACCTCACTCGGGCGACTGCCTGCTTCCGGCGACCGGTTGCCTGCACAAGCGGCTTCGGCATCAGCGGCCCAACCTCTCCTTCTTCTTCGACACCGTTCCGGCTGCGAGAGACCTCACGACACCCTCCGAGCGGATCCGGGCAGCCCGAAGGCGCGGGGCTGCTGCGCGTCGTGGGGGTGCGCCGGGCCGGCGTACACCTTCAGCTTGAGCAACTGCCGGCGACCGAGCGGGCCCTTCGGGAGCATCCCCTTGACAGCCCCGCGCACGAGCTCCTCGGGCTTGTCGCGGAGCATCTCGGCGTAGCTCGTCGCGGTCAGGCTGCCCGGGTAGCCCGAGTGCCGGTAGGCGAACTCCCTCGAACCCTTGTCCGCGCTGAGCACCACCTTCGAGGCGTTGACGACGATGACGTGGTCACCCGTGTCGATGTGCGGAGCGAAGATCGGCCGGTGCTTGCCGCGAAGGACGCGCGCCACCTCCGTCGCGAGTCGCCCGAGAACGACGTCCTCGGCGTCGACCACGTACCAGACGCGCTCGATCTCGCTCGGCTTCGGTGAGTAAGTGCGCAACACTCGTCCTTCTGTCGGGCCGGCGGCCGCTGCTCGCCGGCTCTCTTGGGCGCGCGCGGCGCCGACTGGCGCCTGCGCACGACCTCACCAGGATAGTTGTGCGGACCCACCCCGGCAAACGGCGAGCTTCATGTTAGCGGCGGCCGGCGTCCCGGCGGCTCGCCCCGCCAGCCGGCGCTTTCCACCTGCTGCTTCCCGGCGGCACGCGGCCGGCCTCGGAAGACTCGCTGCCCTCAGGCTGCAGGAGCGCTCCAGACACCGTCGGG
>JAJYVX010000019.1:12769-27184 GCA_021791795.1 Actinomycetes bacterium | reverse complement strand
CCACTTGCCCACCGACCAAGCCGTGCCCGGCCTCACCCGGGCCGGGGCCAAAGCCGTCGCCCCGCCACCCGCCGTCGCCCGTCCCGCCGCCGTGACACCGGCCGGCGCCGTGGCGTCCAGGGTGCTCGCCCCCAAGGTGCTCGGCGACGCCCAGGCCGGCGGGCGCCGGCCTGTCGCCCTCGCCGTACCCGACGCCCGCTACCACCTCCACGTCATGGGCGCCACCGGGTCTGGCAAGTCGACGCTGCTCACCAACCTCGTCCTGGCCGACGTGGACGCCGGCCGCGGCGTGGTGGTCATCGACCCCAAAGGCGACTTGATTACCGACTTTCGGGGTCTCCATTTAACCGGAGTAGACCAGGTCAGCGCGGCGTAGAGGCACGGCGCCAGGGCCGACCAGCGGGCAGCCGTTCGAGGCTGGGTGGGTGACCGCGTGGCGATGGTGGAGTCGGCATCGTCTTGCGAGGTCGTTCACCGACGGCAATGTCGTGGTATCGGACGGGATCGTGCCCCACGGCGAGCTCGAGAAGGCGGTAGAAGACGAGACCTCGGCTCCGCGATCTCCGACGGTTGAAGCGGAAGCTGAACTCGTCGAGATACGCCTGAAGATGTGCGTCATCTACCGAGCCCTGGTGGGTGCTGAGCAGCCAGCGCTTCGCCAACGACGCAATCCGGTGCACGCCAGGCAGCAGCTTGTGGGGGTCGCCACCCGCCAGGCGGACAGCGCGTTGGCTACGGCGCTCCCGGGTGTAGCCGAAGCTCTCGATGCCTGCATAGCCTTGCCAGCCATCGGTGATCACCGTCGCACCCGGCTCGATGTGTTCGCGCACGAACGGGTGCAGCGATTCAGCTGACGCGTCTGGGATGATCCGCATCCGACAGCGCCCGAACCCCTTCGGTTCGTGCACCTCGACGGCCGCGACGACCAGCGTCTTCTTGCCGCGCTGGCGGCCGCCTCGAATACCCGGCTCCACCCCGCCGAAGAACGTCTCGTCCACCTCGACCCGGCCCGACAGGCCCTCGCGACCCGGGCGCACGAGCACCGACCGCAAGCGATGGAGCATCGCCCACCCCGTCTGGTAGGAGCCGAGCTCGAGGGTCCGCTGCAGGCTCTGCGCCGATACCCCGTCCTTCGCGGTTGCGAACAGCCAGGCGACCGTGAACCACACCGTGAGCGGGGTCCGCGTCCTGTCGAAGATCGTCCCTGCGGTCACCGACGTGCGGTGGCTGCATCCAGCGCACTCGATCCGCCCGTCACTCAGCAGCCAGCCGCCCGCATGCCCACAGGCGTCGCACACGAACCCCTCTGGCCATCGAAGCCACGCCAGGTAGTCCAAGCATGCAGCATCAGCGCCGAACCAGGAACGGAACTCGCCCTCCGACCGCGGGTAGTGCTCGCCACCGCGAGGCTGAACCACGCCACGATCTTACTCCGGTTAAATGGAGACCCCGAAGCCGCGTAATCCCTGTCGTAGCTCATCTCGCGGCCGCCTGTTTCAAGGCGACGTAGCCCCGCCCAGTCAGTGCCGGCCCGGGCGGCTCTCGCTGCCGTCGTGGCGGACGAGTACCCGGTGGCCTTCGCCACGACGGCCGACGGCACCTCGCTCAAGAGATGGGTAAGAGCGCCCTGGCGCTCTCGCTTCGTGATGCCGAGCTGGTTGAGGCGCATCCTCAGCTGGGCAGCGGTCACGTGGTAGCCCGGACGGCCCCCCGGGAAGAGGAAGGATGTCGTCGTGTTCGTGGTGTTCGTTCGCGACCGTTCACCCAGGTAACGCCAGACGAGGGCGGCAACGGCCTCGGGCAGGACGACCGGCTCGTCCCCAAGCGCCAAGGTCACCACGCCGTCGCCTTCGATGACATCGTCGAGGCGGAGAGCCGCCACACGTGTGACCGGCTGAGCGAACAGCAGCACGATGAGTCCGGCGACGCGATCGGACAGAGCGAGCGAGTCGTCGTCTGTGAGCCGGCGGACGATCTCGGATAGGCGCGAGAGCGGGCTTCCGGGCGAGGTCTTCCGTGCCGGCTGGGGGAGCCTCACCCGAGCGCAGCGGCGATGTGCCATGGAGAAGACGAGGAAGTCGACTGCTCTCATCGGGTTCGATGCGGTGGAGAACCAGTCGTCGACGTCGGCCTGGGAGAGCTCGGCGAGGCTGTGGCCACGACTTGACAGGAACTTCAAGAACCTGACGGCAGCGTCGGTCTGGTCCCTCGCGAGATTGACCGGCCCGGCACCGAGACGTCCTGCTTCGGCTCGTACGGCGAGGTACCTCGAGTGACGCCAGGCGAGGTAGAGCCCCACCTCCCGGCGCGACTCGGCATCGTCGATGGAGGCGAGCCGCCGCGGTCTCCAGGACTCGAAGGCGGCGAGGTACTTCTCCCTCTTCGGAAGAAGGCCCACTTCGACAAGCAGCTCGCGGAGGAACTCCCGGCCCTGCGGTCCTGCGAGCGAGTCGATCCCCTCATGCGAAAGAGGCGTCTTCCCCCGGGCGAGCGACGACAGACGTGCCCTTACCTCGGGCTTGTTGAGCCAGGTCATGGCAGCCATGGGGTTGGCCATCGAAGAGAGCCGCTCGAAAAGCGGCCCGAGGCTCGGCGCCACCTCGCCCGTCCCGTCGTCCAGGACGCGCGATACCCGGCGCCGGAGCGAGCAGGCGACACAGGTGCGCGAGTACCACGTCAGACCCTCGAGCTGGCAGAGCGAGCAGCGAAAGCACGTCGTGATGCCGGCGCACTCGACACAGACGGGACGTCCGCCTTGGTGGCGGCCCATGAGGAAGCGTCCCTCGTGGCCACAGGAAGGACAGCGGCCGAAGAGCTTCCCCGAGCGGTAGACGCAGGACCGGCAGACGTAGCCCTCCGGCCAGGAAAAGCCGAAGCGCCAGTGGCCGCCGCAGCGGCTGCAGAGCTTCGCCTCGCGTTCCCAGGTCATGTCGGGCTCACCCGGGCACGTCGTGGGCGGCTTCGCGACACGAGGGTCGCCGGCGCTGCAGTCGTCGCCTCGGCGGTGAGCTCGATCAAGTCGTTCGGGCTGCAGGACAAGATGTCGCAGAGCGCCGCCAAGGTGACAAGCGAGAGCCGCTCGGGCGTGTTGGCGACGAGGCGGTACACCTGGGCCGGCGAGAGCGTCACGCCCCGCTCGGAAAGAAGCGGTCCGAGATCGCTCGTCTTCCACAGTCCCTTGTCCGCCATGAGCTGGCGGAGCCTCCAGCGATAGCCGGGCGAGCTCGTCATCGTTGTCCCCTTCATCTCCGGCCGTTGGCGCCGCGGCCATCATCTTGTCCAAGGCGGCCCGCAGCACCCTCGTCCGGTAGTCGGAGGAGACCGAGGTGTAAAGCGCCGTCGTCGCCGAGTGACGGTGTCAATGGCCAGTTCGAAGTCCCCACCAGTGGCCGGGAGAAGTCCCCACCCCTCAGCGGTTCAACGCGACGAAGGTCTCGCACCTCCTCTCGCTCGGGCATCTCGCATCCTGAACGACTCTCCGCTCGTGGCGATGGTCGTGGCGTGATGGAGCAGGCGGTCGAGCAGGCTGACGGCCGTGGTGTGTTCTGGCAGGAAGCGACCCCACTCCTCGAAGGGCCAGTGTGAGGCGACGGCGAGCGAGCGTCGCTCGTAGGCAGCGGCTACGACCCTGAAGAACAGCTGGGCGCCGGTGTCGTCGAGCGGGGCGAAGCCGATCTCGTCGATCACGACCAGGTCGGCGTGCACGAGCTGCTCGATCATCTTTCCGACCGAGTTGTCGGCATAGCCGCGATACAGGCTCTCGACCAAGTCGGCGGCGGTGAAGTAGCGGACCTTGAAGCCCGCCTCGACGGCCTCGTGGCCGAGGGCGACGAGGAGATGCGACTTCCCCGTTCCGGCCGGCCCGACGACACAGAGGTTCTCGGCCGCCCTCACCCACTCGAGGCTCGCCAGGTAGTCGAAGCTGGCGCGCTTCACAGACGATGCGGCGACGTCGAAGCCCTCGAGGCGCTTGGTGACCGGGAAGGCGGCCGCCTTGAGGCGTCCCCTGGCGTTCGACTCGTCCCGCGAGGTGATCTCGGCCTCGACGAGGGTGCGGAGGAACTCCTCCGGGCTCCAGCGCTGGGTCTTGGCGGGCACGAGCAGCTCGGGAGCGAGCCGGCGCATGGCGCCAAGGCGGAGGCGTCGCAGTCCTGCCTCCAAGTCGGCCGGAAGCGCCGGCGCCGGGGCGGTCACGACTGCTCGCCCATGGCGTAGGCGCTCAGGTCCCTCGTGGCGACGCTCGGGAGCAACACGATCATCGTCTCGCCTGGGCCGCGCGGGTTCGGCGTCCCCGCTCCGGCCCGCAGGATGGCGCGCACGTCGTGGGCTCGGAAACGCCGGAAGGCGATCGCCCGCTCTAAGCCTCCATCCACCGCGTAGATAGGTCGCTGATCCGCTGACCATCCGCGAAAAAGGTGCCCCGACCAGGGAGAATGGGAGTCACCAAACAGCCCGTTCTCGCTCGTCAGAAAGGCACCTTTTCGATGCCATCCTCGCACAGTCCATCGCGGCTTTCGGTGATGTTCGACGACGACCACGCGGTGGCCGACGCGGGACTCGCGCTCGTCGCGACCTTGAGCGGCAAGCTCGGCCTCGCAGAGGCCGCCGATGAGCTCGTCGATGTGCGCCCGTTCCCGGGAAAGCGCGTCGCGACGCTCGTGCATGCGATGGTCGCCGGCGCCGACTGCATCGACGACGCCGACGTCCTGCGTTCCGGCGCGACGGGCGAGGTGCTCGGCCACCCGGTCATGGCGCCGTCCACGCTCGGCACCTTCCTCCGCAAGTTCACCTTCGGCCACGTCCGCCAGCTCGACAGGCTCTCTGAGACGATGCTCGCGCGCGCCTGGGCGGCCGGGGCGGGGCCGGGCGACGCGCCGATGACGATCGATCTCGACTCGACGATCTGCGAAGTCTGCGGCAGGCAGAAGGAGGGCGCCGCCTACGGCTACACCAAGGTCCTCGGCTACCACCCCCTCCTCGCGACGCGTGCCGAGACCGGGGAGGTGCTCCACGTCCGGTTCAGAAAGGGATCTGCCGGGTCCGGGCGGGGTGCCGAGCGGTTCGCGCGCGAGCTCGTCGGGCGGTGCCGCCGTGCAGGGGCGAGCGGACCGCTCACCCTCCGTGCCGACTCGGGCTTCTACTCAAGACATGTCGTGAAGGCGTGCCGGGACCACAAGATCGCCTACTCGATCACCGCGCCGCAGAACGCCGGTGTGAAGAAGGCGATCGCCGGCATCGGCGAGGACGAGTGGACGCCGATCGCCTACACCGAGTCGGGTGAGGCGTGGGTCGGCGAGACCGCATACGGCGACGGCCATCGCCTGATCGTCCGGCGGACCAAGCTCTCCGAGCCGCAGCCCACGCTCTTCCCGATCTTCCGCTACCACGCCTTTGTCACCGACCGCCTCGGCGACGCGCTCGATCTCGACGCTGACCATCGTCGTCACGCCGTGGTCGAGCTCGCGATCCGTGACCTGAAGGAGGGCTCTGGCCTCGCACACTGCCCCTCTGGCGACTTCTCGGCGAACGGAGCCTGGGCGGTGCTCGCGACCCTCGCCCACAACCTCGTCCGCTGGGTCGGAAAGCTCGGTCTCGGCATCACCGGTGCTTGCGTCGCGAAGACGATCCGTCGCCGCTTCTTCGCGGTCCCCGGCAGGATCACCCGGCGATCGCGGCGACGGCTGCTCCACCTGCCGACCGCATGGCCGTGGGCCGGCGAGTGGACGATGTGCTTCGAACGGCTTTGCGCGCTGAAGACCTGAGCCCGCGAGACCTCCGAGGTCGTTCGCGGTGCTCCCGGCGACCTCCAGCACGAGAACACCTGGTGCAGGCTCGGACGAACACGCTCAACGACGGGCTCACTCGCAGCCGACCCGCAGAGACCAGCGAGAGGGCGAGCTTCAGCGCGTGGTGCCGACCGACAGAGGGGTCGGACGGTGGATCCAGGCTAAGGCGGCGACCACGACGGCGTCCCCGTGGGCGGCCCGCAGCGAGGCGAGCTCCTCCAAGTCGGTCTTGAGCGTGGTGATGCCGGCGGCCGCAGCCCGGGTGATGAAGGTCTCGGCGACCGGGCCGAGTGAACAGAAGGCCTTCTCGCTCGCCGTCTTCGGTCGGACCGCCCGCCGTGGTGCCGGCCGGGGTCCGCCGTAGTGGGCGTCGAGGACCGAGTCCTCCCCCGGCGGGACGAGGAGGTGGGTGGCGATCACCTCGCCGAGGAGCACGATGCTGACGACGTCGTCGGCGACGCGGACCTCGACCTGGCGCCCGATGTAGCGGGTCGGCACCGAGTAGCGGGCCGAGCCGAAGCGGACACAGCTGAGCCGGTTCACTTTCCGCACGACGATGGTGCCGATGCGGGCCCGAAGCGACGGGAGCGGCGAGAGCAGCCCTCGCTCGGTCTCGAGGCGCACGGCTGGAACGGCGGAGATCTCGGAGTGGACCGCGGCGTTCACCTCGGCCATCCACCGCGCTGCCTTAGCGTTGGCCCGGGCGAGGTCGGTCACCTCGAGGCCCTCTGGGATCATGAGGTCGGACTTCACGTAGCCGACGAGGTTCTCGACGAGGCCCTTCGACTCGGGATCCTCCCCGAGGCAGAAGTCCGGCTCGAAGCCGTAGTGCCTGGCGAAGGCCACGTAGTCGGGTGTCGGAATCACCAGACCGGCGACGACGCCGCCTTTCAGGCAGCCCATCCGGTCGGTGAGGAGCTTTCGCGGCACGCCGCCGATCGCCTCCAGGCACTCGGCGATGCAGGTGAGGGTCGCCTCGGCCCCGAGGTTGTCGCTGAAGGCGACGAAGCGGACCCGTGACCAGGCGAGCACGGCACAGAAGACGCAGAGCGGGCCGATCTCGCCCCAGTCGAACAACAGGACGTCGCCCGGTGCCCACACCCCGGGGCGGCGGCCCCGGTGGTGCTCGTCGTGCCAGGCGGCCTTGGCAGCGGCGACGAGGCGGCGGAAGTTCCGCCCCGAGCCCTCGTAGCCGGCCGCCTTGGCGAGCGGCAGGAGGCGCTTGGCCGAGATGCGGCCCTTGGTCACCCTCACCTTCTCGTCGACGAGCTCGGCGACCGAGTCGTAGTTGTGCGACCGAGGGGGCGCCTCGCCCCGCTCGGCCGCCTCGACGACGCGGCGGACGGTCTTGTGGGTGGTCCGGCAGATCTCGGCGGCGCCGCGGTAGGTGCCGACCTCCCGGTAGGCGGCGGTGATGTCCATTCGCTCCCTCACTGATTTCATGTAGGCGTCCTCCGGCCGGTCGGTGATGGTTCGCATCACCACCGTCTCCGGCCGGGGGACACCGAAGGTGGATGGTTCAGTGAGGGGCGGGGACTTCTCCTGGCCACCCGCGGGGACTTTTCGTGGCCACCAGCGGGGACCTCAACTGGCCACCAGTGGGGACTTTCTCATGGCCACGCGCAGACGGTGGCCGACCTGCTGCTGGACGAAGAGCGGGTCGAAGCCGTCCTCGATGAGGTGGCTCACGAAGCTGTGCCTCAAGCAGTGCGGGCTGAGACCGCTCGAAAGCCCTGCCTCGGCGGCGCATGCCGAGAAGGCGGCGTTCAGGCGGTCCTCTGACATGCGGACGTGCCGTTCGGATGGCCAGAGCGAAGAAGAGTCGGGTCGCCAGGCGGGAAGGACCTCGTCTACCCACTCGGCGATGACCTCGGCCGACCAGGCCATCACCGTGAGCACTCCGCGGCGCCTCGGGTCGGAGCCGTTCGCCGACTTGCCGAATCTGACGTGTAAGACGCCGAAGGAGCCGAACTCGGGAGCCTTCGGGTTCGGCCCGAAGTCGCAGCGCTCGAGCATCAAGAGCTCTTGTCGCCTGAGGCCGAAGGCGTAGGCGACCTTCAGCATGGTGGCATCCCGGAAGGCCGGCGCGAAGCCCTTCACGTTCTTTTGTCTGACAGAGACGGCGCGCTCGTCGGCCGCGTCGAACAATGCCTGGCACTCCACTTTCGTGAGCGGGCGCCGGGACGGCCGTGCCTCTTGGTCGATGCTGTGGCGGGGCAGGTTCGCCGCCGTGGCGATCTGGGTCGGGTGGGTGCCGAAACGCTCGAGGCACCGAGCGGAGAAGTCGTAGGAGGGGTCGCAGACATAGGCGAGGAACGACCCGATCGTGAGCCCGTAGCTGCGCACGGTCGAGCGCGCCAGCCCGGGCGAGACTCGCAGCTCGGATACGAAGGCCTCGAGGTCTGCGGCCGACCACTGCCACGGGTAGGTGCCGACGTGCTCGCGAAAGCGCCGTACGACCCGCGCCCCGTTCTCGACCGTGGCGACGGCGAGGTTCCTCGCGAGACGCCGGGCTCTCCAGCCGTCGAGCATCGAGCAGAAGACGGCTTCTTCTTCCGAGTCCTCCGGCTCAGCGCCGACGGCTCGAAGGCGCGACGTCGCCGCCCTTGGTGGACCCACCATGCCGCCTCCCCCCACATCTGATGATCGGATCGTTCATCAACTGCGACGCATCTGTTGAGCGATTACATCAGCTGACGCGAGGCGAAGAGCGGATCTCCTGCTCTTCGACGCGCGGATCAGCGCGATCTGGACGATTACGCGCTCTGCCGCGACGAGGCTCAGGGCATCATCCCTGCTTGTCAGGGCTCTGGAGACCGTCTGTTGACGGCCTGACTAGCTGACGATCCGGCCACGGTGGTCGGCCACGATCTTTGGCGACGCGATTTGGCCGGCGGCCTCGTCGCGCGGTGAGGATGAACGGTCCTGTCGTCCTCGCGAGAGGACCCCTCCCCACAAGTTGATCGCTTCTGATGGGAGGGGTCCAAGGCGGCTTACGCCATTGGCCATCGTATGGCCCTGTCCCACCACCGTCGAGCAGTACGCATCAGCCGGCCGAGAAGTCGAGGTGCCGCGGCCCGACTGCCCGGCGTGCTGCCGGCCGATGGGCGGCTGGTCCGGGTACTGGCGGACGGTGCGCGAAGCGGGTCGGGACCACCGGCTCTTCGTGCCGAGGGCACGCTGCGAGAGCTGTGCGACGACGCACGCCCTGCTACCGGCGTTCTGTCTCACGAACCGGCTCTGTGACACCGAGACGATCGGAGCGGTGATCGACGAGGTGATCTCCGGTCCGGGCGGCGTGCGGCCGGCGGCCCGACGTCACGGCGTGATCCACGAGACGGCGAGGGGCTGGGTGCGGCGCTTCCGCCGCCGGGCGGCCGATCTCGCCGCCCGCTTCGCCGCTCTCGTCGTCGAGCTCGGAGGTGATGTGCTGCAGCCCGTCGAGGATCTCGCCGCCTACGCCCTCTTCGTGATGAGGGCCGCCTTCGCGCGCGCCTCGGCGCTGTCGGGCTGGGCTGCGCTCGGCCTGTTCGGCTTCACCTCGGTGATGAGCGGCGGGAGGTTGATCGCCGCCAACACGACCTCTCCCTATCTCGTGATCGGCAGGAGGCGTTTCATGCCTCCCGTCCGAAAGGACGCCGAGAAGAACGGAGGACGTGATGGACCATGACCAGATCGAGCAGGTGGCGCTCCACCGGTATGGCGTCATCGCCGAGGCGGCCAATGAACGGTTGAGCGGTGCCGAACGCGGCGCGCTCGTGCGTGAGATCGCCGGGAGGAGCCACGCTCACCCCGACGGCAGCGAACGCCGCTACTCGAGGGGGACGATCGACCGGTGGCTCCGGGCCTACCGCTCCGGCGGGCTCGAGGCGCTGAGACCCTCGCCCCGATCAGACACCGGTGCCGTGCGCGCTCACCCCGAGCTCTTCAGCGAGGCGGCCGCCCTCCGACTCGAGCTGCCGAGCCGCTCGGCTGCCCAGATCGCCTCGATCCTCTTTCATCGCCACGGCATCGCCGTGGCCGAGCGGACGATCCGCCAGCAGCTGCGCCGGGCGGGCCTGCACCGGGAGGCGCTTCAGGCCGAGCCGAAGGTCTTCGGCCGCTACGAGGCGGCCGCACCGAACGAGCGTTGGGTGACCGACGTGCTCGTCGGACCGTACGTCCCCTACCCGAGACTGGAGCGCTCCGTGCGCGCCCGGCTCTTCCTCATCGTCGACGACCACAGCCGCCTTTTGGTCGACGGGCGCTTCTTCGCTCACGAGAACGCCCGGGCCTCACAAGAGCTACTCCGCAGGGCCATCGTCCGACGCGGCCGGCCCGAGGTGCTCTACGCCGACAACGGCGCGCCGTTCCACAACGCCTGGCTGGCGAGAACCTGTGCGGTGCTCGGGATCCGGCTCGTGCACAGCCGCCCGTACTCCCCCGAAGGTCGGGGAAAGCAGGAAAGGGCCAACCGCTACATCCGCGAGGCCTTCTTGGCCGAGGCCTGCCACGTCGGCATCGAGTCGCTCGACGAGCTGAACGACCGCTTCTCTGCCTGGGCCGAGATGGTCGCGAACCGCCGCCTGCACGCCGAGACGAACGAGGCGCCGATCGAGCGCTTCGAACGGGGAGGCCCGCCCCGGGCGGTCGATCCCGAGCGGCTGCGGGAGGCCTTCAGGTGGTCGGTGACACGGAAGGTGACCCGGACGGCCACGGTGCCACTCGAAGGGAACTCTTATGCCGTCGACCCCTCTCTTGTCTCTCGGCGGGTCGAGCTGCGCTACGACCCCGAGGACATGACGCAGATCGACGTCTACTACGAGGGGAAGGCAGCCGGCGTGGCAAGGGCTTTCGTCGTCCGCCGTCACGTCCATCCCTTGGTCCCTCAGGCGTTGAAGCCCGAGCCGGAAGCTACCGGCGTCGACTACCTCGGTCTCGTGCAGGCCGCCCACGAGGAGGCGGCCGGCACCGGTCAGAAGATCGACTTCGCCCAGCTGGCCATGTTCGCCGGCGAGGACGACGCCGAGGAGGCCCGATGAGCCGGGCACCGTGGGTGGCGCACTTCGGCCTCAGCCGCACCCCGTTCGGGAAGTCCATCGGGGCGAAGGACCTCTACCTCCGCCCGGCCCATGAGGAGGCGGTCGCCCGGATCAACTTCTGCATCGTCGAGGCTGCCCTCGGCGTCGTCACCGGCGACGTCGGAGCGGGAAAGACCGTCTCGGTCCGAGCAGCCGTCTCGTCACTCGACAGGACCAGGCACCAGGTGATCTATGTCGCCAACCCGGCCTTTGGGACACGGGGGCTCTACGTCACCATCGTTCGGTCACTCGGAGCCGAGCCGCGCTACCTGAAGGCCGAGCTGATGGCCCAGGCGGCCGACCTCTTGGCGGCCGAGTCGGCCGAGCGCCACCGCCGGGTGGTGCTCATCGTCGACGAGGCCCACCTCCTCGAGCCGGCCCAGCTCGAGGAGCTGCGACTCCTGACGAACTCCGAGATGGACTCGGCCTCGCCCTTCGCCGGCATCTTGGTCGGCCAGCCAACCCTCAACCGACAGCTCAGGATGGGGGCCTTCGCCGCACTCGACCAGCGCATCGCGACGCGCTTTTCGATCCGGGCGATGGACCTCTCAGAGTCGGCCGCCTACCTACGACACCACCTCGCACTCGCCGGAAGAGACGAGCCCCTCTTCGCCGACGACGCCGTAGCCCGGCTCCACCGGGTGGCGAACGGTCTCCCCCGGGCGCTCAACAACGCCGCCACCGCCGCGCTCATCGCCGCCGCGGCGGAGACCAAGGACCTCGTCGACGACGCCTGTGCGAAGAAGGCCGTCGCCGAGCTCACAAGAGACTGAGCGTGCTCAGCCCGGCGAGAGGACCGCCGTGCGCACAGAGCGCGGCCGGGCCGTGATCACCGAGCGTCGCCGGACGGTGTGCAGACAGCGTTGCCGGCAACACCGTCCCCCGCGAATACGCGTCAGATGCAATATGCGGGATTCCTCGACTCCTGTAGGGGAACCCCTCACAACTCGCTCACCTGGGCGTTCCGGTCTTCGGGGTCTCGGTGCCGTCTCGGACCGCCAGCGTGGTCCAGCCGTTCGAGGGCGAACCGATCGTGCTCGGACACGACCATGAGGCTCTGGGCGACGTTCGAGATGGATCCCGGAGCGCGTCAAGCGCTCCGGGATCCTCGTGTCTCTCCGGAAGTACATGACTTCGAAGCTCCACGGTCTCGTCTTCGAGGTCTCTTCGAGGTTCCCTGCTCGCAACAGATCGGCTCAGGGACATCGTGTGTTGGTGGCGAGGCAACGAGGCGGTCTCGTCTCTCGGCTCGGGTGCGACCGGGGCTGGTCGGCCCGTAGCACGGCGGCGAGTGTCCCCGAACGGTCCTCAGAGCGCCCTTGGTCAGCTGAGCCGCTTCCTCTGAGGAGGGCAACGCCCCCTTCTGGGGGCGGCGCCAGCGGGGGAGCAGCCACCCGGACGGGATCTGCGGCGAGATTCTTTCGCGAGCTCGGACAAGGCCCCTGAGCTGCCTATTCGAGGCCTGACAGCGTCCCCTCGGGAAGTCGGTGGGAAGTCAGAGGGGAAGTCAGAGGGGAAGTGGGCGGCGGATCCTCCGCCCTCGTGGAGCACACACGGCTGCTACGAGCCGGCGACGTCGGCCCCGAGGAGCTCGTCTCGGAGACTGGCGAGCTCTGGATCGGGCCCGAGGGCCGCGAGCGCGCGGGAGAAGACCTTTTCCATGCGCGCCGGGCTGTCGCAGGCTCTCATCTGGAGGCCGTACAGCTCCCGCGCGTAGCCGTCGACGAGAAGGCCCTTTCCTGCAGCCTCGAAGGCCTCCTCGCGCCGGCCGAGGCCGAGCAGCTCTCGTCCGGCGGACACGGCGATGGCGACGATCGTGTTCGGCATCTCGGCCATGAAGCCCTCCGTCTCGGCCCAGCGGTAGAGCCCGGGCGGGACGGCATCGAAGGGCCTTCCCCGCACGAGCCCGAGCGCCTCCTGCAAGAGGGCGGCGCGTTCCGTGGCGTCTTCGGCGAGGCGGGCCTTCTCGGCGAGCTCCCTCATCGTCTCCCAGTCCGAGACGACGTCTCCTTTGAGCACGTAGCCGTTCCGGCGGTGCTCGACGAGGACGTCGCGCCCGAGGGCCTTTCGCAGCTCGGTCACGAGGTTCCAGAAGCTCTTCGGGGAGAGGTCCTTCTTCTCGCTCCCGAGGAGGTAGCGCGCCCTGTCGGAGGTGAGCGGGCCGCCGACAAGGCCGAGGAGGACGCAGAGCTCGACCACCTGGTGGCGCCGCACCTTCTCGAGCGGCTCGACGGCGACGGCGCCGAGCACCCTGATCACGAGCCTGAAGGGCGCAGGAGTCATGTCGGCGTTCTCCGGCGTCTCCGGCGCAGGACCGTCTTCGTGCACGACGTTCTCGCCGTCGACCTTCTCTTCGGCGGTGTTCATGGGACCGGCCGGCGGGAACTCGAGCTCGGCCTTCTTCCCCTTCCGCCGGCGCCAGAAGAGCGGGACGACGAAGACCAGCACCAGCGTGCCCCCGCCCGCGGCGGCAGGAGCCGCCACCTCGACGGCATCGAGGGCGCCGGTGGTCCGGCTGCCGCCGGCTCCGGCGCGAAGACCCACGCCTCCGCTCGAGAAGCGGACTCGCGTGATCCGGGCGGGGCCGTTCCCCTGGCGCTCGCTCCCGAGAATGGTGCCGGGCGAGACCTCGAGGCCGAAGCTCCGCGTCGAGGCCGGGACCGTGGCGTAGTACGGGTAGCCGAAGAGCCCGAGGGCGCCGACGGCGAGCACCTTCGTCGGCTCCGTCCGTCCCGAGGGGAGGACGACGCGGACGTCCTCACCTGGCACCGGCGCGAAGTCGCCGAAGCTCACCCCTCCCGGGCCGGGACGCTCGCTCGCCCTGAAGCCGAGGAGGAGGAAGGCCTCGTCGGGCCGCGCCGGGCGCGTGAGGGGAAAGCCCGGAAGGAACCAGCAGAGGCGCGCCGAGGAGAGCTCGACGTGGACCGATGCCGTCTTGTTGTCGGAGAGGCTCGTCTCGGAGAGGGCGAAGCTCTCCCCGGCCCGGAGGATCACCGGGTCGTAGAGGACGGCCGGGCGCTCTCCCAGCGGGCGGGCATGTGTGATCGACCACGACTGGGTGAAGCCCGCTGCCGACAGGCTCAAGGTGACCTGCGAGCCCGACGGCACGTCGAAGGCGTACTCGGCGCTTCCGGCCGAGAGGAGCTCGCCGGCGGTCATGTGGAGCACCTCTCCCGCGGCGGTGATCGTGCCGGCGAGGCCCGGCACGGGCCGGGGCGAGGTGTTGAAGGTGCTCGAGGTCTCGAGCCCGAGCCTGAAGGCGCAGACCTCGTCACCGGTGGGCGCGGCGATCTCGTTCCTCCCGCGCCCGAGGCTCGCGGCACAGGCCTCCGCCTTCACCTCCGCAGTGAAGCCGAAGCCTCTGAGGGTGTTCGCCGGCGCGGCCTGAAGCGCCGGATAGGGGGAGAGGAAGTCCTCGAGCACCTCGACCTTCCCGGGCCTTACGGCGCTCGCCGCCCCGGCGGGCTGTGGGAGGAGGAGCCCGAGGAGAACGGCGAGGAGGAGAACCGGCACCGCTCTGCGTGCGAGCACGCATCCGAGCCTCCCACAGCGCTGCGAAGGACCTTTGG
>JAJYVX010000019.1:0-12759 GCA_021791795.1 Actinomycetes bacterium | reverse complement strand
GGACCCACAGGGACGGCCGGAGCCGGCCGTGAACAAGAGAGAAAGGAAGCAGTGACATGAAGCCACGAGTGAGGGTGAGCACGGCCGGGGCGAAGTGCATGGCCGTCTACGGACCCGTGCCCGTCGTCGACTTCGAGACGGGGAAGGAGAGGCTCACGAGCGACGGGAAGGTCCTCCACGAGGTCCAGGTCGTCATCGCCCGCGAGGGCGAGAAGATCGAGGTCTTCGACGTGAAGGTGCCGGGCGAGCCGAAGGGGCTCAAGCTCTGGAACCCGATCAAGGTGACAGACCTCGTCGCCACCCCCTGGCACAGAGAAGACCAGGAGGGCATCTCCTATAGGGCGGCTTCGATAGAGCCCGACGGAGCACCAAGGCCGTGACCCCCTTCCGGTGGCTCATCGCCGCCGGCGTGCTCCTCGCCGTAACGGCGGGGAGCGCGCCGGCCCTCGCCATCCTCCTCGGCTGCCTGGCGGGGTTCTGCTGCGGGCTCGCGGTGAAGGGGCAGAAGCCGTGGCCGTCATAGTGCCGAAGGCGCTCCTGCAACTCCGCAGCTACGGGCTCGAGCTCGTCCTTCTCGCCTCCTACATGGCGGCCGACCTCGTCCTCACGGCCTTCTTCGGCCCGACCGTGGGAAAGGACCTCCTCGGAGGCCTCCTCCTCGCCGTCCTCTCGAGCGGAGCCGTCCGGCGCGACCTCGTCGGAGTCCTTGTCGCCCGCGACCGGCGCCGGCGCATCCAGCGGCGCCTCGACCTCGCCCTCGAGGAGCGGGCCCCCTTCGTGGAACGCGTCGAGCCGTCCGCCGCCGGCGAGGTCGTGACGGTCCGCTTCGGCTTCGGCCAGTCCCGCGAGGAGCTCGAGCGCCACACAGGCGCCGTGGCCGCCGCGCTCGGGGCGAGGGAGGTGCTGCTGCGGGCCTCTCCCGAGACGAGCTCGCGCTGCGACATCGTCGTCGTGAGGAACGAGACCCTCGGCGGGCTCGTCGACCCGGCACCGCTGCTCTCCACATACAAGCCGGACGTCTTCTCTTCCATCGCGCTCGGGATAGACGAGGCGGGAGAGCCGGTCCTCCTCGGCCTCGTCGGCCACCACCTCCTCATCGGGGGAGAGACGGGCGGCGGGAAGTCGGGCAGCCTGAACGCCGTCCTCGCCGGGGTGAGCAGGGACGGGCGCTGTCGCATCTGGGGCTTTGACGGAAAGCGCGTCGAGCTCTCCGCCTGGCGCCCGGTGCTCGAGCGCTTCTGCGGCCCGGAGATGGACGAGGCCATCTCGATGCTCGAAGAGCTCCGCGCCGAGATGGAGCGGCGCTACGAGGCGCTCCTCGTGATCGGGCGCACCAAGGTGGAGCAAGAGGACGACGCCGGCGTGCTCGTCGTCGTCATCGACGAGCTCGCCTTCTACGTCGCCAACCCGGAGCGCAAGAAGGCCCAGCGCTTCGCCGAGCTCCTCTCCGACGTCGTCGCGCGGGGACGGGCCGCCGGCGTCGTCGTCGTCGCCGCCACCCAGAAGCCGTCGGCCGAGATGGTGCCGACGGCGCTCCGGGACAACTTCGGCTACCGCTTGGCGCACCGCTGTGCCACGCGGGACGCCTCGGACACGATCCTCGGCGCCGGCTGGGCCTCCCTCGGCTACTCGGCCGCCGCGATCGACCCGGAGCTGCGCGGGGTGGGCTACCTCCTCTCCTCGGGGGGCGTGCCCGTGCGCATGCGGACGATGCACCTCGAGGCCGCCACGATCGCCCTCGTCGTCACAGAGGCGGCCGGCAGGAGAAGGAGCCTTCGGTGAGCCGCGCACCCGAGGAGGTGATCGAGCTCGCCAAGAAAAGGTCGGGTCGAGACCTCGTGAAGATGGCAAGGCGCATCGAGCGCAGCGGCGGCTGCGAGCGGCCCGTGCGCCTCCGGGCGACGGGTCCGGGCTCGCCCTCCCAAGACGAACCCGACGGCGTGCTGCTCGTCTCCTGCAAGACGAGGCGCGAGAGCCGCTGTAAGCCGTGCTCGTCTCTCTACAGGGGAGACGCCCACCACCTCGTGCGCTCGGGCATGGAGGGGGGAAAGGGCGTGCCGGAGTCGGTGAAAGAACATCCCGCCGTCTTCCTCACCTTGACCCTCGGCGGCTTCGGGGCCGTCCACCGGGCATCTCCGGGTCCCTGTCACGCTGTCCGTCCCGGGCGCTGTGCGCACGGACGGGCGACCTACTGCCTCGAGCGCCACGCCGAGGGTGACGACGTCGTCGGCACGCCCATCTGCCCGGGCTGTTACGACTACCGCCGCGCCGTCGTCGCGAACTCGGCCGTGACAGAGCTCTGGCGACGCCTCAGCGTCTACGCGAGGCGCCACCTCGCCTACGAGATGGGGACGACCGAGAAGGAGCTCAAGGGAAAGGTTCGCCTCTACTACGGGAAGGCGGCCGAGCTGCAGCGCCGGGGCGCCGTCCACCTCCATGCCGTCGTGCGGGCTGACGGCGCCACCGACGAGCTCTCCCCGCCGGGCCTCCCCGTCACGGCCGCGGTCCTCGCCGCCGCCCTCGGGGCCGCGGCGCGGGCGGTCTCCTGCAAGAGGGTGGTGGACGGGGTGATCTACGAGCTCTCCTTCGGCGACCAGCTCCGCGCAGAGCCGCTCGAGCCGCAAAGGGCCCGCGCCTACGCGAGCTACATCTCGAAGTACGTCTTGAAGGACTCGAGCGGCTCGGGCGCCCTCGACCACCGCCTCAAGGAGGGAGAGCTCGAGACCCTCGATCTCCCGGCGCACCTCGCGAAGATCGTCGCCACCGCCTTCGAGCTCGGGGCCGACCCTGAACAGCGCCGCTTCCGGCGCTGGGCGCACGCCCTCGGCTTCGCCGGCCACGTCATCACCCACTCGCGGTCCTGGTCGACGACCTTCACCCGCCTCCGGGCCGAGCGCCTCGCCTGGAGGAGGGCGGCCGAGCAGGAGATGGAAGAGACGAGTCCGGCCCTCACCTGGAGGTACGAGGGGACCGGCTACCGCCTCGAGATCGACCGGCTCTTGGCGGCGACCTTCGCCGAGGAGAGGCGCCTCGCCAAAGAAGAGGTCCGCCTCGAGCTCCGGACCACAGGAGCGCTCGCATGACGAAAGGAGCCCGCCTGCACACTGACCACCGCGAACAAGAAAAGGCGCAACCCGAGCCGCTCGTCTTCTCCGTGCGGGAGGCGGCTCTCGCCCTCGGCATCGGAAAGGACCTCTGCTACGAGCTCATCTACCGGGGCGAGCTCCCGCACCTGCGCCTTTCGACCCGCATCGTCGTCCCGAGAAAGGCCCTCTTCGACTTCCTCGAGGCCAGCTGCACCGGCACGGGGCCGAGGCGATGACGCGCGACGAGGACCACTACGACCTTCTCGGCCTCTCGCCCGAGGCGAGCAGCGATGAGATCCGGGCCGCCTACCGCAAGCTCGCGAGCAAGGTCCATCCCGACAAGGGCGGGACCGAGGCGCTCTTCTGTGCCGTCGAGGAGGCCTACCGCGTGCTCGGCGACCCTCGCCGCCGCGAAGAGTACGACCTCGCCCGGAGGAAGGGAGCAAACGGTGTCGACGGCGCGCAGGTGCGAGCTGATCCCTCCTCCGGCTGGCGGCAGGTGGACGACGAGTGGCGGCATGCGCCGCGCCCGGACGCGCCGGTACCTGACCGGGATGGCCGTCGCCCCGGAGAGACGCACGGTGAGGCGGCATCGCGTCCGCTCTCCGAGCTGCGGCGCTGGCTCGCCGCCCATCCCTCGATCGGGCTCTACGGCCTGAGCGTTCTCGTGATCGGCCTCGGGGCGAGCGCTCATGGAGGCGCACAGGGCACCCTCGTCCTCCTCGGCATGGCCGGGGAAGGTGCCGCCCTCCTCGGCATGATCGGGCACGGCCGTGCCGTCCGGCGGCTCGCGGCGCGTCCCGGGTCGGGAGGAAGGACTCCGAGCCGCACGGAGCTGCTCACCTTCGAGATCCGCACCGGGCTCCAGATGGTCCTCGGGCTCGTGGCGACGCTTCGCGCCGCCACCGGCCGCTCGACCCCGCGGCGCCGCCGCTTCTAGGAGGAGCGATGCAGCTCACGCCGTGGCCGGGAGAGGACCGGAGCCCTTCCCGACGCGAGAGCGGTCCGCCGGCTGTGCGCGGTTTGGGACGGATCGACTACGTCCCGGCCGAGCGCGTCGGCTTCGACCTCGTGCCCGATCCGGTGGACGAGAGGCTCCGGCAACTCGGGCTCATCGGGCCGTCTCCCTTCTGCGCCGGCTGTGCGAGGCGCCCGGTTGTCCGGCGCCGGCGCGACGGCAGTGCCTACGAGACGGGCGAGGCGTTCTGGCTCGACACGGAGCATCTGCTCAGCTTCAGCTTCACGCGCGCCGTCGTCCGTGTCGGGCCGCGGAGCTTCCGCCCGCCGGGGCGGTGGCGCCTCGATGGGGAGCTCGTCCGGTTCGCCGAGGTCGGCGGCCCGGTGCGCTCGAACTGGATGCTCGAAGGAGACGTCGGCGGCGGGAACGGGACGGTTGCTCTCCCTGTGACTCATCCGCTCGACGTCTTGCCTCCCGAGCTCGCCCGTCCGCTCCGCGGCGGCAAGGCGGATGCCTGGATGGAGTACGGCGACGGCTGGACGTTCGAGACCGTCGTCGCCGTGAGGACTGGGGAGGATCGCGTCCTTGCCCTGCGCGCCGCGCGCCGGGAAGCGAGTGGCCCATCGACCGCGACGCCCTCCTGGAGAGCAGAGACGCTCGATGCACGGGTGGTCGACAGTCGTTGTGTCAGTTTCGGAGCTGACCGAGCCCCTGAGGGGTGGATGCCCGGACCGTAGTGAACAGACGAATAGGTGGACGGTCAGGCCGTTGCTCAGGGATGACCCGCTACCGCAGGAAGGTCACCTGACCGTCATCGAGCTCGCCGAAGCAGGTGGCGGAGCTCCCGGGATCTAGGAACTCAACCATCCGCGAGTAGCCGCCCAAGCGCGTCGGCCGCGTCTCTGTCCGATGCCTCAAGGAAGTGCCCGTAAACGCCAAGGGTGGTGGAGGCATTGGAGTGGCCGAGTCGGCCGCTCACCGTCCGTACCGGGACGCCGGCTCCGAGCAGCCGAGTCGCGGCGAAGTGTCTCAGGTCATGCAGCCGGACTCCGTCCAGCGCCAAACGCTTACGAACCGTGCCAAACGCCTTACTCACGTCGTTCGGCACCCAGGGCGTGTCGCTGATCGGTGACCGAGAGAACACGAACGCGCGCCTTGCGAGCTCGGCCCCGCAGCTCCGGGCGTTGGCGATTGAGCGGTCACGATGCTGCGCCAGGGAGGCGACCGACATCTCGTCGAGGGCTATCCGCCTGGCAGCATGCGTCTTTGTGTCCTTCTCGATGGCGATGCCGCGGTTGTCCTCGACGATCGCGTGCCGGATCGTAATCGTCCGACCCGTGAAATCGACGTCCTCCCACCGCAAGCCGCACAGCTCCCCTCGGCGAGCACCGGTGGTGGCCGACAACCGCAGAAAGCATGCGAGATCGGGGTTGACGGCCTCGGCTGCTGCGATGAGTTGGAGAACCTGTGCTGGTTCCGGGGGCTTGACCTCGCTTCGCCGGATTCGAGGAGGTGTGGCGTTGACCGCAGGGTTGGACTGAATCCATCCCCACCTCACACCCTGGCTGAGTGCCCGACGCGTTATGGCGTGGATCTGGCGGATGGTGGCTGGTGCCAGCGGCTTGCCGGCCTTGCCACCGCCATCTCGGAGCGTGCGGTAGAAGCCGTCGAGCTGCGATGTCTTGAGCTTGGCGAGCGAGATTGCGCCGAGCGTGGGGACGATGTACGTGTCGATCAGTCTCCGATAGCCGCGCACTGTGGAGGGTGACAGCTCCGGCTCGGCCATGTGGAACCAGCTAAGGACCAGCTCGCCGAAGGTTGCATCCCTGGCCACCGCTCCGACTCCCGACACCTCGGCGACAAGCTTCGCCAACTCGAGCTCAGCGGTTCGCTTGGTCCCGTGGAAGGTCCGAGTGGAGTAGATACGCCGTCCGCTCGACGGGTCCCTGCCGGCGAAGGCTCGAAGCTCCCATGCGCTGCCCCGTTGACGAAGATGGCCCGGCATGCCACTCCCTTTCCGTGTGGGCGGCGGCCAAACCGGCCGTCCCTCCGGAAGAGTAGCAAATGAGTAGCAGCCGGTGAATACTATGAGGGTCTCGAGCCCATACCAACCTTCTGACCTTGGACTCTGTAGTGGGCCGCCCGGGGCTCGAACCCGGCACCTTGGGATTAAAAGTCCCCTGCTCTACCCGATGAGCTAGCGGCCCGGGACAGAGCGTAGGGCAGCCATCGCAGTCCCCTGCGAGATTCCACGTCCGAGGGTGAGCAGGTCGGGAGCGTCTCGCTTACCTGATCACCGTGGCTCACCGGAAGGACGCCCCGTGACCGTCTGGTGCGCCACCGCCAAGGCTCACCGCCACGACGACGACGTGGCTCGGCGAAGGGACCACCCGTGAGTTTTCGGAGGGACCGTGCCGCATGCACCGGCCTTCAGGTGGGAATCCCCCGATCCGTCGACCCGCCGCCATCAGGGTCCTGGCGTGGCATACCGAAGGGCGCGGACGTGGACCTTCGGTATGCCACGGTGCGGCAGGTCGACGCAGGGCGAGGCACGGCGACCGGCGGCGAGGGGCGGCGGGCGAGGCCACGACGGCGAGGCCGAGACGGATGAGCGAGAGCTGGCATGCCGCGCTCAGACCCAGAACTCTTCCTCGCCGTCCGCAACCTGCTGGCAGGTGGGACACCAATAGCGCACCTCCAGCCGTGTCCCGCACACCGGGTGGACGGGAACGCCGACGACTCCCTCGCCGCCGTCGCCCGCTTCCGCACCCCACGCGGCGAGGAGCCGCAGCGCGCCAGCCAGCTCAGCCGCTCCTGTAGTCAGTTCGTACTCCAGACGGACGGGCCGCTCACTGTAGGGACGGGAGACGGCGAGACCCTGCCGCTCGAGCTGTCGCAGCCGGGCAGAGAGGACGTTCGTCGCGATGCCGGGAACGGATCGCTGGAGCTCGCCGAAACGGCGAGGGCCTTCCAGCAACGAGGCCACGATCAGGAGCGTCCACCGGTCACCGATCCGCCGCAAGGCGGCGTCCAGAGGTGTCACTTCATGCACCGGCCGAGTCTCCCCAAACGAGTCCGCTGTTGCCACGAAGGAATATTACTTGTAAGATGCAAGTCACTAGTTACCGACAACGAGGGTCGGCGGGGACAAGCAGCGCCTCGCCAAGACAAGCAGCGCCTCGTCAGGCCACGCGGCAAGGCGCGGCCGCCACATGACGCAAGACAGAGAGAGCAGAAGGGCAGGTACGACATGGCACTCCTGGACGAGATAGCCGCCACGATCAAGGCCGTCGCCGACAAGGCCGGCCCGTCGGTCGTAGGGGTGAACCGGCATGGCACGGGCTTCGTGGTCGGGGAGGACAAGGTTGTGACTAACGCCCACAACCTCCGGGGACCCGAGACCTTCGTCGTCTTCGAGGACGGCCGGACGGAAACGGCCACACCTGCCGGCGTGGACATAGACGGCGACCTCGCGGTGATAACGGTGTCGACCCGCGACACCCCGGCGATCGACTGGTCCGAAGCGCCGGCGCCGGCCGTGCTCGGCACGCCGGTCATCGCCCTGTCGAACCCGAGGGGTCGGGGGCTGCGGGCGACGCTCGGCACGGTGTCGGCCGTGGGCCGCAGTTTTCGCGGGCCACGCGGTCGACGCATATCCGGCAGTCTCGAGCACACCGCTCCCCTGGCCCGCGGCTCCTCCGGCGGCCCGGTGCTCGACAGGGACGGCAAAGTCGTGGGCATCAACACGCACCGGCTCGAAGAAGGCCTCTACCTGGCGATCCCGGCCGATGGGGCTCTCCGGGCGAAGCTCACGTCCCTCGGCCAGGGAACGGTCCCCCGCCACCGGCAGCTCGGCGTCGCCATCATCCCCGAACCGGCCGCATCCCGCATAAGAGCGGCGGCCGGGCTGCCGCCGGCCGACGGCCTGCTCGTGAGAGGTGTCGAGGAGGACGGCCCCGCCGGCAAGGCGGGAGTACGGCGCGGTGACGTCATCGGAAGTGTCGGCGCCCGCAGGATAGAGACCCTCGACGACCTCTACGACGCTCTCGACACTGACGAGACGGAGATCGAGCTGCAGCTCACGCGCGCCACCGAGCCCATCACGGTGACCGTGCGGTTCGAGGGCACGTCCGCGAGGTAGAGGTCGGAGAGGTGCAGGCACGAGCAGGAAAGGAATAGTCGAGGCTCACTCTACGTTCTCAGCGAAACGGAGGTTCTCATGCCGATCACCCGCCTCAACCATGCGGTCCTCTACGTGAGAGACATCGGGCGAAGCGTCACCTTCTACACGGAGGTCCTCGGCTTCAGTCCGGTCAACATGACACCCGAGGGGTTCAAGGGCGCCGCCTTCCTGCAGGCGCCTGGGTCGACGAACGACCACGACATCGGACTGTTCGAGGTAGGAGCCGAGGCGGGACCCTCGACCGCCGGGCGTCAACAGGTCGGCCTGTACCACCTCGCCTGGGAAGTCGACACCCTCACCGAGCTGAAACGTCTCGCCGCTCGCCTGCAGGAGCTGGGGTCCCTCGTGGGCGCCTCCGATCACGGGACGACGAAGTCGCTCTACGCCAAGGACCCTGACGGGATCGAGTTCGAAGTGGCGTGGGTGGTCCCTGCCGACCGCCTGGACGAAGCGGCCCTCCAGTCACGCCGCACCATCCGCCCGCTCGATCTCGCCGCCGAGATCACGCGCTACGGCGCGGAGACGAAGGGCGGAATCGGGGTGTCGCAACCGGCCCCGGCCGTCTGACACCGGTTGTCTGACGACAGCCTGACGCTCGTCTGATGACTCAGGCCCACCCCTCCTGCTCGCCGTCGAAGAGGCCGGAGCGCCTGGGATGCGAGTCGCTCGCATCGTCGTTCGCCGAGGGATAGGGGTCCTCGTAGCGGCCATAGGACGTGGCGTCGATCTGCTCCATCGGACCGGTCGGCACGTCGGCTTCGGCCCCGTAGCCCGCATACTTGGCGTCTCTGTCGAAGAGACGCTCACTGGCCTCGCCACTGCCGCCACTGCCGCCCGCACCCGCCTGCCCCGACGGGCCTGACGAGTGGGAGGAGAAGTCGCTCGCTCCTTCGAGGTCTGACAACGACACCGCGACAAGCGTGTCGTCGTCGACAGGCGCCGCAGCGGCCATGGAGGGCTCGGGGTCTTCTCGCGGGTCCTCGTCGCTCTCGTCGATCACGCCGGTGATGACGAGCGGACGCTCCGGCTCCGCGCTCCGCGTGCCGACGCCGCCGAGCCCGGGTGCGGGCCGGCCGAGCGGGCTGCGCACCATCTCGGCGATCGTCGCCTCCACGGTCGCCTGCAGGCGGGCCAGCTCTGCGATGGCCCCCTGCCGCTGGTCGTAGAGGTATGTGATCTGCGCGATGGCGCGCTCCCGGTCGAGCTCCACTCGCTCGAGATAGGCCTGGCGACGCCGCTCGGTCTCCTCGCGGATGTAGAGGGCCCGGCGAGTCGCCTCGTCGACGACGTCGGCAGCCTCCCGGCTGGCGACCTCGCGCAACTCCTCCACGTCCTTGTGGGCCTGCACGCGCTGGTCCTCGACCTCTCGCGCGGCGTGCTCGCGCATCTCGTTGACCTCACGCTCGGCTTCCTGCCGCAGGTTGTAGGCGCCCTCCCACGCCTCCTGCAGGATGCGCTGAACCCGTTCACCGAGCGTGTCGAGCTGGGCCGGCTGCTGATTGCGCGCCTCGCTCTCGTAGACGGCCACCCGCCGGTGCAGCTCGCGCAGCTGGCCCACCGCCGCGGCCAACTTGCGCTCGGACTCCGATGCCCTGTGCGACGCGTCGTCGAGGCGGCGTTGCTGCTCACCGACATACCGATCAACCTGGTCCGGGTCATAACCCCGCCGGTACACGGAGAAGATCGGCGTAGCCGTGGCCTGCTCCTCGATCGCTTCGTTCTCGTCCATATCTGCCTGCCTCCCGGCTGAGTAGGCCTTTATCGGATGCTACGCGGGACGTCCCGACAGATGGTGGATCCTCCCGCCACCCCTCGACGCGGAGCCTCCGGAGAGAGCAGACTTGGCTACGACAAAGGCGCCGGCCGACTGACAAGGGGGACTGGAAATGCAGGCAGAGGTGAAGGGCTCGACGTTGCCCGTGCTCGAGATGATCCTCGACCAGGGCGAGGCGATCATCTCCAACCACGGCGAGCTGTCGTGGATGACTCCCAACATGCAGCTGACGCAGACGACCTCCAACTCGGGCAAGAGCGGTGGCGGCGGCGGCCTGATGGCAGGTCTGAAGCGGGTGGTGAGCGGGGGAAGCCTGTTCCTCACGCGCTACGAAGCGGGCGGAGCACCTGGGATGGTCGCGTTCGCGGCGAAGATGCCCGGGCGCATCTTCCCGCTCGAGGTCGGGAACCCCGGCGGCTACCTCGTGCACCGCCACGGGTGGGTCTGCGGGACTCCCGGCATTGTGCCGACGATCGGGTTCCAGCAGGGACTCGGCGGGATGCTCTTCGGCGGAGAGGGCTTTATCCTCCAGAAGCTCGAGGGCCAGGGGACAGCCTGGGTCGAGCTCGCCGGTGAGATCACGAGCTATGACCTCGCCGCCGGGCAGACGATGATGGTCCACCCGGGGCACGTGGGCGCGTTCGAGGACACCGTCCAGTTCCAGGTGACCCGTATTCAAGGGATCGCCAACCGGTACTTCGGCTCCGACGGCCACTGGCTCGTGGTGATGACCGGGCCGGGCAAGATCTGGCTGCAGTCGATGCCTCTTCCGATACTCGCTGCTTCGCTCCGGCCGTTCATCGGTGACGGCACGACGAAGGACGCCATCGCGGGCGGTGCGGCCGGCGGGATGCTCGGCAACATCCTTCGCAGCTGATACCTGCAGGCGGGCCGATCAAGCCTCGCCCGGCGCGGCGGCGGATCAAGCCTCGCCGGGCGAGCCGGTACGGTCAGGGTTACGTACCTGGCGAGTAGGAGTCACAGCTCATGGCTGTCCCGGAACTGATCAGCCCCGACGTGCTCGAGCGCGTCCTCTCGGCAGCGTTGCGTGGCGGCGGCGAGTTCGCCGAGGTCTTCGCGGAGGACCGGGCCAGCACCGCTATCTCGCTCGACGATCGAAGGGTCGAGGAGCTCTCGTCCGGGCACGAGCGAGGCGCCGGCATAAGAGTGGTCGTCGGCGACACGACGGGCTACGCGCATACGACCGACCTCTCGGAGCGCGGCCTCGGTGCAGCCGCAGAGGCCGCGGCCGCCGTCGCCCGTGAGGAGGGCGGGGGTCGGAAGACGGTGGAGCTCTCGGGCTCGCGCTGGCACGAGGCGGACGGCGAGCTCTACCCCGCCGATGTCGGCAAACACGAGAAGGTCGCCCTCCTTCGCCAGGCCGACGACGCCGCTCGCTCGTCGGGCAAAGCGGTCGTGCAGGTGCGCGCCGGGTACGCGGATGCCCGCCGGCTCATCCAAGTGGCCAACTCCGACGGGGTGCTCGTCGGCGACGACCAGGTACGGACCCGCTTCACCGTGCAGTGCGTCGCCTCGGGCGACGGCGGGCGCCAGACCGGCTACGAGTCGGTCGGCCTGACGACCGGCTTCGAGCTCTTCGCCCGGCACCAGGTGGAGGACGTCGCCGCCGAAGCGGCGCGGCGAGCACTCACAAAGCTCGAGGCCCGCCCGGCTCCGTCAGGCGTCCTGCCCGTCATCATCCGGAGGGGCGCCGGCGGCATCCTCTTCCACGAAGCTTGCGGCCACGGCCTCGAAGCCGACGGGATACTGAAAGACAGCTCGGTCTACGCCGGGCGCGTAGGCGAGCTCGTGGCGAGCCCCCTCGTCACCCTCGTCGACGACGGGACGCTCGGGCCCGAGTGGGGTCGCTACGCCTTCGACGACGAGGGCCGTCCCTCGAAGCGAAACGTGCTCATCGAAAACGGCATCCTCACCGACTACATGTGGGACTTCATGCGGGCTCGCAAGGCGCGACGCGAGTCCTCGGGCAACGGCCGCCGCGAGAGCTACCAGCACCTCCCCATGGTGCGCATGACGAACACGTTCCTCCTGCAGGGGGACGACGACCCCGAGGAGATCGTCGCCCAGACCCCTCACGGGGTCTATGTCGCCCATCTCGGCGGGGGGCAGGTGAACTCGGCCACCGGAGACTTCACCTTCGGTACGACCGAGGCCTACCTCATAGAGAACGGCCGCATCACAGAGCCGATCCGGGATACCAACCTCATAGGCAACGGTCCGGACATCCTCGCCAAGGTCGACGCCGTCGGCAAGGACTTCGACATGGGTCCGGGCACATGTGGGAAGGACGGCCAGGCGGTACCCGTCGGCTGCGGTACCCCGACTCTGCGCGTGACGGGTGTGACGATCGGCGGCACGGCAGGTGCCTGAGCAGATCGAGCTGGCCCGCTCGATCGCGGACCGGGCGGGACCCGGCGAGCAGGTAGAAGCGTTCGTCGGCTGGTCGCGGGACACCCACATACGCGTCTACCAGGGCGAGGTCGAGTCTCTCTCGTCGGCCGAGCCCGCCGGTGTCGGTGTGCGAGTGGTGCGGGACGGGAGGGTGGGTTTCGCGTACGTCGGTTCTCTCAGCGAGAGAGCGGCAGTGGAGGCGTTGGGGGAGGCGCGGGACAACTGTGGTTTTGCTTCGGAAGACGCCCATGCGGGGCTGGCCGTGCCGGACGGAGTGGCTCCGGCAGAACTCGACCTCTGGAGAGAGTCTCTCGAGGAGGCGGCGACCGACCGCAAGGTCCGGCTC
>JAJYVX010000197.1 GCA_021791795.1 Actinomycetes bacterium | reverse complement strand
CGCGTCACGAGGTCCCGGAGGAACCCGTTCTCGGCCCACACGTCAATGTTCGCCAGCAGCTGAGCGTCTCCGAACAGCTCCGAGGTGTGCATCAGGTCGTCCAGCGCGTTCACGACCACGCCGATTGCTCGCTCCTCGCCGATCTCGATGCGGTCAAAGGGGAGCCGCCCTTTGACGTGGTGGAATGCGATGGCACTCTCAGGTAACCCATCGGCTGACCAGAACCTCCTCCAGTGCTGCCGCTCACGGTGAGTCGACCACAGGCTGTCGGCATACGAGGCGGGCAGGTCACCCGCGAAGATCGCTTGCCGGGAGATGGTGGTGTACGTCGGTACCAACGCACATACCGTTCCGATATGGAGAGGCTCCAGCCGAAGTTGCTTCACGAGGTGCGACCACTGGGTCAGCCCCAGCCCGTCGAGCACGATCAGCATCACGCGGTCGGTGGTGCGATCGCGGAGCCGACGGGACAGGAAGGGTGCGATCCGGTGTACTGCCGAGGGCCACTGCGCCGAGCTCGAGAGGACGAAACCATAGCTCTCGCGCAGCCAGGCGTGGAACTGCCAGTCCAACTCGACCCAGGTCTTCCAGGCACGCTCACGGATCGGCTCAGGACCCTTGGCCACCAACGCTCGGACCTCCGCCCACCAGAGGGCAACCGCCTGCCACGCTGAGAGGGTCGGCGGCGGCGACTGCGGTTGAGCCTCCAGCAGCGCCTCGACCCGCTCCTCCGTCGTCGAGTCGCGCAGCCCGGGAGCGGCCCACTTCGACAGCGCGACTCCCGCCCTTACCGGCTTGAGCAGCCCCGAGAGGAACAGCTGCCCCAGCTCGAGGTGCATCGACTCGAAGCAGGCAGCCCACGCCGATTCCGCCCCATCCGCAAAGCGCGCCCACTCGAGCTGAAGCGCCGACGGGTCCGGCGGATCATGGAGAAGGCCCTGCAGGGTCGACTCCGAGACCCAGCGCCCAGCAAGTTCGGCGAATTCACGAGGTAGGTCGGAGCGGAGCGCGACCCTCCCTGCGAGCCGCAGCTGGTCACATCGACTCAAGCCAACGCCGAGCGTCAAACCGGTCACGGTCCCGATGAGCGCGGCGACTGGGTCCGCGGCGCGCTTGACGGCCGCCATCGCACTCTCTGCCTCACCGCCAACGAGCTCGGATAGCACTGCCCGCACGTTCTCGGGCCCCGGCAGGCGCGCTAGTACGACGGCGGCTGCCGAGCGCTCGATGTCCCAGGGCAGCGGCTCCTCGGCAAGCATCCTTCGAGCCAACAACGTGACTCGGCGCCCCTCGCTCGCGCGGCGACAAGAGAGCTCGTAGCAACGCCGCAGTGACCACCAGTCCTCGACTACCCGCACCTCGCCTGCGAGCTGTGTCGGCTCCAAGATGCCGTCCGCGTCGAGCACGATGACCGTTCCGGGCGCAGCGGATTCGACCTGGGTGACGATGCCTCTCAACCAGCTGTTCATCGACACGCGCGCACAGCGAGCCGCAGCACAAGGGAGGGCGGAGCTTCGGCCCGCTGGTACCCGTGGTCGACGGCGAAGCGTCGAAGGCGGTCGTAGGTACCGTGATCGAGGACTTCGGTGGACGCTACGGACGGGCGCTCTGCCAGCTCGACCCAGAGCCGCTCGGCGAGATCGGGTCGGATCGTCCCACCATCGGAAATGAAGAGCGGCAGAACCGAGCGCCCGGATCCCGCTGAGATCTCCCACATCGTCCACCAGCCGATGGTCTCGCAATCGACCTGGGGGACGGGTTCGCCGGCGAGTACCTCCGGAAGCTCGCGACCGGCGCGGTGGCCTTTGTCGTGCAGATCTGCGACAGCACCCTCGACCAGCGCCAGCCACTGTCGAAGGGATCCAGGAGTGCTGAGGCGCTCGACGGAGATGCCCGGCCCAAGGGCATCTCGCAACGGCGACACCTCAGCAACTTCGCTCTGCGAATCGTCGCCGAGAGCCTCTACGGCCGACCGTAGCCGGTCCGGCTCCATGATGGCGGTGGTGTAGAGCCCCTCCACTCGGTCATCGATGCTTGCGAGCACGTCGGACGACTTGTCGATGCCGAGCTCCTCGAGGATCACCGCCAGCTTCGCTTCGAGGACCTCGAGGACCCGGGCGTCGATCGATGACTCGAGGGCCAGGTTGTAGGCGGCGACGTCGGCACTCTGTCCGATCCGGTCGACGCGACCGATCCGTTGCTCGAGACGGGTGGGGCTCCACGGGAGGTCGTAATTGACCACAATGTGGGCGAACTGGAGGTTCACACCCTCTCCACCCGCATCGGTCGAAACCAGCACCCGTGCCGAGTCGCGGAACGCATCCTGCGCGTCTCGGCGCTCACCGATCGACATCGAGCCATCGATACCGACTGCCGGGATACCGGCGCTGGCGAAGAGCTCCAACAACATCCGCTGAGTCGGGACGAACTCGGTGAAGAGCACCACCTTCGTCGACGGGTCTCCCTCCGACCTGGCGACGCGTCCGACGAGATCGAGCAGGTACCTCGCTTTCGCATCTAACCCGTCAGAACTGGCCTTCTTGGCGAGCTCGAGGAGCGCCTCGAGTTCGGTACGCTCGCCGGTCCACGCGGGGCGACGTGCAGACCCCAGCGCGACCTCTTGCTCCTCGCCCGTGAGCTCGCGCCACTCGGCGCTGTCGTCCGTAAACAGACGTTGAGGCTCTGCTGACTCCATCGCAAGTGCCGCAAGGCGCCTCTCGAGCGCGGCCCAGATGGCTGCGGTCGAGGACGAGACGAGACGCTGCATGAGCAGCACGAGGAAGCCGACGGCAGGACGGCGCTCGTCGATCGACCGCCGGTAACCGTGGCGGACGTAGCTCGTCACCGCCTCGTACAGGTCCTCCTCCACCGCGCGAGCGCCGTACGGGACGATCATCAGATGGGTCGCTCGTGGCCGAAAGAGAGGCTGCCCAGCACGATCGATAGCGCGTCGCTTCTCGGTACGCGCGACGAGCGGTGCCACGTTCTCTCGGAGTACCGGCCGCCCGTGGAAGAACCCATCGTCCAGCAGGCCGAGAAGACGCGCGAACGCGTCCCGCTTCCCCGAATGAGGGGTCGCGGTCAGGAGCAAGACGTTCGGGACCGCGCCGGCGAGCCTCCTCGCGAGCTGATGGCGCGCGACGTCCTCGCCAGAGCCCGCAACGTGGTGGGCTTCGTCGATGACGACGAGGTCCCAGCCTGCTTCGGCGACTGCGTGGAGTCGTCGGTCGTTGAACGCTGCGACGCGTTCCGGCGACCACCCGCGGCGGGCCTGGAGCGGCTTGACCGTGTCGAGCGAGCAGATCACCTGGTCGAACGTGCGCCAAGGATCGACGCCCGACTCGAGCGGCACCCCTCCAGGGCCTACCAGCACGAACTGTTCATCGAAGCGGTCCGCCATCTCTGCCACCCACTGCAGCTGAACTCCCTTCGGTGCCACCACGAGCACCCGGTGGAGAAGGCCGCGTGCCTTGAGCTCGGTGATGATGAGGCCCGCTTCGATCGTCTTCCCGAGACCAACCTCGTCGGCGAGCAGTAAACGCAAAGGGCTTGTCGCCAGTGCGCGTTGCAGGATCGCCAGCTGGTGGGGCAGCGGCTCGACGCCGCCTCGAGCGATGGCGAGAGGCTCCCCTTGGGCAGACGCACGCCATGCGAGGCTCGTCTCCGCCCGCCCTGTCAACTCGGCTTGCTCCCAGGTCCGCTCTTCGAGGCAGGTCAGCTCTTCGGCAGCGACACGCTCGATCCTTGATGAAGACGGAATTGCGACCAAGGCGACCGAACGGCCCCAGAGCTCCTCCCGCGCGAGCACGCGTACTGGCTCGTGGCCTTTCGTCCACCAGGCTTGTTCCACTTCAGCCCGCGAGCTGCTCTGCGTTGTCCAGGTAGAAGAGCAGCTTCTCGTCCGTCGTGAACGCCTCGGTCGGCAGGCGGCGACCGACCGAGACGATGACCGCAAGCTCTCTCCGTTCCCAGGCGTCGGCGAAGCCCGCCCGGATGGCGGCCAGGCTGAAGTGCTTGAGCTGTCCCTTCCCGGCTGCGTACCCGGCGAACTGCTTGAGGAGCTCTCGGCGGCGAACCTTCTCGAGGTCGGCCTCCTTCTTCGGGTCCGGCACGTACCAACGCCCTTCGCTATCCGTCACGCAAGAGTGTTCGAGCAGTTCCTTGAGGTCGGGCGGGTCCTCCCAGTCCGGGAGGCCAGCCTGGACCTCCTTGAAGAAGTCGGGCTGGATCGCCGCGTAGCTCTGCGGCGTCCCCTTGCTCTTCAGGAACTGGCGTACCCACTGGATCGCGGAGTCCTCGTCCGTGATGAAGAGCTGCGCGGCCTTGAGGTCCTTGATCGTCATGCGCTGCCGCTCGTACGCCTCGACCTGGTCGTCGAGGAAGTGCATTCCGTCACGGAGGGGGAAGCGATCGGCAAGGCCGGCATAGAACTCGGCCGCCGTCACGGGGATGGCCATGTTCCGCTGGAGATGGAAGGCCTCCATGCGGTCGTAAAGCCGGTCGGGCAAACGTTCGCGGATGACCCTGATGTCGCCGCTCGGGTCCCGCTCCGGCGTCAACGGCAAGTGCCGGAGGTGTTCCCAGGTGAATGCCCAGGCCGTCTCGGGAGTGCCAACGGCGGGCACGATCCGTTCGGCGAGCTCGTCCGTCGGCTTGTAGCAGGAGATGATCAGGTCCCTCTTCACTGCGTTCTTGGCGGTCACCTGCCGGTAAGAGAGCTGCTCCTTGTCGATGACGCGGACATCGGCGACGACGAAGCCGGCTCTCGCGAGCGCGTGCTGGATTGTCAGCCAGACCTCGTTCTTCGAGTTCGAGAACTCGACCGTCATCCAACGTCCTGGTTTCAGCACCCGGTAGAACTCGGCGAAACACTCCCGCATGAGGCCGGCGTACTGGTCTAGAGTGCGGGGGGCGCCACGCGACTCGTTGACGATCGCCTCCTCGGCGGGGTCCGTCCAGACGCGGTGCCACGACTCCACCACGAAGGCGAGGTCGGCGTAGTAGATGTTCGCCCCAAAGGGAGGGTCGACGAAGACATAGTCGATGGAGGCGTCCGCCAGGTCGATCCCTGTTGAGGACGCCGTCGAGATCGCGACCTGACTGAGCCGCGCCGGTGAGTCCGACCATACTTTGACAAGGGAACGCCTCTTGCCGCGAGAGGGTTGGCTACCTTCGAGATTCTGTCTTGGGTGGTACTCGGCATGTTGGCTAGGGACGTAATAGACCCCGCTCAAGTACTGGTTGACGTGCGAGTAGTGCCTAGGAACGAATCTGTTCATCCAAGACATGCCCCAAACTGCTTGCTCGACCCAGAAGAGGAGTGCGGCGCGCAGCAGGGGGTCCCGTTCGTCGGAACACGCCTTCCAGATCGCAGCGAGGGCGATTAGCGCTGATTTCCACAACAGGAAATTGACCTCAACATCACGGGACGAGCGGGCGGACGTGTCGGGTGAGCTGGAC
>JAJYVX010000018.1 GCA_021791795.1 Actinomycetes bacterium | reverse complement strand
GCAGTTCTCCCCTACGCCGGACGAAAGGTGGGGGATCTCGGGAGTCGCAGGCTGGGATCAGCGCCAGGATGTGCCGTCAACCAGGACGAGCAACAGCTGGGCCGTCACTTCAGGAGAGCCGCACCCGAATGAAATACGGGTGGAACCGCCTGTCGATGGCGGACCGCATCAGCGGCGTCGCAACGCTGGTGCTCTTCATCTCGCTCTTTCTGCCCTGGTTCGGCGTGACGATCCTCTTCGTCAGTGCGACGGCGAGCGGGCTGAGCGCGCACGGCTATCTCTACATCGCTCTGATCCTGAGCGTGGCGGTGCTCGGTGTGACGGCCCTACGGCCGGTCGAGCCTGCGCCTCTCAAGCTGCCGTTCAGGCACGAAGCGCTGATGCTCTTCGCCACGGTGGTGAACTTCGTGCTGGTCCTCATCGGTTTCCTCTCTGAGCGAGGAGGAGCCATCGTCGACTGGGAGTGGGGGTTGTACGTGGCGCTGGCTGCTGCAGTCGTCGCGGTGCTGCCCTTTGTTCTCCCGCTGATCAGGGAGATAAGGCTGCAACCGAGCTCGAGCGCGCCAACTGTGGGCGTCGACAAGTCCGAGCCCGAGCAGAGGCGCAGCGCCTAGAAAGGCGGCATCTCACAGGCACTCGGATCCTCCCGGGTCGTCGCGCAGGGGCGTGCGGCGGTCAGGCTCGGGGACGGCGCTTCTCGGGGTCGTAGATCGCGAGCGGTGCCACTTCCGCCCCGACGGCGCCGCCTTCTACCGCGACCTCGAGCCGCTCGCCGTCGGCGGCGAGCGAGGTCGGGACGATCGCGAGACCGAGCGGGCCGAAACGAGGGCTCAGCGCCGGGCTCGTGAGGGTGCCCACGGCTTCGCCGTCGCAGAGGACATCGGCTCCGTACTCGGGCAGTGTCGTTCCGTCGAGACGGAGCGTCTTGAAGCGGTTCGGCACCGCCGAGGCGATCTTCTTCAGCGCGGCGGAGCCGATGAAGTCGGCCTTGTCGAGCGCCACGAGGCGGTCGAAGCTGAGGTCAAACGGGGTGCGCTCGCCCTCGGAGTAGTCGTAGTCGAGCACGATGAGCCCGGCCTCGACCCTGAAGGTCTCGAGGATCTGTACCCCAAAAGGTTTGGCGCCCATAGCCGATGTCGCCACCAGCCAGAGATCCGCGGCGTTCTCTGGGCGGCAGAAGAGCTCGTAGCCGAGCTCGCCTCCGAAGCCGGTCCTCGACACCGTGCAGGGAACTCCGCCGACCGTCGTCGTCTCGGGGGCGAAACGGAAGTAGCCCAGCTTCGAGACGTCGACCCCGCAGATCGGTGCCAAGGCCTCACGGGCGCGCGGTCCTTGCAGCCCGATGTGCGGCATGGATCGCGTCACCGCTTCGATCTCGACGGCGAGGCCCTCGGCCGCGGCGGCGAAGTGCTCCGCGCGCTCCGAGCCGTTCGTCATCACCCACACCCGGTCTTCGAGGCGGTAGACGGTGCCGTCGTCGAGCATCGTGCCGTCTTCGAGGCAGAACGCGCCGTAGCGGACCTGCCCGACCGCCAACCCGAGGACGTTGTTCGTGTGCACGCGTTGAGCTGCGCGAAGTGCGTCGGGGCCGCGGAACTCCCACTTGTTGAGCGGCGAGACGTCCCAGACGCCGAGGTCCTCGCGCACTGCGCGGTACTCCGCGTCGATGTCTCCGTAGCTCTCGGGCCACCACCAGCCGCCCTCCGCCATGAAGGTCGCACCCATGGCGGCGGCGCTCTCGTAGAAGGGGCTCTTGATCGGCTCAGATGACATGCCGAAGGCTATGTCACGGGCGCCGGTTCCGGCGGGGCACATGGCGACATCGGCGCTGCCTTCGGCCGGGTGCTGCCGCGGGGTACAGCAGCCGATCTCGCGATAGCAGCCGGCCTAACCGGCCGGCTGCTTTGGTTTCGGTTCGCTGATCAGGCCGTGAAGGCGTTCATGCGGCAGGCGCCCGCCGGCGACGGCTGGACCGCCACTGGACGAATCCCAACCCCCCGGCGAACAGCACAGCGGCGAAGACAGCTCCGATCGTCCCGATCGGGATCGGAGTGGGGTTCGGGGTGACGCAACCCTCGCCGGCGGTCGGGTCGATCAGCTTCTGCTGGATCGAGTTGTCGCCCTGTGCCGACGGGTTGTAGTCGATCGGGTTGGTCGAGGGTGTGCCCTCCTTGCCGTGGACGTCGTACATGTTGACGCACACCTGAGGTGGCAGGTCGGACTGGTTCGGGTAGGTCGCAGTGGCGGACCAGGACCCGGTGGAACCCCCGCCCGGCAGGTCGGTGCACGTGGTGGCGGAGTGGATCGCCTGGCCGGCGTAGTACGTGCTGACGTGGAAGTAGTACGTAGGCGTTCCCGGTGGCGGCGGCGGCGAGCCCGGGGGGACCGCGATGTAACCGGTCGCGGTGACGCTGCCTGTGGTCGTCGTGGTCGGGCTCGTCACGATGGAGGCGTTCGTGAGGGTGAAGTTGTTGGCCGGCGTCTTGCTCGTCGAGACGCCCCACCAGTCGACGGCCCACGCGGTGCCGTAGCGGTTCTCGCACGTCTGCTTGGTCCACGACCAGGTCCCGTGCAGCGTTGCCGTGACGGTACCGTCGGCGTTGACGACGAACGTACCCGACGTGTCGTTGTTCGGGTAGGCCGTGTCGGCGACTGCGACAGCCACGCTGCCGAGGGTGAGCACGGCCGTGAGGAGTGTTCCCATCGCGATCCGTCCACCCACCCGCGACCGCTTTTGTCGTTCGCTTGCCATCTGTGCCTACCTTTGCCCCTGTACCGTCAAGGATCTAGATCGACCATAAGCCCGCGAATTGCTGCCGACTAGGTCCCTCTTTTCTGTGGCCACATATCGCGCGTCCGTCCTCACGCGGAGAGAGGGCCTGCCTGAGGAGCGGCTCGAGAGGATTGCGAAAGCATGACGGCCGAGCCTCCGATGGCTGCCGGCCAAGCACGGTACGGCCGTTTGGGAACCCTCCTCAGCGCGAGAAATTCGGGCTCCTCTGCCGTTTCCGTGGGTCGCAGCAGGGGGGTGCCACACCCTTCCGGCGGCGTAAAGGGCGCCTTCGGCGTCGTTACGCGACTCGCTCGCTGACGCTCGCTCGCCCTTGACGCCGACTCCAGGGTGCGGCAAGGCGCGATCAGCGAAGCGACGCAGGGGCGTCGCTTCGGGTGAATCGCACCGCTGATGATGGAAGGCGTCTGCTCAGGCGGCGGTGAGCTCGAAGGCGACGGGCAGGTCCCGCCCGGGCAGCGGCGGGCAGCAGCCGCCGACGGCGAGCATGGCCATGGCGATGAGCGCCTCGGGGGAACGGAACCCGAACGCGACGCGGGTCAACACCCGGATCTTGGTGTTGGTCGACTCGATCAGCGCGTTCGAGGTGCCCGACCGCAGGGCGTCCTCGATCGGGCCTCGGTGCCGGCGGACCTTGCGGGCAGCTCGACGAACGCGGGGATACGGCAGTGCGACGCCCACCACAACCAGTGCTCGAGCAGGCGGATGCCGGGCTCGCCCTTGAGTTTCACGGCCAGGCGCAACTCCTCCTTGAGCAGGTAGGCCCGGTACAGCGTCTTGTTCGAATACGCCACCCAGGCCAGCTTGTTGCGTTGCCGGCCGGTCAGATGCTCAGGGTTCTTCCACAGCGCGTACCGGCAGCCCTTCAGCCGATCAGCGAGGACCTGGTTGCCGAGGGTGCGCCGGGCGTGGTTCCACGCCTCGCGTCGCACCTCGTCCAGCGCGTCGGTCGCCCACTTCACGATGTGGAACGCGTCCATGCTGAGGCGGGCGTTCAAGCAGCGGGAGCGGACCACCGACTCGATCCATTCGGCCGCGTCCGCGGACACCTCTCGCAGTCGTGCGCAGCCCGACTTGCCCAGCGCGTCGAAGAACCGGTTCAACGTGGCCTTGTCCCGACCCGGGGCCGCCCACACCAGCCGGCCGCTGTCATGATCCACGACCACGATCAGATAGCGGTGCCCCTTCTTGTATGCGATCTCGTCGATCCCGATCCGGCGCAACCCCATGAGCGGGTCGTGCCGGGCGTGGCCATCCGCGACCACCCGGGTCACGATCGCCCCCACCGTGCGCCATGCCACCCGCAACAACTCCTCCACCGCCGAACGGGGGCAGTGCGCTGCCAGCCACGCGCACTGATCCTCGAACGCCACCGTATGACGGGCCCGATGCCGGGCCCAGGGGAACGCGACCACGACGACCCCATGCTCCGGGCAGGCGACCCGCGGCGCGTCGGCCCCCAAGAACGCCGGGACCGAGCCCAGATCCAGCGTCCGCCACCGCCGACGTCCCTCCCCACGGTCATACCAGGCGCAGCGCCGCTGGCACACCCAGCACCGGCGGCAAGCGCCCTTCCGTGGCCGCACCTCGGCCACCACCGCCCCCTCCCGGTCGTCGAAGCGAACCCGCTCCACCACCGTGCGCTCGACTCCCAGCAGCCGCTGCCATAGCGTCGCGAACCGCACGCCCTTTCCTTCCCTCGTCTCCAGGTCTTCGACAAACCGGAAACGTAGGCAGGGACGGCGTGCCCCGCGTCTTCAGCCGCTCAACCGACCCACGGAAACGTCAGGAGACCCCAAATTCGGCCTGTACGAAGTGGCTACAGCTCGGAGGATCTACCCGATGGAATCGGTGAGGGCCTCGTTCCTATCGCAGTAGGAGCGGCGAACCGGCGGGGGCCGGAGCGGCTCAGAGGTTGAACGCCAGTATGAGGCTCTTCGCCGTCCGCGCCAGGCCGAGCTGAGGTACGCCGAGCAGTTGCTCGGCCGTCTTCAAGAGCGAGTAGTGGCTGAACGAGGTCGTCGACCTCAGCCCTCCTCGGACCGAAGGGGCAACAACTATGAGGGGCACTCTGCATCCCACGGCGGACGAATACTCGCACTTGGCCCCGATCAGGGATGGCTCTCCCTCGTCCCAGGTGATGAAGATGGCGGTGTTGCCCGACTGGTACACGGGGGTCTTCGTGATGAGCGGGAGCCAGGTCTTGAGCCAGCTGTCGCCTTGGGCCGTCGTGCCGTTGTGCATGTCATCGATCAGGTTCGGCGTCACGAAGGAGAATGCCGGGGCGGTCGCCTGGCGGGAGAAGTCCTTCAAGAGAGCGGAGTCTGCCGCGGTACCGAGCGGCACGTCGAAGCGGGAGCAGGACGTCTTGAGGTCGAGGTAGTAGACGGCCGGGTTGTGGCGCGGAGCGTAGATGCTCGTGTTCGCCTTGTAGCAGTTCGACGGCATGGACTCGTTGTATCCCTTCCAGCCGCCGTGTCCTTCGAGCTCGTGGAAGATGTTGTTCACCTTCGCCGGGACTTCACACGTAAGGCTGGGCGTGCAGTCGGTGAGATAAGGCGCGAGCTGCTGCACCGACATCCCGTCGGTCAGCGCGATGTAGTTCGGAAGGCTCGGGTGCGTGGCGTTGTGGTAGTTGGTGGCAAGGCCGCACAGCTTGACGAGGCTGTTTATGTACGGTGCCTCCGACGACCCGATCACCTGCTTGTAGGCGCGGTTCTCCTCGAGGATCACCACGATGTGCTTGTACTTCGGGGCTGACTTCTGCGTGCCGCACATCTGCTTCACGCCCGCCGGCGCCGCCACCGGCGTTGGCGCACCCGTTCCGTTCGCCGTCGCGGCGCCGGCGCTCATCCCGGCGAGCGCGGTGCCTCCGAGCGCGAACGCCGCTGCAGCGAGAGCAAACCCGATCCGGGCACTTCTTCTCATGGCCCCCATCCTCCTCCCCCAAAGGCGCGCGTTCTCCGCCTCGTCAGCTGCGGCGAGTGTAGGTCGGGCCAGAGCGGGGCCGGGCTGCGTCGCGCCGGAGCAATTTCTGTGCTGAACGGTCGTGCCCGTCTGCAAGGATGCCCGGGCGTGGCTGCCCCTACCTCCCCGCCGCCCTCTCCGCCAGCTTCTTCGCCGACCACGAGCAGGCTCGCAGTCGCCGTCGACGCCACGCCCCTCCTCGGTGTCGTGACGGGCGTGGGTTCCTTCTGCCGGAACGCCTTCGCTGCCCTCGGCCAGCGCCAGGACCTGGACATGTCGGCCTTCGCGGTCACGTGGCGGCGGCGTGAGTGGCTGCCGGGGCGGCTGCCGCAGGGCGTGGCTGCGCGCCAGCACGCCATGCCGGCCCGTCCCCTTCGCGCCGCCTGGCTGCGGACCGACCTGCCGCCGGCCGAGTGGTTCGTCGGTCCGGTCGACGTCGTCCACGGCACCAACTTCGTCGTGCCACCGACGCGGCGCGCGGCCGAGGTCGTGACGGTTCACGACCTCACGCCCGTTCGCTTCGCCGAGATGTGCGAAGCGCCGACGCTCGAGTTTCCCCGGCTCATCCGAAGAGCACTGCGCCGCGGCGCCTTCGTGCACACGCCGTCCCGGTACGTCGCCGACGAGGTGGTCGACGTATTCGGCGCCGACAGCTCGCGTGTCCGCCCCGTCTGGCACGGAGTTCCGCCTGCGGTGGCCGAGGCCGGCACGGTGGCCGAGGCGCGCGACGCGCTCGGCCTTCCCCCGACCGTCGATCGCTACATCCTCGCCGTCGGCACGGTCGAGCCACGCAAGGACTACCCAGGGCTCGTGAGAGCCTTCGACGCGGTGGCTTCCGGGTGCACCGGAGTCGCCCTCGTCATCGCCGGAGCCGACGGCTGGGGCTCGGCGAGGCTTGTTGAAGTGATCCGGGCCTCGCCCCACAGAAGGCGCATATTTCGCAGTGGCTACCTCTCCGACGATGCCCTCGCAACCGTCCGCAGGTGGGCGGCACTCGTCGCCTACCCGAGCGTGTACGAGGGCTTCGGGTTCCCACCCCTCGAGGCGATGTCGGCCGGCGTCCCGGTCGTCGCCACCGTTGCCGGCGCCCTGCCCGAGGTGCTCGGCGACGCCGCGGAGCTCGTTCGCCCAGGCGAGCCGGACGAGCTGGCCGGGGCGCTCGCGAGGGTGTTGTCCGACGAGCAGCACCGTGAAGCGCTCATCCGCAAGGGCTTCGAGCGGATTTCCCTCTTCTCCTGGGATGCCTCCGCCGCTGGACTGGCAGCGCTCTACCGCGACGCCGTTGCCGCTCGCCGACCGATCAGATGAAGAGGATCCGGTGGACCACTCCCACCACGAGGGCACCCGCTACGATGAAGATGACGAATCCGAGCCGCCTCTTCGAGGAGACGAGCACGAGGCTCGCCAGCGCATAGATCGGCGCGAGGCTCCGGAAGTCCGCCTGCCCGTTCCAGATCGCCGAGGAGAGCGAGAGGGCGAGGGCGACGAGGACGACGAGCGCCACCCTCTCTTCGAGAAGGGCGCTCGTCCGCCCGAAGGTGGCCACCGCGATGAGCACCACGAGCCCGAGGACGACGATCTCGCCGAGCCAGACGGCGTTCGCCAGCACGAAGGGGTGGCTCAAGTAGTGGGCGAACGCGTGAACCGGTGCCACGAAGGGAGTTGCCAGGTTCCCCCTCGCACCGCTGCGGAGGGCTATGTGCCCCGTCGCCAGGCGGAGCCAGACCTGAACCGTCAAGAAACCCACCGCCGGCAGCACCACCGTCGCCCACGGCGCAAGCCGGAACCGGCGGTCGCGCCGGAGGAGGGCGACAGCCAGTGCAAGCGCGTAGCCGACGACGGTGGCGACGTCGGTCTCCTTCGTGACGACAGCGCATGCGAAGGCGAGCCCTGCGAGCACGTAGCGCTCGCGGCGGAAGGCGAGGGCGGCGGCCAGGACGAAGGAGACCTCGACTATCTCGAGCAGGTCTCTCGAGAGCGTCATGACGAAGCCGAAGTAAGCCGGCAGCAAGAGCCCGTAGCAGGCGTGGCGGCCCGCCTCGACGGCGAACAGGCCGCCGAAGAAGCCGATGACCCCGAGCCCGAGGATGTTGACGGCCACGAGCACCACGGGGACGGCGCTCAGGTGGCCGCCGCCACTCAGGAGGTAGACGACGAGCGGGTATCCGAGACGCTCCAGCCTGAATCTGCCGTCGAGGATGATCCCGTGCGCGACCCTCGCCGTGTCGAAGGGGTCGAGCGCCTGGCGGAAGTAGAACTGGCCGTCGTAACCCGTCCCGTGGATGACAGGGATGCCGGCCGGAAGGCCGCTTGCCGCCACGTGCTTCGAGCCCACCACGATGAAATTGGCGATGTCGCCGTGTGCGGCGAACGCCAGGCGTAGGAGGACGAGAAGGAGCCCTCCGAGGACGGCTATCGCCCCGGGCGCGATCGGCCGCTTCAAAGCGCTCCTCGAAGAGATGGAAGCGACCGGTCGGGCCAGCACGCTTGTCATCGTGCAGCACCGTACTCAAAGGCTCGGGGCCACCGCTGGAACGGGGAGGCGGCAAGCCGGATGAAGAAAGCCTGTTCACAAACGTGGGCCTGCTGTGTTAGGTTGACCAGCTCGGCCCAAGAGCAGAAGAGAGGTGACCACATGACGGTTTCGTTCGACTCCCGCTTCCCAGGTGGTCGCAGCACGCTCGCTTCGCGGGGTCTTGCGCCGCTCGCACCTCCTGTTTGACACAGAACTAGGCCTCGCACCACTCGAGCTCACAGTCGAGCGAGGTCGCTCGAGGTCCTCGCTCTAGCGCCAGCTCCGTATCTCCCGCCGGCGCCGTCGGGACGATCGACATCTCTTTTCGAGATCACCCTTCCCGCGCCTTTTCTTTCCACGCCTTCTCCCACCCACACATATCTCGGAGCCCTTGCAGAGTCACGACGACGACGCCCTGTTCCCACCGGCGTCGACCAGAGAGACGCTTAAGTTCTGCTGGCAGCAGGTCGGCGATCAGCGCGCGGCGATGGCGGCGGGCTGGCTCGGTGTCGTGATCGGCACCGGTCTGCAGTCGGTCGCCGGACCGCTCGTTTTCGCCGCCCTGCTCACGAGGGTCGCCGACTTGCCGGGACACGCGAGCTTCTCTCTGACGTTCGAGCCGCTCGTGATCGGCTACGGGATCGTGCTCGCGCTCACGACCATCGGATGGCGAGTCGCCGGCTGGGTCGAGTGGGGCTCCTCCCTTCGCGCCTTCGGCAATGCCATCGTCAACGGATACGACCATCTGATCTCGCTGAGTCACCGCTGGCACTCGGACCGGCCGGCCGGCGAGGTGATCTCGACCCTCGAGACCTTCTCGTGGGCCTTCGTCGACCTGCTCGACACTGTCACCTGGCGCTTCCTTCCCATCTCGGTGACGGTGCTCTCGGCAGTCGTGGTCCTCGGCATCGTCGCCTGGCCGGTGTCGGTCGTGATGGCCGCCCTGGTGGCGGTGTTCGCCCTTGTGCTGAAGAGGCGGATGGCGACAGTCGTCACGGCGGCGAAGGCGTTCTCCGAGGCCCACACACGCTCGACGGGGGTCGTGGCCGACACGATCGCCAACCTCACGACGATAAGGACGCAGTCCGCCGAGGCGCTCGAGAGCCGCCATGTGGCCGGCCTGGTGGAGAAGACGGTCGCGGCCGACTTGAGGGCCCGGCGGGTGTTCGCCGCGACGCGGCTCCAGATGGAGTCGTCGCTGGCCGCCTTCAGCTGGCCGCCTTCAGCTGGCTGGCGGTCATCGTCGGCGTCCTGCTGGCGCTCCATCACAGCGCAAGAGCAGGCGCGATCTATCTCGTGCTCTTCTACGCCACGACGGTCGTGACGAACCTCGGCGAGTCCTTCGAGCACCTGAGGTCGGCATCGCGCGGCCTCGGCCGCTGCGCCAAGTTCGCCGGCATCGCGGCAACCGTCCCCGAGATAGTCGACCGCCCGGCGGCGCCTCCGCTGCGCGTGGCAAACGGGGCTGTCGAGTTCTCCCACGTCCGGTTCGCCTACAAGGACAGGGCGCCGCTCTTCGACGACCTGCACCTCGCGATCGGGGCGGGGGAGCACGTGGGTCTCGTAGGTCCGTCCGGCTCGGGGAAGACGACCCTCACCAAGCTCGTGCTCAGGTTCATGGACGTCGACGCCGACTCGATCCTCGTCGACGGCCAGGACATCTCGAGGGTGAGCCAGCGCTCGCTCCGCAAGCAGGTGTCCTTCGTGCCGCAGGACCCGCAGATGCTCCACCGGAGCATCGCGGAGAACATCTGCTGCGGGATCGAGGGTATGCGCGTCCCGGACCTAGACCTCGTGCGCGAGGTGGGCAGGGCCGCCCACGTCGAGGAACTCGTGAACCGGCTGCCGGCCGGCTACGACACCGTCGTGGGTGAGCGGGGCGTGAAGCTGTCGGGAGGCCAGCGCCAGCGGGTGGCGATCGCGCAGGCGATGGCGAAGTCGGCCCCGATCCTCATACTCGACGAGGCGACCTCGGCTCTCGACTCCGAGTCGGAGCTGCTCGTGCAGGAGGCCCTCTGGAAGCTCATGGCCGGGTCGACCGCCCTCGTGGTCGCTCACCGGCTCGCCACGATCGCGAGGCTCGACCGCATCGTCGTCATCGACGGCGGAGCGGTCGTCGAGCAGGGCTCGCATCGGGACCTGCTGGACCTCGGCCCCGAGGGCGTCTACGGCCGCCTCTGGCGGCACCAGTCGGGCGGCTTCCTCGCAGCCTGAGGTTCTCATGAACGGGCTTCCTGCCTGTATCGTCGCCTTAAGGGGAAGGCCCGCATGGACGTGGACTGGGAGAGCCTCCGCAGGGAGGCGAGAAGTGCGGCAGCGCAGGCCTACGCGCCGTATTCGGGCCTTCAGGTGGGGGCGGCCGGCATGACGGACCGAGGCGACGTCGTCTCGGGCTGCAACGTCGAGAACGCCTCCTACGGGCTCACGCTCTGTGCTGAGTGCGGGCTCGTCTCGGCACTCCACGCGACCGGCGGGCGCCGGCTCGGCGCCGTGAGCGTCGTCGCCCTGGACGGCGAGCCGCTCGCGCCATGCGGACGCTGCCGGCAACTGCTGCACGAGGCCGGGGGCGACGGCCTGCTCGTCGACGGGGGCGAGGGACGCGAGCCGATCCGGCTCGGCGCTCTGCTTCCCGGCGCCTTTGAGCCCGAGGACATAAGAGAGCGCGGCCGTGGCTCCGCTTGAGGCGGTCGACCTCATCCGGCGCAAGCGCGACGGAGGAAAGCTCGACGCCGCCGCCATTGAAGCGCTCGTCGGCGCCTACGCAAGGGACGAGGTACCCGACTACCAGATGTCGGCCCTTCTCATGGCGGTGTTCTTCCGGGGCCTCGATGCTGAGGAGACCCGCGCCCTCACGAAGGCCATGGTCGATTCCGGCGAGCGCCTCGATCTCGGCGACCTCGGGCGCCCGACGGTCGACAAGCACTCGACGGGCGGTGTCGGAGACAAGGTGTCGCTCGTCCTCGCGCCGCTCCTCGCGAGCCTCGGCGCCGCCGTTCCGCAGCTCTCCGGTCGCGGTCTCGGCCACACGGGCGGGACCCTCGACAAGCTCGAGGCAATAAAGGGCTTCCGGTCGGATCTGAGCGCAGAGGAGATGAGGCGGGTGCTCCGTGAGGCCGGCTGCGTGATCTGCGCCGCCGGCCCTTCACTGGCGCCGGCGGACCGGCGCCTGTACCGGCTGCGGGACGTGACGGCCACGGTGGACTGCATCCCGCTCATAGCGAGCTCGATCATGTCGAAGAAGATCGCCGAAGGCACTTCCTGTCTCGTGCTCGACGTGAAGGTGGGACGGGGGGCGTTCATGGCCGGCGAGGAAGACGCCCGCCGTCTCGCCGAGACGATGGTCGCGCTCGGGACGGAGCACGGCGTGAAGACGTCTGCGTTGCTCACGCGGATGGACGAGCCGCTCGGCCGCGCCGTCGGCAACGCGGTCGAAGTCGCCGAGAGCCTCGAGACCCTTGCAGGTAAAGGACCCGCGGACCTCGTCGAGGTGACCCGCGCCCTCGCCGAGGAGATGCTCCGCCTCGCCGGGCTCGATCTGCCGAGGGGTGAAGTAGCGGCTGCTCTCGAGGACGGGCGAGCGCTCGAGCGCTTCTCGGCGATGGTGCGCGCGCAGGGGGGCGATCCGGGCGCCGACCTGCCCGAGGCGCCGTTCAGGCGCGAGCTCGCGGCCGGGTCCTCCGGCTACGTCGCGCGGCTGGACGCGCTTGCGGTCGGCACCGCGGCGTGGCGGCTCGGTGCCGGTAGGGCGAAGAAGGAGGACGACGTGTCTGCGGCGGCCGGGGTGCTCTGCCTCCGCAAGCGAGGGGAGAAGGTGGAGAAAGGAGAACCGGTGCTCGAGCTTCGAACCGAGGACGAGGCACGCTTCGAGGGCGCGCTCGGAGCCTTGGCGGGCGCGGTGGACATACGACCCGACGGAGAGCCGGCACGCTCGCGGGTGATCGGGGTGATAAGACCGTGACAAGGGACCTGACGCTCCTTCCCGGGGTGCCGAGCCTCGAGGTGGTGATACGCCTGCCGAAGGTGCTCCTGCACGACCACCTCGACGGCGGACTTCGCCCTGCCACGGTCGTGGAACTGGCCGGCGAGACGGGCTACGCGGGACTCCCGACGACGGACGTCGAGAGGCTCACCGACTGGTTCCATGCCGGGGCGGCGCGGGGGGACCTCGGCCTGTACCTTGAGGGCTTCGCGCACACGGTCGGGGTCATGCAGACGGAAGCGGCCCTGGAGCGGGTGGCCCGGGAGTGCGCCGAGGACCTGGCGGACGACGGTGTCGTCTACGCCGAGGTGCGTTTTGCCCCGGAGCTGCACACCGAGAGGGGACTGTCCGAACAAGCCGTCGTCGAGTCTGTGTTGAAAGGGTTCCAAGAGGGCAGCGAAGGGCGCAACATCCGTGTCTATGCCCTGCTCACAGCGATGAGGACGGCTGCGCGCTCCCGTGAGATCGCCGAGCTGGCGGTGCGCTACCGGGACGAGGGCGTGGTCGGTTTCGACATAGCCGGCGCGGAGAAGGGGAGCCCGCCGACCGAGCACCTCGCCGCCTTCCAGTTCGTGCAGCGGGAGAACTTCCACATCACCATCCACGCCGGCGAGGGGTTCGGGCTGCCCTCCATCTGGGAGGCGCTCCAGGTCTGCGGTGCCGACAGGCTCGGCCACGGCGTGAGGATCGTCGACGACATCACCCGAGGTCCGGACGGCGAGGTCGCTCTCGGGCGTCTCGCGAGCTACGTGCGCGACCGCCGCGTGCCGCTCGAGATGTGCCCGACGTCGAACGTCAATACCGGGGCCGCGCACTCCCTCTCCGAGCATCCGATCGGCGTGCTTCGCTCGCTCTTCTTCCGCGTCTCCATAAACACCGACAACCGACTCATGAGCGGTGTGACGCTCTCTTCGGAGCTCTTCGACGTCGCGAGGACGTTCGGCTACGGCCTGCGCGACCTCGAGTGGCTGACGCTCAACGCCATGAAGAGCGCGTTCGCCCACTTCGACGAACGGCTCGGGCTGATCAACCGGGTGATCAAGCCGGCCTACGCCGTGGCGCGTGCCGAGGCGGGCATCCCCTGATGGCGGGCGAGGTACGGTCGTCTTGATGGGCACAGGCGCTCGGACGGCACCGGTGAGAGCAGCCGCCCCGGAGCGAGCCCGTGAGGGCGCAGGCTCTGACATGCCGCCGCAGCCACTCGGGACGGCCCGCGCCGCGCGGGCCTTCTTCGGCGATCTCGCCACCTCCGACACGGCCTTGCGCCAGCTGCTGCACGGCCTTCCGGGCGTCGACCAGGCCGGCGCCGAGGCGAGAGCGGCCTTTCTCGCCACGAGATCGGTGAAGAAGGATTCAAAGCTCTTCGCGCTCGAGCTCGCCATCGCGATGATCGACCTCACGACGCTCGAAGGAGCCGACACGCCCGGCAAGGTCGCGGCGCTCTGCGCCAAGGCGCTGCGGCCGGATCCAGCCGACGGGGACGTCCCTCATGTGGCAGCCGTCTGCCTGTACCCCGACCTCGTGGCAGTGGCCCGCCGGGAGATCGGTGACAAGGGGGTCGCAGTCGCCGCCGTGGCGACGGCGTTCCCGTCGGGCCGGGCGACGCTCAGCGTGAAGCTCGCCGACGTCCGCCAGGCGCTCGATGCAGGCGCGGACGAGATCGACATGGTCATCGACCGGGGCGCCTTCCTCTCCGGCTGCTACGGCCAGGTGTACGAAGAGGTCCGCGCCGTGCGGGAGGCCTGCGGCGAGGCTGTCCTGAAGGTCATCCTCGAGACGGGAGAGCTGGCGACTCTCGACAACGTCGCGAGGGCCGCCTGGCTCGCCATGCTCGGTGGAGCCGACTTCATCAAGACGTCGACCGGGAAGGTGAGTCCGGCTTCGACTGCGCCCGTCGCCCTCGTCATGCTGTCGGCCGTGCGGGATTTCGCCGACGCGACAGGCCGGCGGGTGGGGGTGAAGGTCGCAGGCGGAATCCGCACCGCAAAGGACGCCATCAGGTACCTGGTGCTCGCCTACGAGACCGCTGGTGAAGAGTGGCTCCACCCATCCGCGTTCCGCATCGGCGCCTCGAGCCTGCTCAACGATCTGCTGATGCAGCGGGCAAAACAACTTTCCGGCGCGTACCAGGGCCCCGACTACTTCACGGTGGACTGATCGTGACCCTCGAGTACGCGCCGGCTCCGGAGTCGAGAGACGTGGTCCGCATCGAGGGCTCGTACGGGCTCTTCATCGGCGGCGAATTCGTGCCGCCTCTCTCGGGCGGCTCGCTTCGCACGGTGAACCCGGCGACGGAGGAGACGCTCGCCGAAGTGTCGGCGGCAGGCCCCGATGACGTCGCGCGAGCGGTGGCCGCCGCACGCGCCGCCTACGAGGGTCCGTGGGGCAGGATGCGCGGCGGCGAACGGGCGAAGTTCCTCTTCCGCATAGCGCGCCTGTTGCAGGAGCGGTCTCGGGAGCTGGCCGTGCTCGAGTCGCTCGACAACGGCAAGCCGATACGAGAGTCACGCGACGTCGACGTGCCCCTCGCCGCGGCGCACTTCTTCTACCACGCCGGCTGGGCCGACAAGCTGGAGCACGCAGGCTTCGGTCCTTCCCCACGCCCGCTCGGCGTGGCCGCCCAGGTGATCCCGTGGAACTTCCCGCTCCTCATGGCCGCCTGGAAGCTCGCCCCCGCCCTCGCGGCGGGGAACACATGCGTGCTCAAGCCTGCCGAGACGACTCCGCTCACCGCCCTGCTCCTCGCAGAGGTCTGCCAGCAGGCCGACCTGCCGCCCGGAGTCGTGAACATCCTCACGGGCGCGGGAGACACCGGGGCCGCGCTCGTGTCCCACCCGGGCGTCGACAAGGTTGCGTTCACAGGTTCCACCGATGTGGGCAAGGAGATCCAGCGCGCCGTGTCGGGAAGCGGGAAGCGGTTGAGCCTGGAGCTCGGCGGCAAGGCCGCCAACATCGTGTTCGAGGACGCGCCGATAGATCAGGCGGTCGAGGGGATCGTCGACGGCATCTTCTTCAACCAGGGCCACGTCTGCTGCGCAGGTTCCCGTCTCCTCGCGCAGGAGTCGATCGTCGACCCTCTGGTAGAGCGGCTGCGGAGGCGGCTCGCCACACTGCGCCTCGGAGACCCGCTCGACAAGAACACCGACATCGGCGCAATCAACTCGAGGGTCCAGCTGGACAAGATCCGACACCTCGCGGACTCCGGGGACGAGGAGGGGGCCGTCCGGTGGTCACCTCCGGTGACGCTGCCAGAGCGCGGCTACTGGTTCCCGCCGACGGTGTTCACGAACGTCAGCCAGTCCCACCGCATCGCCCGGGAGGAGATCTTCGGGCCGGTGCTCACGGTGCTCTCGTTCCGCACACCGGCGGAAGCGGTCGCGAAAGCCAACAACACTCCCTACGGTCTCTCGGCCGGCATCTGGACGGAGAAGGGGAGCCGCATCCTCTGGATGGCCGAGCAGCTCGAGGCAGGAGTCGTCTGGGCTAACACGTACAACAGGTTCGATCCAGCGAGCCCGTTCGGTGGCTACCAGGAGTCGGGTTTCGGACGGGAGGGTGGCCGCCATGGTCTCGCCGCGTACCTCGACGTCTGAGTCGCACCCGGCCTCTCGGCTCGAGGTGCGCAAGACGTACAAGCTCTTCATCGGCGGTGCCTTCCCCCGATCGGAGTCCGGCCGCTCCTACCCGGTGCTCGCGCCCGACGGCCGCCTGCTCGCGAACGCCGCCAGAGCGTCGCGAAAGGACGTGCGCGACGCGGTGGTGGCGGGGCGTGCGGCCGTGGCGCGCTGGAAAGCCGCCACCGCTTACAACAAGGGCCAGGTCCTCTACCGCGTGGCCGAGATGTTGGAGGGCCACGGCGACCAGCTCGCCCGGGAAGTTGCCGAGGCCGAGGCGTCGACGATCCGGGCGGCCCGGCGGGCGGTGGCCGCGACCGTCGACCGGTTGGTCTGGTATGCCGGATGGGCCGACAAGTTCGCCCAGGTTGCAGGCTCGGCGAACCCGGTGGCCGGGCCGTTCTTCAACTTCAGCCTGCCGGAGCCGACAGGCGTCGTCGGGGTGCTCGCTCCAAGAGCCTCGAGCCTGCTCGGGCTCGTGAGCGTGCTCGCCCCGCCGGTCGTCACCGGCAACACCGTCGTCGTCCTCGCGGGTGAGGAACGCCCTCTTCCGGCGGTCACCCTCGCCGAGGTGATCGCGACCGCAGACGTGCCGGCAGGAGTCGTGAACATCCTCACGGGAAGGTCGGCCGAGCTGGCGCCCGTGCTGGCAGCCCACATGGACGTGAACGCCATCGACCTGAGCGGAGCAGAGCAGCCCGACAGGGCCGAGCTCAACAGGTTGGCGGCGGGCAACGTGAAGCGGGTCTTCGCCTCCGACGACGACTGGACGGCGCCGCCCACCCTCGCCCGCCTCCGGGCGTTCGTCGAGACGAAGACCGTCTGGCACACGGTCGGCTGCTGACAGAACACTCAGAACAGCGATAGGGCTATTCGACCCTATTCTCCCGGTTCGTCTTGCCCTTTTCAGACACCCCTTAAGAGACGCAAATCCTGCGCGAGGATGAAAGTAGTTGCGTATTCATTTCGAGCTGCCACCTAAGGCGGCGGCTGGAAGGGGGCTGGAAAATGAGATTCAGGCGAGCCGCAGTGGTCGCCGTGGCGCTTCTTGCCGTCACGGCAGCTGCCTGCGGTAGCACAACGGGGTCGGGGTCGACGACCACGACGTCACCAACTGGATCCACGACGGGGGCGAAGTTCCTCGGCTGCATGGTGACCGACACGGGCGGCATCGACGACCGGTCCTTCAACGCCTCGTCGTGGCAAGGAATGCAGGAGGCCGCACAGGCCAATTCGAACATACAGGTGAAGTACCTGCAGTCGACGTCGCAGAGCGACTACGTGCCGAACATAAACGCCTTCATCAGCCAGGGATGCGGGATCATCGTCACGGTCGGCTTCCTCATGGGAAGCGCCACTCAGAGTGCGGCGACCGCACACGCGAGCGACAAGTTCGCGATCGTCGACTTCACCTACTCGCCGGCGATCAAGAACGTCGACGCGCTGGTCTTCGACACGGTTCAGGACGGCTTCCTCGGTGGCTACCTGGCTGCCGGAATGACGAAGACGGGGAAGGTCGCCACCTTCGGCGGCCTGAAGCTCCCGACCGTCACGATCTACATGGACGGGTTCTGGGACGGCGTGCAGTACTACAACCAGAAGCACGGCACCCACGTCCAGGTGCTCGGTTGGAACGAGCAGACCCAGAACGGTTCGTTCACCGGAGACTTCACGAACCAGACGAAGGGACAGCAGCTCACCGCCACGTTCATCTCCGAAGGGGCTGACATCATCTTCCCCGTCGCCGGCAACGTAGGGCTCGGTGCGGCCAAGGCCGTCCAGCAGGCCGACAACGCGGGTCAGAACGTCAACATGCTCTGGGTCGACACCGATGGTTGCATCAGCGCTCCCCAGTACTGCAAGTACTTCATCACGAGCGTCGAGAAGGGCATACAGACAGCCGTGAAGACCTCGGTGCTCGACGCCGCCAAGGGAACGTTCCAGGGCGGGAACTACATCGGCACCCTGGCCAACGGCGGCGTGACGCTCGCCCCGTTCCACGAGTGGGCGAGCAAGGTTCCGACCTCGTTGAAGAACGAGCTCAACCAGGTGAAGCAGGGCATCATCAACGGGACGATCGCCACTCCGACGAAGAGCCCCGTGTAACTGCCCGGAAATCGGACCGGCGGACGTGGCCGCCCCGCCTCGCGAAGGCGCGGCGGCCACAGCCCCCGGGTTCACGCTGCGCCCGTAGGGAGGTCGTCCTGCAACTCGAACTGCGAGGGATAACGAAGCGCTTCGGCGAGCTCGTCGCCAACGATCACATCGACCTGACCGTCGACGAGGGGGAGATCCATGCCCTCCTCGGCGAGAACGGCGCCGGCAAGTCGACCCTCATGAACATCCTCTACGGCCTCACCACACCGGACGAGGGCGAGATCCTCATCGATGGGGTCAAGGTCGACTTCAAGACACCGAGGGATGCCATCGGCCTCGGCATCGGGATGGTCCACCAGCACTTCATGCTCGTGCCGGTGTTCACGGTGGCCGAGAACGTCGTCCTCGGCGTAGAGCCGACGACTCTCCTCGGCCTTCTCGACCGGCGCAAGGCGCGCCGCGAGGTGCGCGAGATGTCGGAGCGCTACGGGCTCGCCGTCGACCCCGACGCCTACGTGGAACACCTGCCCGTCGGCATCCAGCAGAGGGTGGAGATCGTGAAAGCGCTGTTGCGCCAGGCGAACACGCTCATCCTCGACGAGCCGACGGCCGTTCTCACGCCGGGCGAGACGGAAGAGCTTTTCCGCATCATGAGGGAGCTCAAGGCCTCCGGCCGGTCGATCATCTTCATCAGCCACAAGCTGAAGGAGGCGCAGACCATCGCCGACCGCCTGACGGTCATCCGCCGGGGCAGGGTGGTCGGGTCACCGCCGCCGAGCGCGAGCGACTCCGAGCTGGCGTCGCTGATGGTCGGTCGCGAGGTCGAGCTCGTCGTGCGGAAGACCGAAGCGGCTCCGAGAGAGGCCGTACTCGACGTCGACGGCCTCACGGTCCTCGGTGCCGGTGGGTACGTCGCCGTCGCAGGTGTATCGCTCGAGGTCCGGGCGGGGGAGATCGTCGGGATTGCCGGGGTGCAGGGCAACGGCCAGACCGAGCTCTGCAAGGCCTTGATGGGCCTCGTGCCCGTGCACGGAGGACGGATCCGCATAGGCGGCAGGGACACGACCCATGCCTCGACGAAAGACGTGCTCGAGTCGGGTGTGAGCTACGTCCCCGAGGACCGCCAGGAGGACGGGCTCGTCGAGGGATTCAGCGTCGCCGAGAACCTGGTCCTCGACACGTTCGACCGTAGGCCCTTCGCATCGGGCATAGTCCTGCGGCTCGACAAGATCCGGCAGACCGCACGAGCGCGGCTCGAGGAGTTCGACATCCGGGCCGAGTCGATCGACACACCGGCGAAGACGCTCTCGGGTGGCAACCAGCAGAAGGTGATCATCGCCCGGGAGCTCGGCACGGAGACGCGCCTTCTCGTCGCCAACCAGCCGACCCGCGGCCTCGACGTCGGCTCCATCGAGTTCGTGCACCGGCGGATCGTCGCCACGCGCGACGCCGGGGCTGCCGTGCTGTTCATCTCGACAGAGCTCGACGAGATATACGCCCTCTCCGATCGCATCGCCGTGATGTACGGCGGCCGCATAGTCGGGATCGTCCCACCGAGCACGCCGACGGCCGAGCTCGGGCTCCTCATGGCAGGCGGCAGTCCCGTCACCGGCGCCGACGAGGCAGGCGGCAGTCCCGTCACCGGCGACGACGAGGCAGGCGGCAGTCCCGGTACAGGCGACGGCGGCGAGGACAGCGAAACGGACCCGCGTGAAGACAAGCCCGGCGAGGCGGGGGAGGTGGAGCAGGTATGAGCGACGTGCCGACGTCCACACCGCCGGAGACCACCGGCGCCCCGGAGGTTCCGGCGACGGTGGCGACCGACGGATCGTCGCCCGGCCCGCCGAAGCCCTCGGCCGGCGAGGCCGGCCGTTCGGTCGCGAAGGCGCTCCTCGACGCCGTCCTCGAGGGCAGCTCCGTCGTCGTGACGATCCTCGCCATCTTCCTCGCCTTTGTCGTGGGTGGGCTCCTCATCGCCTTCACCGACCCCACCGTGCTCCACGCCTGGGGTTCGTTCTTCTCCAACCCGGGCAACGCCCTCGCCCAGACGTGGGACTCCGCGGCCGGTGCGTACTCGGCGATGCTCGAAGGCTCGATCGTGGATCCGCACACCGTGTCGGCCGCGTTCCACGGTGGCTCGATCGCGGCTGTGTTCAACCCCCTCTCCGAGACGGCGGTGAACGCGACTCCTCTCATCCTCGCCGGGCTCTCCTTCGGCGTCGCGGCGCGCGCCGGCCTTTTCAACATCGGAGCTGCCGGCCAGTTCATCGGCGGGGCGATGATCGCAGGCTGGATCGGGTTCGCGGTCCATCTCCCCCTCGTGATCCACGTCATCGTGGCCGTGCTCGGCGGCTTCGTCGGAGGCGCCATCGTCGGGTGGTTCGTCGGATTCCTGAAGGCGCGCACGGGGGCTCACGAGGTCATAACCACCATCATGCTGAACTACGTGATGGAGTACCTGATCCTGTTCCTTCTCGGGCTCAGCGTCTTCAGGCAGCCGGGCCGACCGGACCCGATAAGCCCACCGATCGCGCCCAACGCCGAGCTGCCGCACCTCTTCGGCCCCAATCTGAGGGTCAACGCAGGGTTGCTCATCGCGCTTGCCGCTGCCCTCGGTCTGTGGTGGCTGCTCGAGCGCACGACGATCGGGTTCCAGGTGAGGACTGTCGGAGCCAACCCGAGCGCGGCGAGGAGTGCTGGGATGAGGCCCGAGTGGGTCTGGATCATCGCGATGCTCGTGGCGGGCGGCCTCGCCGGTCTCGCCGGCTCGACCGTGGTCCAGGGAACCGACTTCGTGCTCACCGCCCAGATATACGGCACCTACGGCTTCGACGCCATCACGGTCGCACTGCTCGGCAGAGCGCGCCCCGGCGGGACGGTCCTCGCCGCCTTCCTCTTCGGCGCGCTCAATGCGGGAGGCATACAGATGCAGGCGTCGACCCAGATCCCGGTCGACATCGTGACCGTCATACAGTCGCTCGTCGTCCTTTTCGTCGCGGCTCCGCCGTTCATCCGTGAGGTCTTCCGGTTGAAAACCGCGAAGGCCAAGGCTGCGGGTGAGGTCGAGGCGAAAGGCTGGGCGGCATGAGTGCCGGCACCGCGGTGATGGCGGCGCGCCGCCGACTCGTGATCGAGCGAAGGTTCGTCATCGGCGGCCTGCTCGTCGCCATCGGCCTGATCGAGCTCCTCGTCTTCGGCAGGGTCGCCGTGAAGGGCGACGCCGTCTTCACGTTCACCCTCACCGGGGCGAAGGTGAACATCCCCAACCTGACGCTGCCGGCGGGCCCCACGAGCACGATCATCGGGGCGGTCACGACCGCGCTCGGGTTGCTCTACGTAGCCGTCGATCTCCCGAAGGTGCCCCGCCGGCTGATCGCAGGGGTCAGCCTCGTCGGCCTCGTAGCCGCGGTGTTGTGCTGGGCGGACGCCAGTCGCATCCCGTTCCCCTTCGTCGCGCTCCTCGCCTCGACCGTCGCCTCGTCGATCCCGCTGATGCTCGGCGCCCTCTCAGGAGCCCTCTGCGAGCGCTCGGGCGTGATCAACGTCGCCATCGAGGGCCAGCTTCTCCTCGGTGCGTTCGGTGCCGCCGTGATCGCGAGCGCTTTCGGCAACCTCTGGCTCGGCTTGGCGGCCGGTGCCTTGAGCGGCGGGCTGATCGCCCTTTTGCTCGGCCTGTTCGCCATCAGGTACCGGGTGGACCAGATCATTCTCGGCGTCGTGCTCAACGTCTTCGCGTCCGGCATCACCGGCTACCTCTTCGACTCGCTCCTCGTTCCGTACGCGAACAGGCTCAACTCGCCCGCGACGTTCAATCCGATAAAGATCCCTCTCCTTGGCGACATCCCGATCCTCGGTCCGGTGCTCTTCGACTCCACCGTGTTCCTCTACATCACCTACGTGGTCATCGCGCTCGTGCAGATAGGCCTCTTCTCGACACGTTGGGGACTCCGGGTCCGCGCTGTCGGCGAGCACCCGGAGGCGGCCGACACCGTGGGCATCAACGTCCTTCTCACCCGCTGGCGCAACGTGCTCCTCGGCGGCGTCGTCGCAGGCATAGGCGGCGCCTACCTCACCATCGGCTCGGTGGGCTCGTTCGCGAAGGACATGTCCTCGGGTGAAGGCTTCATCGCTCTCGCAGCCATGATCTTCGGTCGCTGGACGCCTCTCGGGGGTGTGGCGGCCGCCCTCATGTTCGGGTTCGCAACGGCGCTCGCCAACGTGCTCGGCACCGTCGGGTCCCCGATCCCGTCAGACTTCTTGCTCATGCTGCCCTACATAGCAACGATCGTGGCCGTGGCGGGACTCGTCGGGAGGGGCCGGCCGCCGAAGGCGGACGGGCAGCCGTACGTGAAGGCATGAGCAGCGACCCCTTCGACGAGGCCGTCGCCTCGGCGGCCGTGCTCGAGAAGAGGACCGGGCGGCGGTCGCACGAGGTAGCCGTCGTCCTCGGCTCCGGATGGCTCCCCGCGGCCGATGCACTGTCGGCGAGTGCCACCGGCGAAGTGGTTGAGGTGGGTTTCTCGGAGTTGGGCGGGTTTCGCTCGCCTACGGTCCCCGGCCACTCGGGGGTCGTGCGGTCGATCGAGTGCCACGGGCACCCGGTTCTCGTCCTGCTCGGCCGCGTGCACCTGTACGAGGGCCACTCACCCGCCACAGTCGTCCACGGCGTGCGGGCCGCTGCCGCGGCCGGTTGCCGGACGGTCATCCTCACGAACGCCGCCGGGTCGCTCAACGCCCGGATGAGGGTCGGCCTGCCGGTGCTCATCCGCGACCACCTCAACCTGACGTCGGCCTCCCCTCTCGCCGGGCCGCCCCCTCCCGAGGGCTACGCCGGGCGCTTCGTGGACCTGACGGACCTCTACAGCTCACGCCTGCGCGGAGTTGCCCGGGAGGCCGATCCATCGCTCACCGAGGGGGTCTACGCCGCCATGCGCGGGCCGCACTACGAGACCCCGGCCGAGATCGCCATGCTCCGATCCTTCGGTGCCGACCTCGTCGGCATGTCGACGGCGCTCGAGGCCGTCGCCGCCCGGCACGTGGGCATGGAGGTGCTCGGGCTGTCCCTTGTCACGAATGTGGCCGCCGGCCTCGGCGAGTCGCCCGTGAGCCACGAGGAGGTCGTCGCGGCGGGAGCCGCTGCGGCCCGGTCGGTCGGCGGGCTGCTCGGTGACGTCATCTCGCGACTGTGACGGCGGCGCAGGAAAAGGACGCGCTCGCCGAACGGGTGAGGGCGTGGATGGCCGAGGACCCGGACTCCGAAGACCGGGCCGAGCTCGAGATGCTGTTCGCTGGCGCGGAGAATTCGGAGAGAGACAGGCGGGAGCTCGCCGACCGGTTCGCCGACCGCCTGCACTTCGGGACGGCCGGGTTGAGAGGCGCCATCGCGGCAGGGCCGAACCGGATGAACCGAGCCGTGGTGAGATCCACCACAGCGGCGCTCTGCCGCTGGCTCGCTGCCCACCGCCCTGAGGCTGCGACGGCCGGCGTGGTCGTGTGCTGCGACGCCCGGCACCGGTCGCCCGATCTCGCCGACGAGGCGACCGCTGTGCTCGCCGGCGCGGGGATCCTGGTGCACAGGATGGCCGACCGGCAGCCGACGCCGCTCCTCGCCTTCGCCGTGCGCCACCTCGGCGCGGCCGCCGGGGTCATGATTACGGCCAGCCACAACCCGCCGGCCGACAACGGGTACAAGCTCTACCTCGGTGACGGAGCCCAGATCGTCCCGCCGGTCGACGCGGAGATAGAGAGACTGATCGGTGCGCCCGCGCAGCTCTCGCCCGTACGGCTCGGCGCGCTCGACGGTTCGCTCGTCAGGCATTGCGGGCCGGAGGTCGCCCGCTCATACGTCGCTGCCGTGCTCGAGCAGGTGCCGGGAGGGCGCCGCATCGGTCGGCCGGCGAAGGTCGTGTACACACCGTTGCACGGCGTCGCGGGAGCCTTGTGCCTCGAGGTTGTCTCCGCCGCCGGCTACCCCGAGCCCGCGATCGTGCCGGCGCAGGCGCTCCCGGACCCGGACTTCCCGACGGTTGCGTTCCCCAACCCCGAGGAGCCCGGCGCGCTCGACCTCGCCTTCGCTCTCGCACGCGAGGAGGGAGCAGATCTCGTCATCGCCAACGACCCCGACGGCGACCGCATGGCCGTCGCCGTGCCCGACAGTTCGACCGAAGGTGGATGGCGCCGGCTGTCGGGGGACGAGGTAGGCGTGCTCCTCGGCGACTTCGTCATCGCACGGACCGCCGGGCCAGACCGCCTCGTCGCCGCATCGATCGTCTCCTCCACCATGCTCGAGAAGATCGCGCAGGCTGCAGGGGTGAGGTTCGTCGCGACGTTGACCGGCTTCAAGTGGATCGTCCGCGCACCCGACGCCGTGCCGGGCGGCCGGTTCATCTTCGGCTACGAGGAGGCGCTCGGATACGCCGTGAACACCGTGGTGCGCGACAAGGACGGCGTGTCGGCGGCCCTTGCGTTCCTCGATCTGTTCCGGCAACTTGAGGAGAGAGGCTCTAGCGTGCTCGAACGGCTCGACGAGCTGAGCGCCTTGCACGGCGTCCACCTCACCAGGCAGCTGAGCGTGCGGTCGGGGGACCCCGTCTCGCTCATGGCTTCTCTCAGGGCGGACCCGCCCGAGGCGATCGCCGGCGAAGAGCTCGTCGGGGTGCTCGACCTGTCACAGGGGGCGGTCTGGCAGCCGGGCCTTCCACCACTCCCGCCCGCGGACGTCCTCTGTTACAAGCTCGCCTCGGGCTCCCGGCTGATCGTGAGACCGAGCGGCACAGAGGCAAAACTCAAGTCCTACCTCGAAGTCCTCGCCCCCACCTCCGCCGGCCTCGCCGAAGCGAGGCTGCAATGCGGTGCGGAGATGTCCCGCCTCGAGCAGGCCGCTTGGCAGTTGCTCGGAGGCGAGCGGTGACCGGAGTTCCGGAGGGCATCGAAGTCTCAGAGGAGGTGCGCCAGGCGCTGGCCGACGGGGTTCCCGTGGTGGCGCTCGAGTCGACCATCATCAGCCACGGCCTTCCTCGGCCGGCCAACCTCGACGTGGCCCGAGAGCTCGAGTCGTCCCTGCGCTCGAACGGCGTCGTCCCGGCGACCGTGGGAGTGCTCGAAGGCGTCCCGGTCGTGGGAGTCCCGGCGGATGGGCTGGAGCGCCTCGCAGGCGGCAGCGGTCCGGTGGAGAAGGCGAGCGTGCGGGACTTGGCGGTCGTCGCCGGTCTCGGGCTCGACGCCGGCACGACCGTTGCCGCTACCGCCTTCCTGGCAGAGCGTGCCGGCGTGCGGTGCTTCGCAACCGGCGGCATCGGTGGGGTGCACCGCGGCGCTCGCGACTCCTTCGACGAGTCGGCTGACCTCGTGACCCTCTCGCGCACTCCGATGGTCGTCGTGTGCGCCGGCGTGAAGTCCATCCTCGACGTCGGCGCCACGCTCGAGCGCCTCGAGACGCTCGGGGTCACCGTCGTCGGGTACGGCACGGACCGGTTCCCGGGCTTCTACGTCGCCGACTCCGGTCATGCGGTCAGCTGGGCGGTGTCCGAGCCGGGCCAGGTGGCCAGCGTCGCCGCAGCCGTTCGGCGGCTCGGCGCACCGGGCGCCGTCGTCGTCGCCAACCCGGTGCCGGCTGAGCACCAGCTCGACCGCGCAGTGCACGACCGGGCGGTGACCGAGGCGCTGGCTTCTGCCGCCGAGCGCGGCATCACCGGCAAGGCCGTGACGCCCTTCGTCCTCGACTACCTCTATCGCGCGACCGCAGGGGCGAGCCTCGAGGCGAACGTCTGGGCCGTGCGGAACAACGTGGTGGTGGCGGCCGCCATCGCCCGGGCGATCGCGGAGGGCAGCGCCTCGGGTCCGACCGGATGAGGCCCGGCGCGGTCCTCGTCGTGGGGGACGTCATAAACGACGTGATGGTCCGCACCGGGCGGGAGGCGACCCGTGGTTCCGACACCCCGTCCGCGGTTACCTGGCGTCTGGGCGGGCAGGGCGCGAACCAGGCGGCGTGGTTGGGGTTCCTCGGGGCACCGGTCCGTTTCGCCGGCCGGGCCGGCGCCTCGGACGGCGAGCGGCATGCGAGCGCGCTCGAAAGCGCCGGTGTCGACGTCCGCCTGTCCCTCGACTCCGAACGGGAGACTGGAACGATCGTCGTCATCGTCGAGCGAGGTGAGCGATCGATGTTCACCGATCGGGGAGCGGGAGCGTTCCTCGGCGAGAGCGACCTCCCGGTCGGCCTGCTCGACGGCGTCGCACACCTGCACGTCTCCGGTTACACGCTCTTCGAGGAGCCGGGGCGCTCCGCGGTGCGGCGGCTGATGAGGGACGCGAGCGCGCGCGGCCTCGGCCTCTCGGTGGACCCTTCCTCGGTGACCTGGCTCCGGGAGGTTGGTACCGCGGCGTTCTTCGATTGGACGGCCGGAACCGCCCTCCTCTTCCCGAACATGGACGAAGGTCGCTCGCTCGCGGGCGAGGACGCGCCCGGGGCCGTCCTCGACTGCCTGCTCGCGCACTACGGGGAGGTGGCGCTCAAGCTCGGCTCCGGAGGTGCCGTCTGCGGCACGCGCTCGGGCGACCGGGTCGAAGTGCCGGCCGAGGAGGGCCCTCTTGTCGACACGACCGGTGCGGGCGACGCCTTCGCCGCCGGATACCTCTCAGCCCGGCTGCGCGGGGAGGCCATGCTCGCGTGCGCGCACGCGGCTACGAGGGCGTCGCAGATCGTGGTTTCGCGGCTCGGAGCTCGGCCCCCGGTCTGACAGGTGCCTGCCTCTCGCGGGCGAGCCCCTCGCGGGCCGGTGGGGCGACACGTGTGCGCGGTTCGACCCGGGCGGAGCGGGCGCGTGAAATTAGTTGTCACATGACAGTTACTGATCGAGTACAGTCACTGCCTGGTGCGAGAGCGAGAGAGCACGCTGAGCGAACGGAGCAGGAGCGACGCCGACGCCGTTGCCGACGCCGTGCTTGCTGCCAGCAGGGTGCTCGTCGCGGTCGCGGCCCGATCCATCGCTCAGGTCGGGGAGGACATCACCCTCTCGCAGTACCGGGCCCTCGTCGTGCTGGCGTCGCGCGGACCACAGCGCCCGAGCGAGCTCGCCGAGGCCCTCGCCATGTCGTCCTCGGCCGCCTCGCGCCTCTGCGACCGACTGAACCGCAAGCAGTTCGTGGAGAGAGACCGGGCGCCCGAGACAGACGACCGCCGCGCTGTCAGCGTCCGCCTCACCGCGCCCGGCGTGCGACTCGTCGACGAGGTGACGAGAGTCAGGCGCGCCGAGATACGCCGCATCGTCGCGCGCATACCGTCCGGGCGACGCGAGGGGGTCGTCTCCGCCTTCATGGCCTTTGCCGAGGCCGCAGGCGAGGTTCCCGCGGAGGAATGGGCGGAGCGGTGGACGCTGTGACCGGCCGATGACGACGGCGATCGGCCGGCGCCGCGACCTCCGGTTCATGGCGGCGCGAGTCGCCAGTTGGGTCTCGACGACCACGTATCTCCGGCGCTGGCTCGTCCTCGGCGCGGCCATCGGAGCGATCGCCAGCTTGGGC
>JAJYVX010000196.1 GCA_021791795.1 Actinomycetes bacterium | reverse complement strand
ACAGGTCGACGACCGTTGCGAGGTCGGGCCGAGTCATGGCCTCGTCTCCACGTGACCGCAGGCCGGGCACGCACCGTGTGCGGCGGCTCCGAGGAGGACGCACCCGCAGCGCGCGCAGACGACGTCTGTGGCCGCCGGAGACGGCGCCATCGGGGCGCGCTGGGCAGCCATGCGGCAGGCGTTGGTGCAGAAGCGCTTGTCCCGCCGTCCGGTCACCGTCTCCGTGCAGCCCGGACCCTGGCATCGGCGCTCGACCGGGCCTGTCGCGATCGCAGCCGCCGTCTTTGCGAGCACGCGGGAGCTGTGCCGTCCCTTTCCGGCGACGACCCGGTCCGCCGTGCGGGGCGCGAGGCCACGGGCGGCGAGCACCGCGGTCCCGAGTGCCCTGGCGCCATCGACGAGAGGAACGACGTCCCCTTCGCCGTAGACCTCTGCGTCGGCGGGATCGGCGTCTCGGTCCGCGCTCCAGGTGTCGACCCGGCCGACGAGCTCGACGAGCGCGGGATGGGAGCGGACGAGAGCAGGATGGCGAAGTCCCTGGCGTGGCCCCTCCATCGTCGGGTCGCGCTCTTGGAGCCAGGAACGCAGCACGTCCCGGTGAGTCGCCCCGATGAAGATGCGTCCGGTGCCCTTCGACGCGACCGTGTCACCGTCTGCTCCGAGGATGCCGACCCGGCAGGGCACGCCGTCGGCTCGCCAGTCGAGGTCCCGCCATTGGGCGGGGTCGTGGTCGGCTCCGAGGCAGACCGGGCCGCCCTCTTCGAAGCCCGCGACGACGAGGTAGCGACAGCCCGGCTGGAGTGTCGGGCAACCCGTCCGGGACCGAAGAGACTGGAGCTGCTCGAACGTGGCCGCACGTCTCGGGCGCATGGCGGGGCGGTCGTCGGCCCAGGCGGGCAGCGCACCCGGAACCCGGACCTCGCCCGTGGGAACAGCCGCTTCGAAGAGCGGCTCCTCCAGGGCTGCCCCCCAGGCGGTGCGCCCGTCACGGAGGAGGTCCCCGGTCCCCGTCGGGTCCAAGAAGTGCTCGCCCGCCTGGGTGTCGGTGCTGCGCACAAGGACGAAGCGCCCTTCTTCTGTCCGGCCGAGGAGCACCTTGTTGACGCCGAGCACCACGCCGAGGGTGGGCTCGGTGAGGCTTGTGATCTCCTCCTTCCAGGCCCCACCCCCTGCCGGGCAGAGGAGCCCGTCGAAGCGGGCGAGCGCCTGGCGCACCTGTTCTCGGTGAGCGTCGCCGAGCGCGATGACGAGGGCGTCGGTCATCGTGGCGGCGACCGTGCAACCGATCTGAGCCAGGTCGTAGGTGGCGATCGCCATGATCGCCCGGCAGGCCGCCGGGATCGCGGCGTTGATGTGGTCCAGTGCGAGCGGGCCGGCGACCTCGGGCCGTTCGGTCTCCTTCACGAGGTGCTCGCCTCTCGGGCCGGTCGCCTCGACGAGCACGGTTGGGAGGTAGCGCAGACGCTTGCGCTCCTTCCCGGCGCCGTCGATGGTCGTGACGACGACAGGGCGAGGAGCCGACAGCTGGTCGGTCCGCCCGAAGTTGCCCCAGCACCCGGCGACCCCGAACCCTTTTGCGAGCTGCTCGCGAGCCGAACGGGCAAGCGGGTCGGCGATCGCTGCGGCGACGTCGCGCTCGTCTTCACAGGCCCGACCCCAGTCCGCGTCAGCTGCGCTGAGATCGACGAGCGCGCCCGACGGCATCCGAACCGGCCCGAGGTCAGGGGCGGTCCCGGCCGGCTGGATCGAGAACCGGCGCAGGATGCGTGGCACGCAGCCGTGAAGTGCGGGGCCGAAGAGGTCGAAAGCGTGCAGCCACACGGCGCCGCCGCAGAAGTCGAAGGGGGCGGTGACCGACCGCCAGTGTTCGTCAGCCTTTCGATGAACGGGGAGGTTCTCGCCCTGAGGCTCGACGAGGACGAAGGTGGTCGACCAGCGCCGCCAGGTCGCCCGGTCGTCGAGCTGCGATCGCAGGTCATGGGACCCAAGGAATCGCTCGATGTCGGCGGGGTCGGCCTCGACGACCTCGAAGTGGTGGCACGCGAGGTGAGAGGTGAGCCCGGCGAGGGAGAACATCCGGAGGAACGTCCGGTTCAGGTCGACGAGCGCCATCGGGCCGGGCACGCCGATGAAGGCGGCGGTGGCCTCCGGGCCGTGCATGGCAGAGGCGATCGCGCCCACGACCCAAGCGGGAAGGCTCGTCGTGGTGGCGGCCGGCGACCGAACGCCGGCGCGACGGAGCGCGTGCGTCGAGATCGAGCCGGCCGACCAGCACCGGTGGGGAGAAAGACCCGGCGCCACCTGAGCGAGCTCGCCGGCGAGACGCCGGTAGCACTCGGCCATCTGCAGGCCTCGGCGGACGAGCCGCTCGCCGGCGTCAGCGCCTGAGGGCCACTCCTGGCCGAGGGATGAGACGAGTCCCGCCTGCGTTGTGGCTGCGTGACCGAGCGCCGTGCCGAGCACGTCGAGCTGGATGACTGGCCCCCCACGTCCCGTTCGGCGCTTCTTTCGAGGTGGTTGCCACCGAGCGAACACCCGGCCCGCACCCCCTGTCACGAGCGCCAGCCGGCGTCGGTAGTCGCTGTCCATCCACCTGCCGTGCTCCCGGTGGAACCAGCCACAGCCGACGAGCGCGATGGAGACCCCGGATCCCCGGGCCAGCCTGCGGCTGTGGGCGGCCAGGCGTCCCGCGCTCGCGCGCACGTCGAAGACGACGAGCGCCGCGCCGGCCTTGCCGCACCGGCGCTCCACATGACGGCACAGATCAGAGACACACACTGCTCGGGGAGCGACGACCGAGCCGGGTGGACCGGCGATGACGGGAAGCGCCGCGAGACTGTCACCGCCGCCTGTTGGATCGGCCACCAGCACCTCGGTCACCGCGCCGTCGTGCAGCTCGACGAGGACTGCTCCGGCGAATCGCTCGCACTTGTCGGTCTCCACGTAGAGCGCCTCGACGACGCGGGGCGCCCGCGCCTCGCCGGACGAGGCGCCGGCCGGCCGTGGCGGAAGCGCCACCCGAAAGCGAACGGGCACGAGCTCTTTGCTCACAGGAGCCCCTCGCTCGCTCGGAGATCTCGGCTGATCGGAAGCAGCACCTCGGCGTTCTTGGCGAAGAACCAGTCGGGGATCGAAAGCTCGCCGGTGCCGGGGAGCCCGAGCCACTGGCAGGTGACGCCGATGCGCCCGACGAGGACGCCGGGGGTGGCCGGCATGGGGCGGTGGAGGCCTTCGCGGCGAAGGAACTGCTCGATCCCACCCTGGTGGCAGCCCGGTTGGCAGAACGGGAGCACGATCCGCGGCTCCACGTAGCGTCCGGAATCGTCGCGGCCGAGCTCGTCGTGACCCTGGACGGCCGGGCCGACGTAGCCGCAGCGCGGGGCGGGGATCCAGCAGCACCCGTCGGTCATCTCGTCCGCCTGGGTGGCTGGCTCCGGTAGAAGGGCTCGGGCGGGGCGCCGGCATCGGTCACCGCCGCGATGACACGGTCGGGGTCCCCCTCCAGCTCGTAATCGGCGACCCTGCGCACCCGACGACGCCAGCGCCGGCGAAAAGCCTGCGGGTCGAGTCTGCCCTCTGCGAGCAGTCGGACGTCGTGGGCGTGGTCGCCGATGCGCCTCGCCTCGATGCGGCTGTGGACGGTCACCTCCCGCGCTCCTTCGGTCGTGATGACCTGGGAGTAGGTGGACTCGTAGGGACCGGCATGCCCGGTGCGCTCGACGGGAAGATGCTCGCCCGACTCGTAGGCTCGCCGGGCGCGCTCGGCCCTGCGCACAGGGCCGAGACCCCTCTGTCCGCCGAAGGCGGCGATCCACCGCCGCCTGGCGCCACGCGAGAGCAGGTCGAAGTCGCGTTCAACACGCGCCATCGGACCCGTCCTTCTCTCTGGGTGTTGTGAAATTCCCCGGCGCGAGCGGGATCGGAGAGGCCGTAGGGCCAGCCTCAGCCCGGTGGGTGACGGTCTCCTCGAGTCGCTCTGCGCGCAGCGCGTCAGCGACCGCTCCAGGGATCGCCTCCACAATGAGGGAGCCGACCCATCGCGCGAACACAGAACTCCGCGGGGCGATGCCCTCTGAGGTGGCACGCCGAAGTAGCCGGGCGCGCATCTCTCGCGAGAGCCGCAGGGCGAGCGGTACCCTCATCACGCGATCTCTGCGTCGATCGCGAGCGCACGGCGCAGCAGGTCTTCGGCGACGGCAGACCGAGTGGGCTGGCCGCCCGCCCAGCGCAACACGTCGATGAGGAGCCAGGCGACCACCGCGACCTCGGCGAGCACCCACCCGCAGGCATCCGACGTCTCGACGAGGTGTTCCACGCTGGGGTCAACACAGCGCTGCTCGCAGAGGGCGTGATCTGAACGGGGAACCGTCGTATGGCCTGGTCAACGGCTTACGACATCCACCACGACGCCTCGTGGCGTCAGTACGGTCTTGCCCAGTGGCTCGCATCAGCGCGAAGACGGCGGCGCTTCACGAGCGGCTCAGGGGATCGGGTGACTGGAGCCTCACCCCGAGCCAACTCCAACTCGCGATCGAGTCGAGACTCGGTCCTCTCGAAGACGCCCCGGACCCGAACGCGCACTGGCGGGCGCTTGACGGGCTTGCGGCGGGGATGAGCCGCCGGCTGCCGACAGCAGATGGCGCCGCCATTCAGCTCGCGATCCTCGGGTTCCCCTGTTGGCACCTCGCCGAGGTGGTCGCCGGCGTGGCGCGGTGGATCTCCGAGCACCGATGCAGCCCTCCAGATGCCGAGACGACAGCCGAAGCACGCGGGGTCGGCCCAAAGGAGACGCAAGCTGAACAACTCACCCGAGAACTCGTCGAAGCCGCGGCGAACGGGTCCGACGGCACATGGCTGGTCCGGCGGGCCAAGGACATGCTCAGCCGCGCCGTTCCGTGGGGTGCCAGTGCCGGTGAGGACGCCGACCTCGAACGGCACGGTCAGGCGCAGGGGATATTGACGGCCTTCTTCGAAGAGGACCTGGGCGAGCCCCTGCTTGCTCCCGATCCGAGCGACGAAGCGACGGTGCGCGGCGCACCCCTCGTTGACATCATGATCGAGCGGGTGGTCGTACAGCCCGTCTTCGACGGTCTGGCCGCCCCATTGCACGACGTCACGCCCGCCGATCTCGTCGCCGGTGTCCAGATGGCTGCAGCAGCGCTGCCCGTGATCGAGCGCACCACCGCGCCGATGCGAACCCAACTAGAGCGCTACTTCTTCATCGCGGCCATGGCACCGCTCTGGCTGGAAGTCCGACCCGCGTTGAGGACCCTTTCGGTCGTCCTCGGGGCCGTCGAAGAGCGGCTCAAGGATCGGCTCGCCGAGCCCGAGAGCGCCGCACGGTAGACACACCACGCGGGGCTGGCGGATCTGTTGTCCGAGCCGACCCTCGCTCCGAGAATGGAGGCTTGGAGTTGGCACGGTCTGACGGACATCCACCAGAAGGCGCGAAGCGCCGGAAAGGATGCCCATCATGGAGACCATGGAGCAGAAGAGGCGCCG
>JAJYVX010000195.1 GCA_021791795.1 Actinomycetes bacterium | reverse complement strand
TCAGGATCGCCCGCTTCGATGAAGTCGACATTGGAAAGGTCGATGTGCACATCGGAACGAGAGGCAGATGGCTGGGATCGAGGTGCTTGCTCGTAGCCGGAGAAGGCGTCTGTGATGGCAGCGTCCTCGCCGTTCGGCTCCATCACTTCGACCGGAGGCTCGCCGACCTCGCCACCCATGTTCGCCGACCGCATCGCTCCACAACTCGTGCAGATCCCGTCCCTCGTCGCATGGCTCGGGTCGGCCGGGCAGACCCAGCTCGTGTCGCCTGCGGGCTCGTGCCGGAGCGCATCGCGAACGTGAAAGCGTGCAGCACGCTCGAAACTCGTCTGCATGTCCTCTGCGGAGAGCCCCGAGACCAAGTTCTCGATCAGACCGTGCTCGAAGCCTGCACCGCGCACCGCACGAGCGAGAGCGATGTCAGCGAGCGGGTTGATGAACGCCCTTTCGGGGTCATCGCGTAGAGCGTCGTCCTGTCCAACCACGTCTGCCACAACTGAGCGTGCAGCATTCGGCAGGGCGGTGGCGACCTTACCAAGGCTCACGATGCGATCGACATGCTTAGCTCCGAGTTGCTCGATCTCGAGCAGCGCTTGCCTGATCTCGTCGTGCTCGTTTGTCGCAAGGTCGTCCTCAACGAGGTGAATGCCACTCGCCTCGGGGCGGCTGGTCGGCGCGAGCTGGCCGCCGACTGGCGTGCCGGCCGGGCGTCGGGGCTGTGTCATGCGTGCTCCTCTCTGACAGCCTTCAAAGGCAAGACATACCCATCGGTGACGACGTCCCAAGGACCGTCGATGTCCCAGTCATCCGGCACTAGTGCCTCGGCACGATGAAGGTCGTCATTGTCAACTGGTCTTGGGCCGAACTGAATGGACCCGAAGGTGTCGTCGATGGACACCTCCCCATCGCGCATGCTCATCAAGTCCACCGAACCAGGCTCGTGCTCGGTATCCAGAAACAGGTGGTAGGAGACCGACTCACCACCATCCTCGGCCAGCTCGAGGCCACTCGCCTCGGGGCGATTGGCCGGTGCGAACTGGCCGCCAATGGGCGTGCCGGCCGGACGACGGGGCTGCGCAGAGCTAGGGCGTGGCATCAAGATCCTCCTGTGAAGCGACGGTGAGCGAGCTCGTTCTGGACCGGAGCGGTCGAGAGACGTGGTGCCTCTCGCGGTGGGCATCGGTGGGCCGTGACGTCGGCGGTGAAACGCTGGCACCGCTCGCACTGGCGTACCTCGACCCTGGTCGCCCGCCCACGGATGAGCTGATTGAAGACCCCGCCCGGCTGGCGAGCGGTCGCTACCTTGGTGAAGACATCAGGTGGGACCCGGTAGCCGTACTCGTGGGTCGCAGTCGTGAGGACCATCGTCCCGGTCGCCTTGTCATAGCCAGCAGCCCTGATCCACGACGAGCGCACCTCGGCGAGGTGCGTCCCGATCTGTGCAGCACGCTGGCGTCGGCGCTCGAGCAAGTTCCCGGTCTCCGCGAGCGCCCTCGTCGGCCGGCGTGCCTCGAGGAGGCACTGGACTCCCTCGGCGACATACGCGGACGCCTCTTTGGAGAACCCAAGGCCACGAGTAGCGAAGCCGCCGTCCTCGCTGCGGGTGACGCGCACCCATCCCGTCACCTCGCCGCCGGGGTAGGTGGCGGTGACGGGGACGTCGAAGGTCACCGAGCGTGTGGAGCTATCCCCACCGCTGCTTGCAGCGAGCTCGAGGGCATAACGGCGGACCGAGGCCACCGAGGGCATGCGCATCGAGACCCCCGCGCCTGCGTAGGCCATGCGGTGGGTGCGTCGATGTCCAGACAGCGCGTTGCCGAGGCCCCGAGAGGGGGTGTAGTCATCGGGCATCTGGGGGTAGACCCCCGCCTCACCCCCGTACTCTGCCGCAGCGTGCTCGGCCTCCCACCACTCACGCACGTATGCCGACGAGCGGGGGTCGACGTTGACCAATGTGGCCGCTGTCGGAGGCACGTAGCCGCCGGCACGGATTGCCTTGCGGCGCTCCTCGAGGAAGGCTTCGAGCTCGCTCTCGCGATCCGCGTCCAACCGCGGGCCTGCAGTCGTCTCATCGTCGACGAGCTGCACGTCTGTCGCCTCGGGGCGGTGCGTCGGTGCGAACTGGCCTCCGGTCGGGACGCCCGGCGGGACCCTGTTCGGCACGAAGTTAGACCTCATGTCTCTATAGAGGGCAGCAACTTCGACGGCGCGCACGAAGGAGCGGATGGGAGCGCTTCTGGCCTTAGGCCACCGCCAGGCACCCGAGCACGAAAGCTCGGTGATCGGGATCCATCTTCTCGCCGAAGCGTCCGACGAGCCCGCCATACGAGCCGGAGAACACGGCTTCGGTGCCCGTCGAGAGCACCTCGTGGAAGGTCGTCGTCGGGTAGACCTTGCCGACATATGGGTTCACGAAGCCCCCGTCGCGAGCTCGCTCTGAGCGCATGTGCGCGATCGGTCGGGCAGGACGGAGCTGGCCGTTCTCATCTCGGCACCGCCGGCGCAAGAAGGCCTCCTCGAGGTAGCCGAGCTGGTGATTCGCGTGCTCGAGTCGGTGTGTCAGCTCGTGCGTCGCAGTCGCACGAGCCTCGGCAGGCCGGGTCTTCGGCGAGGGCACCGTGAGCTCGGCCGAGCGGCGCTGGGCACGCACACGCCGTGGCTCCATCGCGGTCCAGGTCCAGGAGCCGAGGCTTGTCCGCTCTGCCTCGACGCCGGCCGGGACGTGTCGCTCGTCGTGCACGGTGTACCGGACCTCGCGCAGCTGCGTTCCCTCGTCGACGAAGTAGGAGCGCGACGGCACGTAGTGCGCCCGGTGTGGGGAGACCCGAGCCCGAAGCGGCGGGTCCTTGTCCTGCGAGGCGGCCAGCCACGCGCTCGGAAAGCGCTCGGCGACCTCAGTCAGGAGATCGATGGCTGGCTTCTGGGAGTCGACGAGCTCGAGCTGCTCGCCAGCGGGCAGGCCGAGTGAGCGAATTGAGGCGAGCACCTCGAGGGTGGCCTCGCGTGAGGCGGCGATCTCATCCCGGTAATCGAAATCACCAGGGAAGCCATGTGGATGACGGCGGCAGATCTCGCTGTCGATAACTGCCGCCAGGTGACGGCCAGCTGCGGTGACCGCACTTTCTGCTGCACTCCAGGTCGCCGGGTCGATGCGTTGGCCTTCGGCCTTTGCGCGTGCGACAGCGACAAGGCGGCGGGCATCGTCGAGCACGAGCGGATCGAGCCCGAACGGAAGGGCAGCGGGAGGCTCTGGGGCTACAGAGGGGTCGTTGTCCGGATCGGTGACTGTCGGTCGATGCTGATGTCCTCGGACAGACGGTCCTGGGTGATCTGGGCCTGGCACCGGATGCTGCATCGGATCGTCGGTTCCACGCTCGGTCTCGTCAATGAGATCGAAAAAGTCCTCGTCGACGAGCTCGAGGCCGACGGCCTCGGGTCGATTGGTCGGGGCGAATTGGCCACCGACCGGTGTGCCGGCAGGACGACGGGGCTGATGCTGCACATACTGAAAGAGGGCAGCAAGATGCCCCAACTACATCTAGGCAGCTTGCTGCCCCGGCTTCTCCTTCGTTGCGACAGCGGCTTTCACGGGCTTGCCCGCACACCCCCGCGTCATCTCGCAGCGGCTCGGGCCCGGCCCGGAGGAAACGAGCACCCACTCGTTGCACTCGGGACAGACGGCGACAGTCACCGTCTGGGTCCTCGTGCCGTCCGGACGGCGAGCAGCGAGCCGGAGGAAGGAGAGGATCTCGACGTGGTCGACGAGGAGGCGGCGCTCCTCCTCGGTGAGCTCGACCGCGGTGGGCAGGACGTCGCCGATCTCGGCCCAGCAGGTGACACCGGCGGCACGAAGGATCCCGAGAGCGAGCGAGGCCGCCCGGGCCATTGGCGGGGCAGCACGGTTGGTCTTCAGCCGGTAGGGGGCAGGTGGTGTCTTGGGCGCCACACCTGTTCTGTGCAGGGTGTCTGAGATCGGATCAAGCCGCCCGTCGCCCTTGCCGCCGAGCGACCTGACGGCCGATCAGCTCGAGCAGGATCGACCGGGCATCAGCCGCACCAAGGATGCGCACCTCGGCAGCGGAGGGCACGGCGGCCGGCTCGGCGAAGGTGTGCACGGAGACCTTGTGGTCCCGTTCGGGCATGAGCAAGCCAAGCACCTCGATCTTTCTCAACAGCACGGCGTGGATGGCCTCATCGAGGGTCCCCGGAGCGATGAGGGTCGTGCAGCGCACGTGGCTCTCCTGGCCGATCCGGTGCAGGCGTGCCTCGGCCTGGGTAACGAGGTCCGGGGTCCAGTCGGTCTCGACGAAGAGGGCGTCCGCGGCCCGGGTGAGGGTGATCCCCACACCGGCGGCGACGAGCTGGCAGACGAGCACGCCGACCTTGCCGGCTTGGAAGTCGTCGATGATCCGATCCCGGCTTGCGTCACTCGTCGACCCGTCGATGACTTCGACCCGGCAGAGGTCGTTCGGCACGGCAGCGGCCATTGCCCGGGTGACGTCCTTGTGGTGGGTCCAGACGACGAGCGGACGGCCGCCGGAGGTGGACGGTGTGTCGGGCATGTGTACGGCAGACGTTGTGCCGCCGTCATGGACTACGTGTGCCTGTACCCACTCGGCCACGAGCTCGGCGGCGGCGGGCACCTTGCACAGCCCAGCGGCCTTGCGCAGCTGGGAGATGAAGCCGAGGTTGTCGCGGGCGAAGATCTCCTGCTCGTCCACCTCCGGCAGTCGCCCCTCCTCAGCGAGGAAAGTATCCAGCCACTCGTTCACCTTGGCAGCGACCTCGGCGTGCGCGGCGTCGTACAAAACGGTGTCGACGTCGACCCACTTCGCGAAACGCGACAACCCCGGCAGTCCGGTAGCCGGCCCTCGACGGATCCAGACATGATCGTCGAGGATCCGGCGCAGCTCACCGAGGCGCTGCTTACGCGGTACCCAGTGGCCGAAGTGGTCGAGGCGAGCGTAGCGCTCGCAGAAGGCACGACGGCCGCCGAAGACGGCGTCGAGCTGGCCGGTCATCGCGAGCATCGGCGCCATCTGGGTCGGCTTCGCGAACATCGGAGTCCCTGTCGAGCAGATCGCCCAGCGGGACACCCGGGCAAGGCGTCGGCTGGCCCGGGAGCGTTTGGATCCCCAGCCCATGGCCCGATGGGCCTCGTCGTAGACGAAGAGGTCTGGTGCCCAGGCGACCAGCCGCTCGAGCAGCGCCGGGCGCGCCGCGACGAGCGAGTCGGGCACGACGACCACCCCGGCGTCAGGTAACGCGGGTTCCTTGCGTCCGGGGGTGATACGTACGACGCTGCCTCGAGCAGGCAAACTGTGTGATGGAGCGGGGGTGGTGATCCTCGGTGGTGCGATGGATGTCGGCGCCCCCGCTCCAACTCGCCTCGTGGTGCCCGACGTGGGACTTCGGTGGCCGATGCCGTGCTCGGCAACGCAGTGCTCGGCAAGCCTGGACTCCTCGGTCTCCCGCACCCAGTGGGTCACGACGACCGGTGGGCAGAGCACCAGAATGCGCCTGGCA
>JAJYVX010000194.1 GCA_021791795.1 Actinomycetes bacterium | reverse complement strand
ATGGCGACGCCCAGGCCCGCGCCCCCACGCTTCGCGAACAGCTCTTGCGTCTGAATTCGCAGGTCACCGGCCACCGGCTGCTGCGGGGCGCCGTCCGGCCCGGTGCCACGTCGCTCCGCCGCCTCCCCACTGACGCGGAGCTCACCGAGATCGCCTCCCGCTTCGAGGAGCTCGTCGGGCTCGCCACCTCCAACTCCGTCGTGATGGACCGTTTCAAGGGGACCGCAGTGCTCTCGCGATCCGACGCCGCGGCGATCGGCACCCTGGGTGTGGTAGCCCGTGGCTCCGGTCTCACCGTCGATGCCCGCGCCACCCAACCTTTCGCCGACCTGGGGGGCGATCTGCCGGTCGTGGTCGAAGACGCCGGCGACGTCCTGGCCCGCTTCCGGGTCCGGGTCCGAGAGGTCGGCGACTCGTTGCGCCTCGTCACCGCTCTGGCCGGAACGGCCCGTCGCCTCGAGCTCACCTCGAAGTCCCGGACCCCCCGGGAAGGCTCGGGCCTCGGCATCGTCGAGGGCTGGCGAGGCACGATCGTCCACCGCGTCGAGATCGACGGGTCGGGACGACTCACCCGATGCAAGGTGGTCGACCCGTCCTTCCTCAACTGGCCGGCGCTGTCGGTCGCCCTCGCCGACACCATCGTCCCCGACTTCCCGCTCGTCAACAAGAGCTTCAACCTCTCGTACGCCGGCAACGACCTGTGATCCCCGTCCGGAGCTGCGTACCCACGTCCTTCAGCTTCGGGTGCCACTTCGACCATGACCCCCTTGACGAGGAGCGACGCCGGCCGGCATCGCCGGCCGGGACCGGCCGATGAGGCCGTCAGGGCAGCGAACGGTACCGGTAGGTCCCGTCCTCGAGGAGCCGGGCGACCCGTTCCTGGGCGACGAGCAGGCGCAGGTGGGCAGCGGTCTCACTGATCGCCAGCATCTGGTTGAACAGGTCGAGCTCGACGAGCCTGCGCTCACGGCGGGTCCAGCGCAGTCGGCCCGCTACCTCGAACACGCTGGTGGCACCTTCTGCCAGCGCGACGTGGGTCTGCTCGAGCCGTCTGCCGTGGTGGTCGACCAGCTCGTCGATGCGGGCATGCACGCTCGGCGCCACGGGACCATGAGCAGGCAGCAACAAGGCGTCGGGCAGGGATCGCACCCGGGCCAGTGACCTCAGGAAGTCGCCGAGCGGGTTGTCCGACGCCACCGGCTCGAAGCCGATCGAGGGGGTGATCGTCGGCAGGACGTGGTCGCCGGCGAACAGCAGCCGGTTCGCCGGGTCGCTGAAGACCACATGGCCGCGGGTGTGGCCGGGCGTCTCGACCACGCCGAGGCGTCGGCCCGATCCGAGCTCGACGTCGCCTTCGTGGAGCCAGTCGTCGGGCGGCGCCCACTCGGCACTCTGCGCGGCGTGGTCGCGGGCCATCATCTCGGAGCGGACGGCCTCGACGAGCTGGGCCGCCCCGTAGCGGCGAAGAGCCTCCAGCCGGTCCTCGACGACGCCGCGATCTGGATCGGCGATCGCCTCGAGCGACGGGCACTCACCGGCGCCGAGGCTGACTGCGATGCCCTCCGTCCGGCGCAGGGAGACCGCCATCGTGTAGTGGTCACGATGGGCGTGAGTGACAAGGAAGCGGTCGATGTCGGACACGCTCGAGCCGAGCGAGCTCAACGCCGCGTCGAGGGCGGCCCGGGCGTCGGGCACGGCCCAGCCCGAGTCGATGCACACCAGGCGATCGGCATCGACGATGACATAGATGTTGACCGCCCGCAGCCCGTCCGAGGGAAGCGGCAGCGGCACCCGGAAGACAGCCGGGGCGACCTGGTAGGCCCCTGGGGTCGTCCAGTCGTCCCCGCTCACCGGCCCCCGCCCGCCTCCGCGCCCCCGCGGCGTTCTTCGCAGCTGCGCTCTCGATGGCGTTGGTCCGGCGCTCGGCGCCAGGCGACAGGGTCAGGAACGCGCATCGTCGCCGCCGAGCCGGCGGAGCTCGTCTCGTCCCCGCACCGCGTCCACGATGACGTCGACACAGGTGGCCAAGGGCACGGCGGTGGCGTCGATCCACAGGTGGTAGAGACGGTGGTCGGCGACATCGGCGTGGTAGAGGCGCTGGACGTAGCGGTGCCGGGCGGCGTCGGTGTGATGCTGCGCCCGCCGGGCGCTGCGCTCGTCCAAGCCTCCGAGGTCCATCACCTGGGCGATGCGCGCCTCGAGCGGGCCGTCGAGACGGACGTGCAGCGCCCTCGGGTGCCCGGCCAGCACGATCGCCGCACCCCGGCCGAGGATCACTGCGCCGCGCTGGGCCTCTCGACGCAGGATTGCGGCGATGTGCTCCTTGTAGGCAGCCTCATCGTGGTGCCCTTCCACATCGAGCGGGGGGATCCCGGTCCACACTGCCCCCGAGGCGGAGAAGAACGAGATCCAGCGGCTGAACCCCCGACCGAGATCGTCTTCGACGGCGAGGACTTCTTCGGGGCGCTCAGCGAGATCCGCCGCGACCGAAGCCGGGATGGCGCGGTCCAAGAAGGCGACCCCGAGACGCTCGGCGACCCGTGGGCCGACGAAGCCTCCACCGGCGCCGTAGGCCCCCGAGATGGTCACCACCGGCTTAGCTGCGCCCACGCCACCCCCTGATCTTTCGATGCATATATAGATGTGACTATACTCCTTCGGCGTGCGCCACCGGGGATCGCAGCTCGTCGCAGGACACAACGAGGTGGCGCTCGCCCTGTACTCGCTCGCCGCGACGGTCGTGGGGCGTATGCCGCGCGACCTCAGCCTCACCGCCGCGGCCACGCTGTACGCCCTCGAGCGCCACGGGCCGCAGCGCATCACCCACCTGGCGGCCCGAGAAGGGGTCACGCAGCCGTCGATGACCGCCCTCGTCACCAAGCTCGAAGACCTCGGCCTCGCAGAGCGTCGCTGCGATCCGAGCGACGGGCGAGTCGTGCTGGTCGCCCTCAGCCCCGCCGGTGCGCGCTACGTGACAGAGCGCCGCCAAGCTGGCGCAGACGGGCTCGTCGGTCTCGTCGACGACCTCCCCGAGGACCAGGCCGCATCGCTGCGAGCGGCGCTGCCGGCGCTGCGGGCGCTCGCCGGGCGCGACGACGTCGACACCGAAGCTTCCCACCGGCTCGCCGCAGAACCGAGAGGCGCTGTGCGGTGACCGACACCCGCGCCGGCGACCATGGACGCGCTAGCCGGATCGACCGAGGAGAACGACGCCGCCCTCCGACCGATTCCGGCGAGCGGGCGACGACCATGATCACATGCCCCGGCGACGACCTCGGCGTGGCACTGCGGGGGTCCCCCGGGTGACGCCGACGACGCGGTGACCACAACCGGTCGCTTCGGCACCGACACGCCGCCCGAGTCGGCCGGCCGCTCCGAAGACGACGACGCTGCCCATCAGCCGTCCACCTGTCCCTGGCGCCGAGCGGCGCTGCGCGTCATGCGAGCCGGCCGGTCAGCTCGTGGACGTAGCACCAGCTCCAGGCGTCACCGGGCATGACCGAGCGCATGACCGGGTGGCCAGCCTGGTGATAGTGCTTGGTCGCGTGCGTGCCCGGAGACGAGTCACAGCAGCCGACGTGCCCGCATGCGAGGCACTCGCGTAGCGCCACCCAGCGAGTCCCCTCGGCCAGGCACTCCTCGCAGCCTTCCGGGGTCCGGGGCGCAGGGTAGTCCGCCAGCCGCAGGCCTTCGAGGTGCTCGCAGGTTTCAGCCACGTCGCTCTCCGTCCTCCTCTGGGTGGGTCCATTCTGGGTGAGCGAGGTCGATGTCACCGGGTTGACGGTGGGGCAGCTCGGTGACCGGGACCCGCCCCAGCCGTCCCGCCTCGTAATCCTCGAGGGCCCGGGAGATCTCGGCCCGCGTGTTCATGACGAAGGGCTCGGTGCTCGATCCGCACGAGGACATGGATGACCGTTTCCTCGTCGAGTGGAGGGTAGATGACCCGGTAGGCGCCACGGCGTGCCGAGAAGTAGCCGGCCAGCTCTCGTCCGAGCGACTTGGCCACCCGGCGTGGGTTCTCGCAGAGAGGTCCGCGACAGAACTCGGCCACCGCGAGGGCGACCGGAAGCGGCAGCTCGTGCTCGGGGGGACGCCGGGCGGCTCGAGAAAGCCGTAGCTCATAGCCGCTGCTCACGCCGCGCCGTGCGCTCGGCGCTGCTCCAACAGCTCGGCCATCTCCTCGCCGCTCGTGAACTCGCCGCGATGGGGGACCTTCACGACCCGACGGTGTCGACGTGTTCGCCCCGGGCGCCGTGCCGTCCTCGCCCGGCGGCGCAGCGCACGGTCGATCACGCCCGCCTCATGGTGACGCGCCACAGCTGCCGGGGCAGGCTGCCTTCTTCGAAGGCGGTGACGTCTTCGAGGTCGAACCTGGCGGCGAGGCGCTCGACGAGGGACCGGTCGAAGAAGTGGATGACGAAGCCGCCATTCTCGTAGCGGTCGTCACCGAGGGACCGCCCGGCGCCGTAGTGGGCGTCACCGGTGTGGCGCACCGTGTAGATGCAGAGGCCTCCGGGCCGCAGCACACGGTGGACCTCGCCGGCGAGCGCGTCGAGCTCTTCGGTGGTGAGCGCCATGGTGAAGAGCATGTGGGAGTAGCAGGCATCGAAGGACCGCTCGGGGTAAGGGAGCGCCGAGCGCACGTCGTGCACCGTGGTGCGCAGGCGGCCTGCCAGCTCCGGCCCGGCCAGCGCGGCGATGCCAACGAGGGCGTCGGGTGCGAAGTCGAGGGCGTGGACCTCGAGCCCGTGCCGAAGCAGCTCGAGGGTGTCGCGCCCCTGGCCCGCTCCGAGCTCGAGCACCGCGGAAAGCTCCTCGGCGACAAAGCGTGTCGCTGCGTACCGGCCCGGCTCACTCGGCTCGGGACCGTACATCTCGGGATTGGCGGCGAAGGTCTCCTCCCAGTGCCGGCGTTGGTCGCCGATGACGTGGTCGTCCGCCGGTGCGGCTCCGGCGACGAGCTTGCCAGCGCCGCGATCTCGGAGCTTGCTCATCGCTCCCCCGACCGCGCCGGCTCTATCGGCTCACTGCGCAAGAGGCCCTCGATGCGCTGCTCGAGCTCGGCGTGGTCGATCTCGCCGCGGGCGTAGCGCTCGCGCACGATCGCGAGCGGGTCCTCCCGGGCTGGGGGTTCCGTCGTCTTCTCGGCGATGGGGTGCGGCGGCCCGAAGCCGCAGCCCATCCCCATGGCCCCGTGCCCGGCAGCGAATCGGCGCGCCACGCTCACGACGAGGGCGATCACGAAGGGGATCACCACGAGCACCGGCCAGAAGGACGTGTGCCACATCATCAGGAGACCTCCTCGACAGGTTCTCGATCTTCACGACGCTGCTCGCCTACGACGGGCTGCCGGTTGAGCACGGCCACGTCGGCGCCGGCAGGCTGGCCGGAGGGGCGGGTCGTGGTCACCGGAGGCGCTGGTCCTCGAGCAGGGCCCGGGCGGCGGCGACGGCAGACCCGAGCGCCTCGCTCGCCGCGCAGTAGCAGACGTAGGCGCCACGCCGCTCGGCACGCACGACGCCCCGGTCCCGCAGCACC
>JAJYVX010000193.1 GCA_021791795.1 Actinomycetes bacterium | reverse complement strand
CGCTAGGCGGCATCGCTGGACCACCTGGTGAAATCCAGTCAGACACCCTCGACCAAGCCGAGTCGGAAGCTGGTCCCGTCCGACGCAGTTCGGATGTCGAGCCTTTCAGCGAAGTCTCTCAAGTCCTGCGGGCGGCCTTTCGGCCGCCCGCAGGCGCGTCAGGAGTGCCGCGGCCGCTCTTGCGAGCGGCCTGTGCCTGCACCACCGCCTGCTTCATGGTCTTCTTGTTCTCCCGGACGAGGGCGAGCGTCTCCGGGCTCTCGATGTCGGCGATCGAGGCCTTGGCATCCGGCTCGCCGTAGGGCGTGGAAACCTCCTGCCAGCCGTCGGGCTGGACCCCTAACTGCTTGCCGAGCAGGGCGACGAAGATCTTCGCCTTCTGGTCCCCGAAGCCGGGGAGGTCCTTCAGCCTTCTCAGGAGCTCCTCGGCCGAGGCCGCGGTCCGCCAGAGCCGTGAGGGGTCGCCCCCGTAGTCGGATACGACAACACGGGCCAACTCGTGGACCCTTCGCGCCATCGAGGACGGGAAGCGGTGCAGCGCCGGCCTCGCCGAGAAGGCGGCCGCGAGCTCGGTCTCGTCGGTCGCCGCCACGGTCTTCGCGTCGAGCTTCCCTCCGAGACGTTCGCGCAGCAGCTTCGGCCCGGTGAACGCCCACTCGAGAGGGATCTGCTGGTCGAGGACCATGCCGACGAGGAGGGCGAAGGGATTGGCGGAGATGAGCTTGTCCGCCGCGGCGTCGCCGGAGAGGTGCAGCTGAGCCTTCGTCACGTGCGGGACGCTACCCCCGAGGATGCCTCAGCGCAGGAGCGGCTCCGTTCGCCGCGCCCGCGCCCGTTCCCGCGACCCCTGGGCGGGCGCCGTCCGGCTCGGCTCCGTTCGCCACAGCTCCGTTCAAGCCGGCGCCCCCTGGGCCAGCTCCCGCTGGGCCGGCGCCCCCTGGGCCGGCGCCGTTCCCGGCCGATCCCGTTCCGGCCTGCACCCTCCGGGCGAACGTCACGATCTGTTCCGGCGCCACCGGGCGGGAGAAGAGGTAGCCCTGCCCCAAGCCGCAACCGAGTGCCTGCAGCTCTCGTGCCTGCTCCATGGTCTCGATGCCCTCGGCGACTACGCCCTGGCCGAGGCGCGTGGCGAGCAGCATCACCGCCTCGACGACGGACCTCGAGGCGCCGTCCTCCGGGACCTGGTTGACGAAGCTCCGGTCGATCTTGATCCGCTGCGCCGGCAGCCGGTACAGAAGCGCCAGCGAGGAGAAGCGGGTGCCGACGTCGTCGATTGCCACCGAGATGCCGAGGTCGCTCAGCGCGAGCAGAGTCCCCGAAAGCGACTCCATGTCCGAGGCGGCGGAGCTCTCCGTGATCTCCAGCTCGAGCAGAGACCCCGGCAACCCGCTCTCTACGAGCGCGGCCCGCACGGCCGCCACGACGTCGGGGGAGGTGAGAGTGCTCGGCGAGAAGTTCACGGCGACTTTCAGCTCGAGGCCGATCGATCGCCAGAACACCGCCTGGCTGCATGCGGTGCGCAGGACGTGGAGATCGATCGCCACGATGAGTCCGGTCTCCTCTGCCACCGGGAGAAACCTGTCGGGTGTGAGCAGACCCTTCGTCGGGTGGTGCCATCGGACGAGCGCCTCGGCCGCGACCACCCGGCGGGTGTCGAGGCTCACCTGCGGCTGGTAGAGCACCTGGAACTGGTCCGGCTCGGCGACCGCCTGGGAGAGCGCGGCTTCGAGGTCCACCCGCTCCGAACGCTCGAAGAGCATCGCGTCCTCGAACATGAGCAGCCGGTCGCCCCCGTTCGACTTGGCGCAGTACATGGCGGCGTCCGCCTTGCGCAGCACGTCTCGGACCGTCGACTCGCCCGGGACGGCGATGACCGCGCCGATGCTGAGGCGGACGACCACCTGCGCGCCCTCGATCTCGAGCGGTTCGGCCATGGCCGACCGCACCTTGTCGGTGAAGGCGCCCGGCGACCATCCGCCGTCTATGTCGGTGAGGAGGACCGTGAACTCGTCCCCCCCGAGCCTCGCCACGAGATCGTCGCTGCGTACGCACTCCTGGAGGCGATGGCCCACCATCTGCAAGAGGTCGTCGCCGGCGGCGTGGCCGAACACGTCGTTCACGCCCTTGAAGCGGTCGAGGTCGCAGAAGAGGACGGCCATCCGTGGGCCGTCCAGCCGGCCGAGCCTCTCGGCGAGCATCTCGGTGAAGGCGCGCCGGTTTGCGAGGCCCGTCAGCGGGTCGGTGGTCGCCTGCATGTGGACCTGTTCGAGCAGGAGCGCCTTCGACCACGCGCCGGCGGCCTGGTCGGCGACCCCGGCGAAGCGAGCGATGAGCTCGTCGGACACCCCTGGCGCCCGCTTGCCCTCCGCCCACCCGGCGATGAGCAGGCCGAACACGCGCCGGTTCGACTTGACCGGCACCAGGGCCACCGCCTGGAGCCCGAAGAACGCCATCATCGAGCGCATGTAGTGGTCCTCACAGCTCCCGTCGTACACGCGCGGCGCCGGGGCCCGGAGGAACCTCGTCAGCCAGGGGGTGTCCTCGGGCCGCACGACGAGTTTGTCGAGGATCGGACCCGCCGCATCGGGGTAGCCGCGGTGGGCGAGCGTCACGAGCGTGCCCGTCTCCTCGTCGTGCTCGAGCAGGATGGCGTTGTCGACCGCCGTGACGCGCGAGGCGGCCTCGACCGTCGCCAGGGAGAGCTGCACCACGCTCTCCACCGCGATGAGCTGGCGGGCGAAGGCGTTGAGCACCTCGGCCACGTGGCGCCGCTCGTTCGCCACCTCGATGGCAAGGCGCGTGTCGAGCGCCGTCGCGGCCAGCCGGGCGTAGGCGTCGAGGAGGGACTGCTCGTTACCGCCGAACGGTCCTGTCGAGAAGGCGGCGACGGTGCCGTAGCGCCTCTGCGACGAGCAGACTTCGGAGCGGAGCGAGTACTGGCCGGCGCCGGCCACCGAGAGGTCCTGTCCGAGCACGAGGAGGGGCGCGACCCGCTCGGCCTCCTCGAGGTCGATGCCCTCCGCGTGGACCCTCAGCGGCTCCTCGTCGCACATCCGCACGGCGAGGAGCAGGCGCTGCGCGGCCACTGCCGAGCCCGCTCGGTGCGTGAGCTGGCCTAGCAGCTCGTCGGTATCTGTGGTCCGGATGAGCTCGGCGAGAGTGGTCTCGAGCTCGTCGAGCTGTATGCGGGCGAAGTCGGCCTGCTCGAGAACCTCACCTCGCCGCCCCCGCCTCCTCGCCCGCGTGCGCCACTTGGCCTCGATGACACAGGCGGGCGCACCGTGCAGCTGGCAGACAGGCTGGCTGACGAAAGTGGTCCGCATGCCGAAGAGCGCCGGCAGCTGGCCGAGAAGTCCTTCGATGTACAGGCAGTCGTGCCCGGTCGGGAGATACGGCTCGAGGATGCGGAAGGACAGCATCGCGTAGTCCTGCCTGACCTCGAGCAGCCGGCTCTCGCCGGCCGTGTCGAGCTTCGCGTGCACCATCGGGAGTGCCTTCAGCACTCCGCTCGGCGAGCGGAAAGGCACGAGCACCGAGCGCAGGAGGGCGCTCCCGTGTGAGTGGAGGACCGAGGCGCCGATCCGGCGCGCCACCTCGGTGTCTCCGGTCACGACCGCGGCAGCGGCGAAGAGCGCGCTCCGCTGGGCATAGCTCGACCAGACCCGCGGGTTCTCGAGAACCGAGAGCGGCCTGTCGTCGCCGGCCAGTTCGAGCAGCCGCCCCACCCCGGAGTCACCGGTGTGCTGGCGCACGTACTCGACGATGAGCCGCGTGGTGAGGCCCGAGGTCTCCCGTTGTTCCAAGCCGCTCTCCTAATCCCGCGCGACCTCAGCGCCTGTGACGAAGCGTCCACCGGCAAGCTGGTAGAAGTATCGGCGGGAGAACCGGCCTTCTTTAGGTTTAGGGCAGCAAGGCTGACATCACCTGAGGCGGGGATCGACGGCGTCGGCCTCTATGCCGTAGCGGGCGATGGCCTCTTCCACCTCGTTCTCCTTCGCCTCACCGCTCTGGCGGAGCGCGGCGAGGACCGCGACCGTGACGTGAGCAGCGTCCACTTCGAAGAAACGACGCAAGGCTGCCCGCGTATCCGAGCGTCCGAACCCGTCGGTGCCGAGCGGCACGAAGGGCCCGGGCAGGAAGCGGGAGATCTGGTCGGGCACGGCTTTCAGGAAGTCGCTCACGGCGACGAGCGGGCCGGCGGTGTCGCCGAGGGCGCGGGCCACGTAGGACTCCCGCTCGCCGCTTCCCGGGTGGAGCCGGTTCCAGCGCTCGACCTCGAGGGCGTCTTCGCGGAGCCGCTTGTAGCTCGTGACGGACCAGAGCTCAGCCGACACGTTCCATTCCTCGGCGAGCATCCTCTGGGCTTGCGTGGCGGCCTGCCAGGCAGTGCCCGAGAAGAGCACAGTGGCCTTCCGGCTCCTGCCGGAACGCTTTGGAGCAGGCGCCGCGGCGAACCTGTAACAGCCTGCGAGCACGCCCTCCCGGATGCGTGACACCTCCTCCTTCGACTCCGGGAGCGGCGGCATGGGGTAGTTCTCGTTGTAGAGGGTCAGGTAGTAGAGGCAGTCCTCGGCCGCCGGCCCGCTCATGCGGCCGATCCCGTCCTCGACGATCATGGCCATCTCGTAGGCGAAGGCGGGATCGTAGGCGTAGACGTTCGGGACCGTCGACGCGAGGAGGAGCGAGTGACCGTCCTCGTGCTGCAGGCCCTCGCCGCTCATGGTCGTGCGACCCGCGGTGCAGCCGACGAGGAACCCGCGTGCTCGGGCGTCCGCAGACTGCCAGATGAGGTCTCCCACCCGCTGGAAGCCGAACATCGAGTAGAAGAGGTAGATCGGGAGCATCGGCGTGGACCAGGTCGAGTACGCCGTTCCGGCGGCCTGGAAGCTGCCGATCCCGCCCGCCTCGGTGATCCCTTCCTGCAGTATCTGGCCGGTGCGGTCCTCGGCATAGGAGAGGAGCAGCCCGGCGTCGACCGACGTGTAGCGCTGGCCCTCGGAGGCGTAGATCTTGACCTCGGAGAAGAGGGCGTCGAGGCCGAACGTCCGTCCCTCGTCCGGGATGATCGGGACGACGTATCGCCCGAGCTCCGGGTCGCGCAGCAGGTTGCGGAGCAGGCGGGCGAACGCCATCGTCGTCGAGACGGCCTGACCACGCGAGCCGGCGAGGAACTCGGCATAGGCGCTCGGTGAGGGCAGCGGGAGCCCGACCTTGCCCCTCCCGCGCACGAGGCGCGCCGGGAGCGAGCCGCCGAGGGCCTCGAGACGAGCCTTCAGGTACTCGCGCTCTGGGGACCCGTCGGCCGGCCTGTAGTACGGCGGGTGCTCGGCGTCGAGGGCCTCGTCGGGGATCTCCTCCGCGAGGTAGAGGCGGTCTCGGAGCAGCCGGAGCTGCTCGCGGGTCATCTTCTTTATCTGGTGGGTGGCGTTGCGAGCCTCGATCTCAGGGCCGAGAGTCCAGCCTTTGATCGTCTTGGCGAGGATCACAGTCGGCGCGCCCGTCTGCTCGGTCGCCATCTTGTAGGCGGCGTAGAGCTTCCGGTAGTCGTGGCC
>JAJYVX010000017.1:8157-27757 GCA_021791795.1 Actinomycetes bacterium | reverse complement strand
GCAAGTGGACGATCGCACCTTTGCTCGCCGACGTCTCGCCCGTCTTCCGCGCATTCTCGCTCACCTTCACCGCGGAGAGCCACGCGCCGGTCGCCTGCCAGACAGGCAGCGAGACCACCTACAAGGGCACCCTCACGGGCGCCCTTCGGCTCACGACGGGTTTTTCCGCGGTCGGAACGATCGGGTCCAGCTCGATCGCCTTCGGGTCCGCCAACACCGCCGTCACGGGCTCGTGCACCACGAAGCCTGTCTGCCAGACGGGGATCACCTGGGTGTCGGCGTCTCCGTCGGGCAGCGCTGTCGGCGTGAGCATCACAGGAATCGATGCTGTCGCTCTCGAGAGGACCACGCTCCTTGCCGATCCGGCGCACGCCGCCCGAGACGACCTTGCTTTCGCGACCGAACCCTCCGCCGTGTTGAGCGGAAAGACGCTCTACGTACATACGAGCGGGTCGGCCATCACCGGCGCCGCCACGATGAAGGTGCTCTTCGCGGAGCCGCTTGTCAAGACCAGTTGCTGGCTTAACGGCGTGAAGCGCGTGCAGAGCGCGACCAACTACTTCGGCACCTTCAGCGCGTCGCCTCTTGCCGCAAATACGCTCCTCACCGGTGTGCTCCGTTCACCGACGAGCGGCGAGGGCTCGTTCGTCGTACTGAGTCACACCTGAAGTCCGGGCTGCGCCAGCTGCCATCCACGTAGAGACCGGATCGCGGGACCTGCGGCCCGGCGATACTTTCGGGCTTCGCATGCCCGATATCACGGTCGCCACGTTCAACACCCACACCGGGATGGACGGATGGGGCCGCCCCTTCGACCTTGTCGAGGCCTGCCGGGAGCTCGACGCCGACGTGCTCGCGCTGCAGGAGGTCTACGCTCCGCGCGACGGAGTGAGCCACGCGCAGGACGTCGCGGCCGAGCTCGGCTACACCGCGACCGAGCTACCTCTTGCCCGCTGCTGGCGCCTCGAGGAGCCCGTGTGGGACGGGAAGGGGTGGGAGCCGCGCAAGCACGGCCCAGGCGTGCGCCGGGCGCTCTACGTAGGGGGGCGACTGTGCGAGCCGCGGCGACGCCTCGGCGGCTACGAGGAGGGGACGTGGGGACTCGCCATCCTGTCCCGCCTGGAGGTGGCCGGCTTCGAAGCGATCGACGTCGGGTCGGCGAGCCGCGACCCCAACCGGCGGGCCGCCATCGCGGTCGACCTGCTGGCACAAGGCGGCGCCTCTTCTGATCCGGCACCGGCCTTCCCGCCTGTGCGTTTGATCCACCGGCTCCGCGTCATCTGCACGCACGCACCCCATCTCGCAGCAGGTTCTCCCCTCTTCTTCCGCCGGCTCGGCCACGCCGCCCGGGGGCACGGCCCTGCCGTGCTCGCGGGTGACATGAACCTCTGGGGTCCGCCGTTGGTGGTCTTCCTCCACGGCTGGCGCCGGGCGGCAAAGGGGCAGACCTGGCCGGCGCGGTCACCTCACAGCCAGGCCGACCACATACTCGTCTCGGGCCCCGTGTCACCGGTCTCCGGTGGCGCGGTGCGGGTGGGCAACTCCGACCACCTCGCCCTGCGCGCGACCATCGCCTTGGAGTAGGCCGCGACCTTCCTGGTCAGACCGGATAAGTAACCGCAGCCGCGCCAGAGCGGTCAGACTCTTCGGAGTCGCGCGCCCCGGCGTGACCCGACGACGCTCTGGAGGAGGGTTCTTGCTGGCGTTCACGTTCCCCGGTCAAGGATCACAGCGGCCAGGGATGGGCGCGCCGTGGGAGGAACATCCGTCCTTCGAGCTCGTCAAGCAGGCGTCGGACGTCACCGGTCGCGACCTGCGAGCCCTGCTGCTCGAGGCGGACCAGGAGACGCTCACCCGCACCGACAACGCCCAGCTCGCAACGTTCGTCCTGAGCCTCGTCGTGCTCGACGCGGCTGAACGGGTCGGGCTCGAGCCCGGGTCGCTCGCAGGCCACAGCCTCGGGGAGTACAGCGCGCTCGTGGCCTCGGGTGCCCTCGACTACGAGGACGGCCTGCGCCTCGTGAGCGAGCGTGGCGCCGCCATGCAACACGCGGCGGAGGTGGCGCCGGGAACGATGGCAGCCGTGCTCGGCCTCGACGATGACGCCGTCGAGGCTTCGTGTCTCCGTGCGGAGGGCGACGTCTGGGTGGCGAACTACAACGCACCCGGCCAGGTCGTCATCGCCGGCACGGCCGAAGCCGTGGACGAGGCGGGCTCGATTGCACGCGAGCTCGGCGGCCGGAAGGTCCTGCCGATCCCGGTTGGCGGGGCGTTCCACACGCCGCTCATGGCGCCTGCTCGCGACCGGCTCCGCAAGGCGCTCTCCGAGACCCGATTCGTCGCCCCGGAGCCGCCTGTCGTCGCGAACGTCGACGCCCGCCCGCACGCGAAGACCGACGACTGGAGGCGGCTGCTGTCCGCCCAGCTCTGCAGCCCTGTCCGCTGGCGGCAGACGATCGAGGCAATGCTCCAAGCCGGCGCCCAGACCATCGTCGAGCTCGGCCCGGGCGGCGTCTTGAGCGGCCTCGCCCGCAGGATGCTCCCGACGGCGGACACCGTCGCCGTCTCGGTCGCGACGCCAGACGACCTCGACAAGCTGATCGACCTCCTCGCCGGCCACAGCACCGCCATGCAGCAAGCCGCCGAAGACCGCACGGGCGAACGCTTCCACATCTCCGAGCGGCTCGTCCTCTCGCCCGCGGCTGGCGTGTTCACGCCTGACGACAGCGTCGCCGCTCTCGTGCCGGGGCCGAAACGGGACCCGAGCGACCCGGTTGCCGTGCACGTCGGCGACCTCATCGGTCATGTCGGCCCGCACGAGGTTCGCTCCCCGTTCGAGGGATCGCTCGAGGGCGTGCTGGTCCTGCCGGGCGAGAGGGTGACGAGCGGCCAGCCGGTCGCCTGGCTGCGGGCAGTCACGGTCGGGGCGGTCGCCCGATGACCGCGAAGCAAGGTGCAGGCGCCTGCTCGGGCGGTGCTGGGAGGCCCAGGCTGCCCGGTGCGACCATCACAGGATGGGGTACGGCGCTGCCCGACACGGTCGTCACGAACGCCGACTTCGAGGCCCGACTCGACACCTCCGACGCCTGGATCGCGGAGCGCACGGGGATCCGTGAGCGCCACTTCGGTGGCACGACGAGCGGGCTCGCGGTCGAGGCGGCACGCCGGGCTCTCAAGGTGGCCGGGGTCGAAGCAGAGGAGATCGACTTGCTCGTCCTCTCCACCACGACCCCCGACAAGACGGTTCCGGCGACGTCCTCGGCCGTGCATGCGGAGCTCGGCTGCCGAGGCGCCGCGTTCGACCTCAACGCGGCCTGCGCCGGGTTCGTCTACGCGCTCGTCACAGCCGTGTCGATGTTCCAGGCCGGCTTCTCGAAAGCGCTCGTGATCGGCGCGGACACCCTCTCCCGCATCACGGACATGGAGGACCGCTCGACGGCCGTGCTCTTCGCGGACGGAGCAGGAGCGCTCGTCCTCGAGTCCACTCCGGACCACGAGCTCGTCCTCGGCCACGACCTTGGCCTCGACGGCTCACTGCTCCCGATCCTCTACTGCGACCACGGCGAGTACATGAAGATGGAGGGCAAGGAGGTGTTTCGCCGGGCCGTAAGAGCAACGGTGGAATCGGCCGAGAGCGTCCTCTCCGCCACGGGCACGACCGGCGACGACATAGCCCTCTTCGTGCCGCACCAGGCCAACAAGCGGATCATCGACGCCGTGGCCCAGCGCCTCGGGCTCGACGAGTCGCGCTCTGCCATCGTGCTCGACCACACCGGCAACACCTCCTCGGCGTCCATCCCGCTCGCCCTCTCGGAAGCGGCCGACGCGGAGCGCCTGAACGACGGCGACCTCGTCCTCATGTCGGGGTTCGGCGCCGGTATGACGTGGGCGACGGCGCTCCTCCGCTGGGGCCGATGAACCGGCGATGGACCAGCGATGAATGACGAGGTTGGACGGCGCCCGTGACAGACGTGCGAGCAACCGGACGGGTAGCTCTCGTGACAGGTGGAAGTCGCGGCATCGGCCTCGCCACGGCGCTTCGACTGCAGCGGGACGGCTATCGCGTGGCGGTTACGTGGCGGACGGAGCCACCGCAGGACCTGAAGGGCCCGGACGGCACCGAGCCGATCCGTGCGGTCCGCTGCGACGTGACCTCCGCCGAGGACATCGAGAACCTCTTCGCCGAGGTCGAGGGCGAGCTCGGATCGGTCGAGGTCCTCGTGTGCTGCGCCGGCATCACCGCCGACACCCTTCTCCTTCGCATGACCGACGAGCGCTGGCAGGCGGTCATCGACACGAACCTCACGGCGACCTTCAGAACGGCAAAACGCGCCCTCTCGAAGATGATCCGCGCCCGCCACGGACGCATCGTGCTCGTCTCGTCGGTGGTCGCGCTGCTCGGCTCGCCGGGGCAGACCAACTACGCCGCCTCGAAGGCTGCCCTGATCGGTTTCGCCCGCTCGCTCACTCGCGAGCTCGGAGCCCGGGACATCACGGTGAACGTCGTGGCTCCGGGCCTCGTGGCCACCGATATGATCGCTGCGCTTGGAAGCGACCAGGTGAGCGCGCTCGAGTCGCGGGTTCCGCTCGGGCGTGCAGCCGCGCCGGGCGAGGTCGCCGCCGCAATCGCCTTCCTGGCCTCCGACGAAGCGTCCTACGTGACCGGTGCCGTCATCTCGGTCGACGGAGGGCTAGGAATGGGTCACTGACGAGAGGGAGTGATGACCGGCATGGACAACGAAGCAGCCTTCGAGAAGTTCAAGTCGACCGCGGTCGAGGTGCTGCAGGTGCCCGAGGACAAGATCACGCTTGACGCGAAGTTCCAAGACGACCTCGACGCCGACAGCCTCGAGGTGGTGGAGCTCGTGATGGCCCTCGAGGAGACGTTCGACATCACCGTGGAGGAGAGCGAGCTCGACGGCGTCGAGACCGTCGGGCAGGCGTTCGAGATCGTGAGCTCGAAGCTCTGATGACGCCTCCGGCGCCGGTGCGCCGGCGCGTCGTGGTCACGGGACTCGGCGTCGTCGCATGCTGCGGCATCGGTACCGATGCGTTCTGGAGTGGACTCTTCGGGCCGGCTCCGGTGGGCGAGCGGCGCGTGCGCGATTTCGACCCCTCGCCGTTCCTCGACGTGAAAGCCGCCCGACGGGCGGACCGCTTCCAGCAGTTCGCGGTCGCCTCGGCCCAGATGGCGGTGGACGACGCCGGGGACATCGGCGTCGACCCGATGCGAGCCGGCGTCGTGCACGGGACGGGCGTCGGAGGACTGCAGACGCTCGAGGACCAGGTCGGGGTGTTGAACGAGAGAGGACCGCGCCGGGTCTCCCCTTTCCTCGTGCCGATGATCATGGGGAATGCCGGCGCTGCGGCGATATCGATGCGTTTCGGCTGGAAGGGGCCTTGCGAGACGATCGTGACGGCCTGTGCCGCCGGCACGCAGTCGGTAGGTGCAGCGCTGCGGCTCGTGTCGTCCGGCCGGTGTGACGCCATGATCACGGGCGGCGCCGAAGCAGCCATAACGCGCATAGGCGTCGCGGCGTTCACCAACATGACCGCACTCTCGACGAGCGGTATCTCGCGACCCTTCGACGTCGAGCGGGATGGCTTCGTCATCGGTGAGGGCGGAGCCGCTCTCGTCCTCGAGGAGCTGGAGCACGCCCGCGCCCGCGGCGCGCACATCTACGCCGAGCTCCTCGGTGCAGCCTCGACGGCCGACGCCCATCACATCACGGCGCCCTCCCCCGGCGGTGCCGGCGCGCTCGCCTGCATGGAGCTCGCCCTCGATGACTCCGGGATCTCGCCAGCAGAGGTGGCGCACATCAACGCGCACGGGACGTCGACTCCGCTCAACGACCTTGCGGAAGCAGAGGCGATAGAGAAGCTGTTTGGTCAGGACGGGCCTGTCGTCACGTCCATAAAGGGCATCACCGGCCACTCGCTCGGCGCGGCAGGTGCGATCGAAGCCGTCGCCTCCTGCCTCACGATCGAGCACAAGTCCATCCCTCCTACTGTCGGGCTCGAGCGGCTCGACCCGGAGATGCACATAAACGTGGCCATGGGCGACGCGGCAGAGCTCCCCGGGGGCGCCGTGTTGTCCAACAGTTTCGGATTCGGTGGGCACAATGGCTGCATAGTGCTCGCCCCCCTCGAGTCCTGACGCCCGCCCGCCCACTCCCACCGCAGTCGGACGGCGAGACACCGCCCTCGGACGACACCGCGCCCTACTCGTTCACAGAGCTCGGCCCGTGGGTGGTGAACCCTTCAGAGCTCACCTGGCACAAGGACACGGCCAAGCTGCGCGAGCGGTACCGCCGTGACGTGCCCCGGCTGGTCCGGCCGCGGCGCGTCCCTCCGTCGCGCCGCATCGCCAAGGTTACGCGCGAGCTCGGGGGAGCGACCGCAGCCTGGTACCTCCTCGACCGCCGAAGGGGCGGGGCACACTCGCGCGAGGCTCTCTCACGGCGCCTGCGGATTGCGTTCCAGTCGCTCGGTCCCACCTACATAAAGCTCGGCCAGATCCTCTCCTCGGGCGAGGGCATCTTCCCCGAGGAGGTCGTGTCGCAGTTCAGGCTGTGCCGCGACCGGGTCCCCGCCGAGCCCTTCGAGATCGTGCGGGCGACGATCGAGGCCGAGCTCGCCGGTCCGCTCGAGTCCACCTTCGCCTCCTTCTCGATGCATCCCGTAGCTGCAGCATCGATCGCCCAGGTGCACGAGGCGGTGCTCGTGAGCGGCGAGGAGGTGGTCGTGAAGGTGCAGCGACCGCGGGTCACCGATCTCGTCAGGCACGATCTGGCGGTCATGAGCTTCCTCGCCCCGCACCTGGTCGGCCGCATTCCCGTCGCTGCCCTCGCCAACCCGCCGGCGCTCATCGAGCTGTTCGCCGAGACGATCGTCGAGGAGCTCGACTTCCGGCTCGAGGCGGCGAGCATGCTCGACCTCGGCCGCGTGCTCGCGCTCACAGGCCAGCGCTCCCTCATAGTCCCCCGCCCGCACCCGCGGCTCGTGACGAGGCGGATGCTCGTGATGGAGAGGCTGTCGGGTTTCGCCTGGGACGACGTCGGCGGGATGAAGCGGGCAGGCATCGACACGCCGAAGGTGCTGCGCAGCGTCGTGATCTCCTTCCTCGAGGGCGCTCTGCTCTACGGCGTCTTCCACGGCGATCTACACGGCGGCAACCTCTTCGTGCAGGAAGGCGGACGAGTCGCCCTGCTCGACCACGGCATCACCGGTCGCCTCGACGAGCCGCAGCGCCAGGCGTTCCTTCGCCTGCTCGTCGGTGGTACGACCAACGACATCGGCCTGCAGATCGAAGCACTGCGCACCCTTGGCGCCGTCCCGCCTGACGTCCCCACCGAGCAGGTCGTCCGTGATCTCGGCCTGGACAAGCCTGCGCAGGACATCACCCTTCTGTCCGCCGAGGAACTCACCGGTCAGATTCGGGATCTCACGAAGCAGCTGCTCTCGTACGGCATCCGCATGCCGAAGGAGCTCATGCTCTTCGTGAAGGACATGCTCTTCCTCGACGGTGCGGTGGCGACGATGGCCCCGGAGATAGACCTCTTGGGCGAGGTGGCTCTGATAGCCACCTACTTCGCCCAGCACCACGCCGCGCGCATCGCGGCCGAGGTCGGCGTGGACGTGCGGACCACACCTGTCGACCTCGACGGCCTGCGTGCCTCCCTCGGTCTCTCCACCGAGACGAGGGAGCTCACCTATCGCGAGCTTCAGCAGCGTCGTGAGCTCCTGCGCTCGCGGCTCGAGGGCGATGGATCTTCAGGTGACGACAAGTAGTTCACTCTTAGTAGTCAATCAGATACAATCAGTGGTGGCTGGGCGTTCAGACGTCTTCCCCCTCGCCTCAGGTCCTGCAATGAAGAGATCCTCGTCCTCGGCAACAAGACTGCGTCAGCAAGGCGCCAGCGCCGCGCAGGCGCCGGCTGTGGCGACGGACGGGACTGCGCTCGACGGGTACCTGCTCGTCTGCGATGACGGCGAGGCGATCGCCTGCGGCGCCACCGCCGACCACGGCAGCGCCGTCGACCACCTGCTCGGCCGGTCCATCGTGGCGGGCGCGGTCGTTCCCGGCGGTTACCTCCTTTGCGCCTCCGACGGCGCAGTTCTCACCTTCGGCGAGGCTCGCTTCTTCGGCGCCGCCACCTCCACGCCGCTCGAGCACCCGATAGTCGCCATGTGCGCCCTTGAGAACGGAAGGGGTTACTGGCTCGCGAGTGCGGACGGTGCGGTGTACGCCTTCGGCCGAGCCGCGGACTACGGCTCGGCCCGCAGCTACCCGCTCCGCCACCCGGTGGTGGGGATCGCGGCGCCGCCCTCGGGTCTTGGGTACGTCCTCGTGACCCGAGACGGAAGCGTCTTCGACTTCGGTGACGTCACGTTCTCGGGCTGCCTCGCCGATCAGCCGATCTCGGCCCCCGCGGCAGGCATCTGCGTCACCGGTGAAGGAGACGGCTACTGGATCGCGCTGCGCGACGGAACGGTCCACGCGTTCGGCGCCGCAGAGAACTGGGGAGACGTGCACGAGGCGGACGGCGTCGTCGTGGGCATCGCCGCCGGTTCGCGGCGGGACGGCTACTGGCTCGCCGCGAGCGACGGCACCGTCATGGCCTTCGGCGCGGCGGACTTCATGGGCGACGGTCGAGCCCGGATGGCGAATCGCAAGGTCATCTCGGTCGCTGCCGGTCCGGGGACCTGACCCCGAGAGCAATCGACGGTCTCTTGCCCGAGCCCGCTCAGCCGTCCTGACAGCGCCTGCTAGCGCACGTCGAGGATCTGCAGCGCACCGCTCGAGGAGTTCACCGCCGTGAGCACGACGACCTGGATCGGAAGCGACGGGGATGTCGCCACCGAGCTAGAGGCGGTGCACTTCGCATAGACGGCCTGCAGGTTCTCGAAGCCCGGTACGGCGTGCAACACGCCGCTCGGCAGCGCGCCGAGCGAGTAGCTGCAACTCGAGATCGACACGGAATTGGCGGTGAAACCGCTGCAGGTCGGCGCTTGCGCGTGCAGGGCGCTCGAGCTGATGAGCTTCAGCGCTGCCTGGCAGTCGCCTGCGTTCACGTCCGCGATGAACGCCTTCGTTATCCCGATCGGGTCGTTCGCTCCCTGCGCTTCGAGCGGACTCGTCGCGCCCGCCCATGCGAACAAGGCCGCCATGAGGAGGACAGGGAGCGCCAGCACAACAAGGGCGGCAAGACGCCGGTTCGAGGCAGCCACGTCAACCGAGCGTAACCGAGTAGGCACCGGTACGGACGAACCACGCGGCACGCCGGCGGCCGCCGGAGCGCTCATGGCCCCGGGGAGCAAGCGCGCACGACGGCCCATCGCGGCGTCTAGTCTCCCGCGACAGCTCGAAGCGAGCTCTCTCCCGGGGCCGCCGACATCGGCCGGTCGACGGGGCGGCGGGATCGGGCCGATCGCGATCTCCTATGGAGCGCCTCCATGACAGCACCCACCGGAGGAGGCGCCCCATGCGGCCGCCGCTCGACGAGCTGCCCGTACGGATCCTCGTGCAGGCAGTCCCCCGCTTCAAGGACCACTACCTGGACCTGCTCGACATCTACGACGACGACCTCACGCCCGAGATCGTCTTCATGGAGCTGGCCGACGTCGTCTCCGGCCTCGCCTGTACTCGCCGGGACGACGAGATGCTCGAGGCGGCCCTGCAGGCAGTCGAGGAGGTGCTCGCGGCCTGGGCGACTACGCGGACCTCGCCGGCGGCTGCTTCCTCGACCAGATGACGGGCCTCACCCTGGAGCGAATCCGTCCGCTGCTCGGGCAGCGCACCTCCGAGCTCCTCCCCGGCGGGGACCGGGCGGCGCCGGACGCCGGGCTCAGCCTCTGAGCGTTGCAGGAAGGGCGCCCTCGACCGCGTCGATGCAGCGCCGCCGCAGGGACGCGACCTCGGCATCGTTGAGCGTGTGGTCGAGCGCGCAGAAGCGGAGGCGGAACGCGAGCGATCGCCTGCCGTCCGGCACGCCCGTACCGCGGTAGACGTCGAAGAGCTCTATCGACTCGCACAGCGCGGTGGCCGCCTGCCGCAACGTCTCCTCCACGCGGTAGGAGGGCACCGACTCGTCGACCACGAAGGCCAAGTCGACGTCGCTCGACGGGTAACGGCTGACCGGAGCCACCACGACCGGTCGGCGGGGCGCCGACGCCAGCCTGTTGACGTTCAGCTCCAGCCAACCGATCCGGCGGTGAGGCAAGCCGAAGGCAGCCACCACGTCGAGGTCGACCTCCCCGACAGTCCCGACGAGGATGCTCTCAGCGGAGGCACCGCCGCCGGGGCTGCCGTCCCCGGCGGGGCTGCCGTTGCCGGCGCCTCCGTCTGCACCGCCCGCCTCCGGCGACGGCATGCAGATGCGGGCCGACCTCGCGAGGTGGAGGCCCGCAAGCGCGCCACGGCTCGACTCCTCGGGGTCCCCCTGCTCGATCGCGACACCGACGATGCCGAGCGCGTCCTGTACGACCCTCCAGGCATGCACGGCGCTCGAGGCGTCGTCGTCCTCGAGTGCGAGCACGAGCGCCAGGCGCTCGCGCTCATCGGGGAGCAGCAGCTCCTCGCGACCGTTCCCGGCGAGCAAGGGGACGAGGGAGAAGACGTCCCCCACCTCGAACAGGCGGAGCCACGGGCGCCTGTGGCCGGAGTTGTGACGCAGGGCCGCCATGAGCCCGGCCATCAGCCCTGCCCGGAGGACCGACTCCTCCGCCACCATGGGATTGGAGAGTCGCACCAGGTCCTCGGAAAGGCCGGCGCGTGCCTGGTCGGCGGGGCTCACTATCGAGCTCGTCCACGCCTCGTGCGCTCCGAGCCCTGCAAGCACACGGCGGAGGCGGCGGCGCAGCAGCTGAACCTCGTCGAGGCGGCCCACATATGGCGAGCGCCTCTCGGTCGGAGGGATCTTGCGGTAGCCGAACATGCGAGCGATGTCTTCGATGACGTCCACCTCACGGGAGACGTCCGGCCGCCAGGACGGAACCACCGCCTCGAATGCACCCGCGTCCCCCGACGAGGTGGCAACGCCCTCGGCGGGCGGAGCGACCAGGTACCCGATGGGCCCGAGCAGCCCAGCCATCTGCTCGGCACCGATGTCCGTCCCGAGCAGGGCGTTCACCCTCTCCGGCCGCACGATTACCCGCGCCCGCGCGAACGTGGCGGGGGCGTCGTCGAGCAGACCGGGAGCGAGCTCCGGCGCCGGGAGTCCCGCAGCCGCCGCCGCCTCGGCGACGAGCTGGCACACCCTGAGCGACGCCCGCTCGACTCCCTCGGGGTCGACTCCACGCTCGAAGCGGAGGGACGCCTCCGTCCTCAGATTGACCGAGCGGGACGTCCTCGCGACTGCGACGGGGAGGAACAGGGCCGCCTCGAGCAGCACGCTCGTCGTCCGATCCGATATCTCGCTCGCCTGACCACCGATCACACCACCGATGCCGACGGGAACGTCGTTCGCATTGCAGATCAAACAGTCGAGAGAGGTGAGCTCGTCGGAACCGCGAACCGGCCTCGTGCCGAGAAAACGCGTCTCGCCGTCGAGTGTGACGATCGACTCGCCCCGGTGGGCCGCGCGGGCGACGAGCCCCCTGCCGCCGAGCTGTTCGATGTCGTAGGGGTGCGTCGGCTGGCCGAGCTCGAGCATCACGTAGTTGGAGGCGTCGACGACGCAGTTGATCGGCCGCATCCCCATGAGGGTCAGCCTCCGCTGCACGTAGGCAGGCGAAGGCACGACGGCGACCCCCCGCATGACCCGCGCTGTGAGGCGGAGGCACAGTTCCGGCGTCTCGACCCTGACCGAGCCGAGATCGCCGGCAGGCGACGAGCCGGGGGAGAACCTCACGTCCTGCTCGGGCACCTCGAAAGGAAGGCCGTAGTGTGCCGCGAGGTCCCGTGCTATCCCGGACATCGAGAGGCAGTCGGGGCGGTTCGCCTCGACCTCGAGGTCGAACACGGCATCGTGCCCGATGCCGAGGTGCTCGGACATGGCGAGCCCGAGGTCCAGCCCGGGCGGCTGACCGGCACCCGGCCGGGCCACGATCATGAGGCCGGCCCGATCACCCGCGAGCCCGAGCTCTGCCGGCGAGCAGAGCATGCCGTTCGACGTGACGCCCCGCATCTTCCGCTTCTCGATCCGGATGCCTCCGGGCAGCTCACCACCCGCCCGGATGAACGGGACGACGTCGCCGACCTCGAAATTCCAGGCGCCGCAGACGACGTCGGTCGTCCGGCCATCACCCGTGTCGACGAGAACGCGCCGGATGCGGTCCGCGCCGTCGATCGGCGAGATCTCGAGAACCTGACTGAGGACGACCTCGTCCAGCCCCTCGCCCACGTGCTCGATGCCGGCGACGACGAGACCGAGGGAGTCGAGCGACTCCGAGAGCTCCTGCAACGAGTCCGGATGACGGGCCTCGGCCGCGAGCGGTGTGAAGGCCTTGAGCCAGGAAAGAGGGGCGCGCAACTGGATGTCCCTTCAGAATTGCTCGAGGAAGCGGACGTCGTTCTCGACGAGGAGACGGAGGTCGGCGATCCCGTGGCGCATGATCGCCAACCGGTCGATGCCGAATCCGAAGGCGAAACCGCTCCACTCCTCGGGATCGACCCCCGTCTGCTCGAACACGGCCGGGTGGACCATGCCACAGCCTCCGAGCTCGATCCACCCGGTTCCCGAGCACGTACGGCAGCCGGACCCGTCGCAGATCGCGCAGGAGATCTCGAACTCCGCCGAGGGCTCGGTGAAGGGGAAGTAGCCGGGACGAAGCCGCGACCGAACACTTGCACCGAAGATCGCCGGGACGAAAGTCTCGATCGTGCCGGCGAGGTCGCCGAAGCTGACCCCGCGATCCACTACCAGCCCCTCAAGCTGATGGAACACGGGCAGATGGGTCGCATCGGGCGTGTCGCGCCGATACACGCGCCCCGGCACCACGGCGTAGATCGGCAGCCTCCCGCGCTCGAGCAGGTGGATCTGGACCGGCGACGTGTGCGTGCGCAGGAGAAGGGTCTCCGCTTGCCCGGAGTCGACGAAGAACGTGTCGACCGAGCTCCGGGCCGGATGGTCCGGAGGGATGTTGAGCGCCTCGAAGTTGTACCAGTCGCTCTCTATCTCCGGGCCTTCTGCCACCTCGTAGCCCATCCCGACGAAGACGTCCTCGAGCTCTTCGCGCACCTGGGTCACGACGTGCAGGTGGCCCTGCAGCGGAGAGGACATGACCTCTGTCAGGTCGAGCCGATCCTCGAGGAGCCTCGAGGCACGCTCCTCGGCCGAAAGGGCGGCGCGACGCCTCTCGAGCGCCTCGTCGAGTCGGCGCCTCAGCTCTTGCAGTTGCTGGCCGCCGCCCTTGCGGACTGCGGGGTCGAAGCTGCGAAGTTGCTGGTAGAGCAGCGCGAAGCGAGACCGCTTGCCGACGGCCAGCCGCTCGGCTTCCTCGAGCGCCTCGATGTCTGCCGCGGCATCTATCCGCGACGCCGCCTCCGACTCGATCTCGGCCAACTCGGTCGAATCGAAGGGAGGAGATGGGGCGGAGGTCGTCGGGCTCGGCTCAGTTGCCATGTCGGGTCCCGATGCTACGGGGGACCGGAGCGTCGCTCCGGCTGCTACCGGGGTCAGGAGCCTTGGCAGATTCGTCGCCGGCCGGAGAGCGGCGGCGCCTCGCCACCTCGAAGCAGATCACGGTCGCCGTCATGGCGACGTTGAGCGACTCGGTACCTGGTGCCATCGGCACCGTCACGACGTCGTCGAGCCCCGCGAGAACCTCAGGTGGCAGTCCACTCGCCTCGTTGCCGAGCACGAGAGCGACGCGCCCGCCCCAGCCGCGCTTGTCGTAGTCGAGGCCCCCCTGTGCCACGGTGCCCACCAAGCGGTACCCGCCCTCTCTCAGCACCGCCATCGACGCGCCCGGCTCCTCCGCGCGAACGACCGGTAGCTGGAACAGCGCCCCGGCACTGGCTCTCACGGCCTTCGGGTTGAAGGGGTCGACCGTGCCTGCCGTGCACACGACGGCGCGAGCGCCCGAGGCGGCGGCGCTGCGCATGAGGGCGCCGAGGTTGCCCGGGTCACGCACGTCCACGCAGACGACGACGAGCTCGTCTCGGTGGCCGGCCGTGCCGGAGACCAGGGTGTGGAGATCCACGTCGAGTGAGCCGACGATGGCGCAGACAGGCTGGGGCGTGACGGTGTCGGCGACCCGCTCCATCACCATCGAGGCGATCTCGAAGACCCGGGCGCCCCTTTCCAGGGCCTGCTCGGCTATCTCCTCCACCTCGGCTCGTCCGGCAGCTTCCGAGGAGAGGAAGACGCTCTCGACGGGTGCGCCCGAGGCCAGGGCGACGGACACCACCTTCAGGCCTTCGGCGACGAAGGCGCGCTCCTGCTCCCGGTATGACGGCCGCCGCACCAGCCGGCGCAGGCGCTGGACACGCTTGTGGCGCGCCCCTAAGACCGGTCGGCTCAGGAAGCCGCCCCCTCTTCCTCGACCGCCCCCTCTTCCTCGACCGCCCCTTCTTGTTGCTCTAGGACGATCGCGTCCGGCTGGCCGGCCGTGCCGGCCGACGCGCCGTTGGCGGGGCCGGCCGAAACCGCGCTCGCGGAACCGCCGGATGCCCCGACAGCGACCTGCACGAGTGCGGAGAACGCCTGCGGGTCCCGTACGGCGAGGTCGGCAAGGATGCGCCTGTCCACCTGCACACCCTCGGCGTGCAGCCCGGCGATGAATCGGCTGTAGGTCGTCCCGTTCACCCTCGCGGCTGCGTTGATCCGCTGGATCCAGAGTTGGCGGAAGTCGCCCTTGCGTGCCCGACGGTCGCGGTAGGCATACTGCAGCGAGTGCATGACCTGCTCGTTCGCCGCCCTGTAGGAGCGCGACTTGTTCCCATAGAACCCCTGGGCGCGCTCCAACACCGTCCGCCGGTGCTTCTTTCCATGGACGGCGCGCTTCACCCTTGCCATCGGGGCTCCTTTCCTAGCTCTTGTCTACGTCTCGTCTTGGTGCGGCCTGGAGCCGCTCTTGTCTCGTGGCCTCGGCGGCGAGAGCCGTCTCTCGCTCGGCCGGCAGCGGCGACCCGCCTTCGGCCCGCTCCTCAGATGCCGAGGAGTCGGCGCACCTGCTTGCGGTCGCCCTTGGAGAGCTCGACTTCCCGACCGAGCCGGCGCGTCCTCGTCGAGGACTTCTTCTCGAGGATGTGGCGGCGCATCGCCTGGCGGCGCCGGATGCGGCCGGTGCCGGTGATCTTGAACCGGGCGGCTGCTCCCCTGTCCGTCTTCGTCTTAGGCATCCTCTACTCCCCTTCCCGTTCTGCTCCCGTACCGTCCCTCAAGGCCGCCAACTCGTCGCCCCGCCCGGATCCTGCCGGCCCTGGACTCACCGCCGGCGCCGCCGGCTCCGCTCGGGGCGCACCCGACCCGACCTGCCCGGAACCAGCCGCCGCGGCCGCCTCGGTCTCTGCCGTTCCCTCGCCGGGCTCCGTGCTGGCATTGGCCGCCCGGGCGGCGCTCGCCTGGCGAGCCCTCTTGTCCGGAGCGAGCATCATCACCATGTTCCGGCCGTCGAGCCTCGCGTCCGACTCGACCCGTGCCGTCCCGTCGACCCGCTCGGCGATCCGGTCGAGGATGCGCCTCCCCAGCTCCTGGTGGAAGACCTCTCGGCCACGGAACGTCACCGTCACCTTGACTTTGTGGCCTTCGTTCAAGAACTTCACGACCTGCCGGGTCTTCGTGTCGAAGTCGCCTGGACCGATCTTCGGCCGGTACTTCATCTCCTTGATCCCGACGTTGCTCGCCTTGCGCCGCGACTCCCGCGCCCGCTGCGCTGCATCGAACTTGAACTTGCCGTAGTCCATGATGCGGCAGACGGGGGGATTAGCCAGTGGCGCCACCTCCACAAGGTCCAGGTCCTGCTGCTGAGCGATCTGCAGGGCCTCCGGGAGCGGCTTGATCCCTAGCTGGCGACCTTCGGAGTCGACCAGCCGAACCTCGCGAGCTCGGATGCGGTCGTTGATCCTCGGCTCGTTGGTGGTTGGTGCGTTGGTGATCGGCTGTCTTTCCTCTCCTAACGGCCATGGTGGTCATGGCTCGATGCCGAGGGAGGCGGTTCGCGACGTGTCGACCACTTCGACCCGGCTCACTCGTCGGCCGCCTCGAGCAGCCCGTTCGATCCGGTGGCCGGGTGGGAGTGCACCATCACGGCGCATCTCCGCTTCCCACTTGTTGTCCACCACTTAGGCTATCAGCCGTGAGCAGCCTCTGGACGCCTCAGGGCGAGCATCGAGTTCCCCGCGAGACCGAGCATGCCAAGGGCTCGGCCGGCGAGGGTGGCGCGCGGCCGGAGGCGCCGGCCGCGGCAGGGCCAGCAGGAGCGACACCGGGCCGGGCGCAGTCGGCCCCGGCGCCCGCCAGACCGGCGGGACCGGAGGCCGCGGAGCCGAGCGAGGAGGAGATCCGCCGGCTGACCGAGGAGCTCGCCGCCGCTCCGGTCGAGGACGTCATCGCCAACCACTGCTACGGCTTGTTCGAGCTGGCAGCGCTCCACCTGTCCGTGCGGCCCGCCCAGCTCGACAAGGCGAGGCTCGCAATCGACGGCCTTGGTCTTCTCGTCGAGGGTCTCGGTGAGCGTCTCGGGCCTCACGCGAAGGATCTGTCGGAGGGCCTCAACCAGTTGCGCCTTTTCTACGTGAACCTCTCGGACGCGCCGGGGGCGGGGAACCGAGCCGGCGAGGCTTAGATGCCGCGTTCGAACTCGAGCGCGTCCTCGATGGCGACCCCGTTTTCGTCCCTGAGCGGAATGGCCGGTTTGCGAAGCCGGGCGGAGGCGACAGCGCCGCGGTGCACGGCGACGAGACGCAGCCCAACGCGGCGGACCTCGACGGGGCGCGTCGCTGAGGGCATCACGACGGGCGCTAGGCGCCGGCCGGACGATCCGGTAGCGGCGTCACCGCGACCGCCTCGTGGCTACCCCGCGCCGCGGCGGCCACGAGGAACGCCACCCGAGCACCCACATCCACATGCCTCGATCCGCCGGCTATCTCGGTGCAATGGAAGACCAGCTCCCGGCCATCCTCGGCCAGGACGACGCCGAGGCCGCGCTCGTCGTCGAACGAGGTGACCGAGCCGAGCGACACCGGCTGAGCCGGCTCAACCGGCATCCACGCGGCCCTTCTCGAGCTGCCGCGAGATGTTGAGCATCTCGATGACGGTCTCGACCGCCTCGCTTCCCTTGTTGCCCAATTCACCGCCTGATCGTGCGAGAGCCTGCTCGAGGTTCTCGGTCGTGAGGACCCCGAACGCGACGGGGCGTCCCGTCTCGAGCTGCACGCGCTGGAGGCCGGCAGCGCACTCACCCGCGACGAAGTCGTAGTGGGACGTCTCTCCGCGGATAACACAACCGAGAGCCACGACGGCATCGGCCCGGCCCCCGTCGAGCAGCCACCTAGCCGCCAACGGCAGTTCGAAGGCGCCCGGAACGAGACACACGAGGCGGCCGCCCGACTCGGCCGACGCCACGCCGAGGCGGTCGAGCGCCTCCTCGGCTCCGTCGAGGAGGCGCTTCGTCACCTGCCCGTTGAACCGAGCGCATGCGACGGCGACCCGGAAGGAAGAGCCCTCGCGAAGCCCGGCGAGATACCCGGCACGGCTCATCGAGGCCTCGCCGGGAAGCCGGTGAAGCCCCGGGTCCGCCATCAGCCCTGCTCGCCTCCCGCTCGGTCGTCGTCGGGGCCAACTGCGTACTCCGACTCTTCGGTGTCCTGCGATGCGACGCGTCGTCGAGCGCCCGGCGCCTCGCCGTTCCCGCCGAAATCGCCCACGAGGTCGAGGAGGTGGCCGAGCCGCTCCCTCTTCGTGCGCAGGTAGGCCACGTTCTCCGGATTGGGAGTCGGTTCGATGGGCACCCGCTCGACGATGTCGAGACCGAAGCCCTCGAGGCCGCCGTACTTCGCCGGATTGTTCGTCATGAGCCGCATGGTCGTCACGCCCAGGTCGACGAGGATCTGAGCACCGATGCCGTACTCGCGGCTGTCGACCGGGAGGCCCAGCTCGACGTTCGCGTCGACGGTGTCGCGCCCCTGCTCCTGCAGGGTGTACGCCCGCAGCTTGTGGGCGAGGCCGATGCCGCGCCCCTCGTGTCCGCGCAGGTAGACGACCACACCACGTCCCTCCTCGGCGACCTTGGAGAGGGCAAAACGCAACTGCGGCCCGCAATCGCACCGCAACGACCCGAAGACGTCTCCGGTGAGGCACTCGCTGTGCACCCGGACGAGCACGTTCTCGGCGCTGGCGACCTCGCCGGCGACAAGCGCGAGATGGTGCTCACCGTCGATGAGCGACTCGTAGGCGTGCCCTGTGAACTCCCCGAAGTCAGTCGGGATGCGGGCGGTCGCGATGCGCTCGACGAGCTTCTCGCGCTGGCGGCGCCACCGAACGAGCGCGGCGATGGTGATGACCCGCAGATCGTGCCGCCTCGCGAAGCGCTCGAGCTCCGGCAGGCGCGCCATCGACTGCTTGTCCTCCGAGACGATCTCGCAGAGCACGCCTGCGGGCACGCAGCCTGCGAGGCGGGCAAGGTCGATCGCGGCCTCGGTGTGTCCCGCCCGTTTCAACACGCCTCCCGGCGCGTAGCGGAGCGGCAGGATGTGCCCGGGCCGGGAGAGCTCGACGGGCTTGGTCGCGGGGTCGATGAGCGCCTGGATGGTGGCGGCGCGATCCCCGGCCGAGATCCCGGTTGTCGTCCCCGGGCGGTAGTCCACGGTGACAGTGAAGGCCGTCCGCTGCGACTCGGTGTTCCTCGGCACCATGAGGGGCAGCTCCAGCTCGTCGCAGCGCTCAGGCAGGAGCGGGACGCAGATGAGGCCCGACGTGTGCGCGAGGAAGAAGGCGATTCGCTCTGGTGTGGCGAACTCGGCGGCCATGATCAGGTCGCCCTCGTTCTCCCGTTCCTCGTCGTCGACCACGACGACCATCTCGCCCCGCCCTATGGCGGCTACGGCCTCTTCTATCCCTGACAGCGCCACAGCCGGCTCCTTCGTCCCGGCCCGAGCCTACTGGCCTGGCCGGATGCCGTCGTCGGCACGCGATCTGTTCCGCCGTCCCCGGCCTGCTCGGCCCGACCGCCCGGCGGATCGCCTGGCATGTGGAGCGGAGAGGCGGTGACGGTCGGCTCGACCACGATCCGCACGTCGTCGCCGAGCCGGTCCACCGACAGGAGGCGGCCCCGCCAGACCTCGGCCATCGTCGAAGCGCCCGGCCCGGCGAAGAGCGGGAAACCGTCGTCGCCGCCGAGAAACGCCGGAGCGATGTAGGTCACATAGCGGTCGACGAGACCCAGCCGGTGCAGCTCCCCTGCCACCTGCGCACCGCCCTCGACGAGAAGCTGGAGCACACCGCGCCGTCCGAGGTCGTCGAGGACGGCCCGAAGATCGCCCGAGAGCTCGAGCGCCGGCTGGACGGCTGCCTGGGCACCTGCCCGCCCGAGCACGACCCGCAGGGGCTGCGACGCCACCGGCGCGCCGCGCACGGTGAGCATCGGGTCGTCCGCCCGCACCGTTCCCGCCCCGACGAGCACGGCGTCGCTCTCGGCCCTCAGGCGCTGGACGTCC
>JAJYVX010000017.1:0-8147 GCA_021791795.1 Actinomycetes bacterium | reverse complement strand
CCCGGCGCGCCTCGTCCCCGGTGATCCACCTGCTCGAGCCGTCCGGCGCGGCTATCCGGCCGTCGAGCGTCGCCGCCAGCTTCAGCACGACGTAAGGTCGCCCTGTTCGCCGCTGCACGAGGTAAGGGCGGAGCGACTCCTCAGCCGCATCGGCACCGAGGCCGATCTCCACCTCCACGCCCGAGTTGCGCAACGAGGCGACCCCCCTGCCGGAAACCGTCTCGTCGGGGTCGACGAGGGCGGCGACGACACGGCGAACTCCTGCCGCCGCAAGGGCGTCCGTGCACGCCGGCGTGCGGCCCCGCACGCAGCACGGCTCGAGTGTGACGTAGGCCGTGCCCCCTCGGGCACGTCCCCCCGCCTCGAGCAGGGCGGACGCCTCCGCATGCGCTCCCCCCGGCGGTGCGGTCGCACCTTCTCCTGCAACCGACCCGTCGGAGGCGACGATCACACATCCGACCCACGGGTTCGGCGAGGTGCCCCCGCGGACCGCCCTTCCGAGCTCGACGGCACGGCGCATGAACGCCGCGTCCTCGGCATGTGTCGTCAGTGAGGTCTACCCCCTGCGAGCAGCTCCACCGCGTGGGGGAGAACGTCCGCCACGGCCTCGAGGCACTCCACGGCGCCCTTCGGGGAACCCGGGAGGTTGAGCACGAGTGCCCTACCCTTCGTCCCCGCGAGACCTCTCGACAACCGGCCGAGCGGGTTGACGAGCCGCATGGCCTCGGCGAGACCGGGGGCTTCTCGGTCGAGGACCTGCCTCGTACCCTCCGGAGTCGCGTCTCGTGGACCGAAACCGGTGCCGCCCGTCGTGGCGATCACCCCTGAGAAACCGGCCGCCATCTCCTCGAGCGCCGCCGCCACGCTCGCGTCCCCGTCGGCCACCTGGCGCCGCTCGACCACCTCGAAGCCGCGCGACGCGAGTGCTTCGGCGACGGCCGGGCCGCCGAGGTCATCTCGCTTACCTCCGGCGACACCGTCGGAGACTGTGAGGACCTTCGCCCGGAGCTCGACGGTCATGGCTGCTCCTCGAGCGCCACTCGGGCGCCCTCCTCGAGCGCCACTCGGGCGCCTTCCTCTATCGCTCTCATCGCTTCCCGGTGATCCCTGGCGCCGAAGACGGCAGAGCCCGCGACGAAGCATCGCGCACCTGCGCGCGCCATCGCACCGACCGTGTCGCGGTCGATGCCTCCGTCGACCTGGATCGTCACGTCGAGGCAGAGGCGGGAGATCTCCGCTCTTGCCCGCTCCACCTTTCGCACGGACTCCGGCATGAAAGTCTGACCGCCGAAACCGGGGTGCACCGACATGACGAGCAGGTAGTCGATGAGCGGGAGATAGGCGAAGGCTGCCTCGACAGGTGTCTCGGGGTTTACGACCACCCCCGTTCCGAGGCCGAGCTCCCGCATCGTCGAGCAGAGCTCCTCGGTCCTCCCGACTTCGACGTGCACGCTCGCCGCGTCCGCGCCGGCCTTCTGGAACGCCTCGAGGTAGCGCCACGGTTCCGCGATCATGAGGTGGCAGTCGAGGTAGAGGTCCGTGTGGCGACGGATCGACGCCACGACGGGCGGCCCGATGGTGAGGTTCGGGACGAAGTGGGCGTCCATCACGTCGACGTGCAGCCAGTCGGTGCCCCGAGCTACCGAGGCGATCTCGTCGGCGAGCGTGCCGAAGTCGGCGGAGAGGATCGACGGAGCGACGCGGATCTCGCCCGGCGCCAGGTGCGGCAGGTGCGGCGGGGTGCTTGCCAGCTCGGTCGTCACGCCAGCAACCGTACCGCCGGGTGTACCCTCACCCGAATCGCTCCCCGTCCGCGACACGGGCACCCCGGAGCCATTCGGCGGCGGGACGGCGGGGACGGCCCTCCTGCTGGACGGTCAGGAGCTCGAGCTCACCCTCCCCTGTCCGGACGCGGAGTCCGTCAAGATGACCCGGCGGTCGAGCGGGACGCTCCGCCGGTTGCCCCCCGAGCGGCCACGCAAGCGCCTCCCGGACGAGGAGCCTCTGCCCGCGGAAGGTGGTCCAGGCCCGCCCGACGCGCACGACACGCTCCAACTGCTCGGCCGGGAGCGACCACTCGAGCCGGAGCTCTCTCGGATCGAGCTTCGTCGCGTACGTCGCCGGCACGGATTCGTCCTGCGCACGGGGTTCGCCGAGCGACTCGGGCAGGGCCGAGACGCGCTCGACGAGGAGCCTCGCACCCATTGCGGCAAGACGTGAGCGGAGAGCCTCCGCCGTTTCGTGAGAACCGATCTCAGTCTCCACGCTGGCGTAGACCGGTCCGGTGTCCAACCCCGCCTCGAGCTTCATGAGGCAGATGCCGGTCGTGGCATCGCCGGCGAGGATCGCCCGCTCTACCGGTGCTGCACCGCGCCAGCGCGGCAGCAGGGAGAAGTGCACGTTCACGAAGTCGAGGCGTTCGAGGAGCCCCGCAGGTACAAGAGCGCCGAACGCCACCACGACACCGAGAACGGCCCCGCAGCCGGCGACGGCCGAGAGCTCGTGCGCGACGGAAAGGCCGTGGCTGACGGCGACATCCTTCGCCGGCGTGCCAGAGACGGCGCCACCCCGACCGCGCTTGCGGTCCGGCGCCGTGACGACGAGGACGACGTCGTGTCCTGCCTCGACGAGGGCTTCGAGGCAGACCCCCGACTCCTTTGCGGAACCGAGGAAGACGAGCCGACTCACCGGCTCTTCCCCGCCGGCTAGAGGGCCGGTTCCTCGGGGCGCGGGGTGCTGAAGCCGGCGCCCGACAGCACGCGAGAACGGAGCGTCTTCATGGCCTGCCTATGGGTGTCGGCGTCGAGGCGCTCGAGGAGGAGCACGCCGTTCAGGTGGTCGAGCTCGTGCTGGAACACGCGGGCCAGGTACTCGTCGGCGTCCATCGAGACCTCGTTCCCGTCGAGGTCGACGCCCCTAAGGTGCACCTCCTTCGGGCGCACGATGTTCCAGTGCAGCCCGGGGACGGAGAGGCATCCCTCTTCGAAGTCCCATTCCCCCCGCGACTCGGTGATCTCGGGGTTGACGATCACCTGCGGACCGTCGCCCACGTCGTACACGAAGAGCCGCTTGTCGATCCCGATCTGGGTGGCGGCGAGCCCTACGCCAGGGGCCTCGTACATGGTCTCGATCATGTCGTCAGCGAGGCTGACCAGGCGACCGTCGATGTTCGCCACCTCCGTCGCCCGCTGGCGAAGGATGGGGTCGCCGAATATCCGGATCGCGTAGGTGGACACGGAAGAAGTGTACCGAGAGCAGCCATTTTCGATGGCGCCCGGAAAGACTCGAGAGGCTCAGCTCTCTTGTCCGCCGATGGCGAGCCTGGCGGCGCCCTCTGCCGGGCCGAGCAAGGCGATCCTCACGGTGCTGTCCGCCGCCGGCGGTGGACCGGTCGCCGACAACTTCATGGCCCGCGGGTCGCGCGGATCGTCCGGTGCACCCGTCTCCTGCGCCGGCACGGCCGCCACCGCCCTCTCACCCCCCGCCGCGGCGACCCAGTTGCCGGAGGGCGGGAGCAGTATCTCGCCCGGCACCTCGACGTCGGCTTCCCATCCACCGCCGCTCGCGCCGCCCTGCTTGGCCACGCGCAGCACCGTCGCCCGGACCTCGTGCGGCCGCCCCAGCAGCGCGGCCGCTTCCTCCAGCGCGCCGGCTGCGACAAGTGCCCGTATACGAGTGGAGGAGACAGCCTCGTGCTTCGCTTCGTCTTGCACCAGCTGGAAAGGCAGCACCTCGAAGGAGAAACGCCGCCCCATCTCTTCGAGCAGCGCCACGTTGCCGCCCCGGCCCTTGCCGAAGTGGAAGTCCTGCCCGACGACCACGAGCCGCGCCGCCAGCTGGTCCACAAGCACCTGGGAGACGAAGTCCTCGGCGGTCTCCGCCGCACGATCCTCGTCGAAGTGGATCACCTCGACATCGTCGACTCCGAGCGATACGAGGAGCTCCAGCTTCTGGGTGAGATCCGTGAGCAGCTTCGGGGCGGACTCTGGCCGGACGACGGACGCCGGATGCCGGTCGAAGGTCACGACCACGCTTCGGAGGCCCAGCTCGCGCGCCTCGAGGCGCACCGTCTCGATCACGCGCCGATGGCCGAGGTGCACCCCGTCGTACGCGCCGATGGTGACCACGCTGCGAAGGCTCGCCCGGCTGTCGAGCATCGGGGGGAGGCTAGCTGGCTGCATGGAGGACGACGGCTGGTCTTGCCCGGTCGCGGCCCCGGGCGACGCATACGGCTGCGAGCTCGCCGTCGGACCCGACGACAGCCCAGGGGCCGTCGCCGGCCACGCCCAGCTGGGCTCGCTCGACGACCCTGCCATGGCTGAGGGCTGCCACCAGCTCGCCCGAGGCGTCCACACGAGGCAGGTCCCGAACGAGCTCGAGGCACGGCTTCAGGGTTTCGCGAGACACGAGGTCGAGAGCGACGGCCTCCGAGTCGGTGAAGGAACCGACGGACAGGCGCCGGAGCCTGCGTAGATGTGCGACCCCGCCGAGCCTCGTGCCGAGGTCGGCGGCGAGGACCCGCACGTAGGTGCCGGACGAGCACTCGACGAACGCGCGGAAGACTTCCGCCTCCCCCGTCGGGAACACGTCGAAGCGGAACACCTCGACCGGTCGGGCCGCCCGCTCGACTTCGATCCCCTGCCGCGCCAGCTCGTGCAGGCGCCGTCCTCCGACCTTCACGGCGGACATCATCGGTGGAACCTGGTCGATGCGGCCTGTGAGGGTGAGCGCGGTGTTTCGCACGTCGTCCAGGCTGACGTGCGACATGTCGGAGCGCCCTGTCACGTCTCCAGCCGCGTCGAGCGTCGTGGTGGCGATGCCGAGCATGATCTCGCCCACGTACGTCTTGCGCAGAGCCGATGCGTACTGGAGGAGCCTCGTGCCACGCCCGACGCCGAGCAGCAGCACCCCGGTGGCGTCCGGGTCGAGAGTGCCGGCATGCCCGATCCGGCGGGTGCCTATCAGGCGGCGGCAGCGCGCGACCACGTCGTGCGAGGTCCACCCGGCCGGCTTGTCGACTACGAGGCAGCCGTCGAGGTCACCCGTCATCGCGGTGGATCCTCCGGATGGCCTCTTCCACGGCCTTGCCCGCAGCCACCGCAGGGTCCGGCAGGAAGCGGAGCTGGGGAGTCCGCTTCATGCGGACCTGGCGCCCGATGGCCGCTTGTACGGCACCGCGGTGGTCCTCGAGGGCGGCGCTCGACTCCTCGCTCAGGGACGCGAGGAACACCGTGGCGTGCCGGAGGTCGGGGTCCGTCGCCACGCCGGTCACGGTGAGCATGGAGAGGCGGTCGTCGTCGTCACCGAGCCGCTCCAGGGCTCCTGCGACCACGTGCGCAAGCTGCGAATTCACTCGCGCGGTCCTCGGGTAGGGGTGAGTCGGGCGGTCCCCGCCCCGGCCGCGCCGGCGGTCGAGGGATCGAGGCATCAGGTCCTCGGTATCTCGCGCTCCTCGTACGTCTCGATCACGTCGCCCTCCTTCAGGTCCTGGAAGTCGGTGAGACCGATGCCGCACTCGTAACCGGACTGCACCTCGCGCGCGTCTTCCTTGAAGCGCTTCAGCGAGGAGATGGCGCCCTTCCAGATGACGACTCCTTCGCGAAGGAAACGCACTTTCGAGCCCCTCGTGATGACGCCGTTCGTGACGTAGCAGCCAGCCACTGCGCCGATCCGCGGAACGCGGAACACGGCCCGCACCTCGGCGTCGCCCGTGACGACCTCCTCGATCTCCGGGGCGAGCATGCCAACCATGGCGGCATGGATGTCCTCGATCAGCTTGTAGATGATCTCGTAGGTGCGGATCTCGACGGTGCGCTGATCCGCCAGCTCTCTCGCCCGGCGGTCGGGGCGGACATTGAAGCCGATGATGGTCGCACCGGACGCGGCGGCAAGGTCGACGTCGCTCTCGGTGATCCCGCCCACGGCTCGCTGCACGAAGGAGATCCTCACCTCGTCACGCTCGAGCTTGCGAAGGCTTTCCGTGACGGCCTCGAGCGAGCCCTGCACGTCTGCTCGGAGGACGATGTTGAGCGTGGCGGTCTCGCCCCGGCTGATCTGCTCGAATATGTCCTCGAGCTTCGCCCCGGGTGAGCGCGACGCCGCACCGGCCTGCGCGAACGAAGAGAAGCGCATGCGCTGCTCGCGCGCTCCTCCGACGGCACGGGCGACGGACAGGTCGTCGGTCACTCGCAGCTCGTCTCCGGCGATCGGCGGCTCCGACAGGCCGAGGACCTGCACGGGCGTCGAAGGCGGCGCCTCTTTTGCCTGGTCCCCCTGGTCATTGATGAGCGCCTTCACGCGCCCCCAAGCGGGTCCGGCAACGATCGGGTCGCCGACGCGGAGCGTCCCGCGCTGGACGATCACCGTCGCCACCGGGCCTCTTCCGACATCGAGGTTCGCCTCGAGCACCGCACCTCGCGCCGGTGCTTCCGGGTTGGCCTTCAGCTCGAGCACTTCGGCGAGAACTATGAGATGCTCGAGCAGGTCCTCGATCCCCAGGGACTGGAGCGCCGAGACCTCGACCGTGATGGTGTCGCCTCCCCAAGCTTCGGGCACGAGACCCTGCTCCGACAACTGTTGCATCACCCTGTTCGGATCGGCGTCGTCCCGGTCGACCTTGTTGATGGCGACCACGATGGGCACGTCCGCAGCCTTCGCGTGATTTATGGCTTCGACCGTCTGAGGCATCACGCCGTCGTCGCCGGCCACCACAAGGACGACTATGTCGGTCACGCTCGCCCCTCTCGCCCGCATGGCCGTGAACGCCTCGTGGCCGGGAGTGTCGATGAAGGTGAGTGTGTGCCCGTTCCAATCGACCTGGTAGGCACCGATGTGCTGCGTGATGCCCCCCGCCTCGCCCGAGACGACGTTCGTCTCGCGGATGCGGTCGAGCAGCAGGGTCTTGCCGTGGTCGACGTGCCCCATCACGGTGATCACAGGCGGACGCGGTCGAAGATCCTCTTCGTCATCCACGTCCTCCTGCGACTCGTCGCCGAAGTAGCGGGCTCGGAGTGCCGCCTCTTGCTCCTCACCCGGGTCGACGAGCCGTACCCTCGCGCCGATCTCGGCCGCGAAGAGCTCGATCATGTCGTCGGAGAGAGCCTGGGTGGCCGTGACCATCTCACCCTGCAGGAGCAGGAACCGGACGACGTCCCCGGCTGACCGGTTGAGCTTCGGCCCGAGTTGTTGCGGCGTCGAACCTCGCTCCACGATGACTTCGCTCTCGGGCACGGGCGCGTTCGAAGGCACGTAGGTCGTGATCTGGATCGGCTCCAGCTCCTCGACGTTCCGCCGGCGCCTCCTTGGCCGTCGCTGCGGCGGCCGCCCGCGCCCACCTGGACCTCCGCGACTTCCGGGAGGACCGCCAGTGGCTACTCCGGTACCGCCTCGGCCACCGCCGGGACCACCGCTGGGACCCCCTCCGGGAGCTCCGCCGCCGAAGCCGCCGCGGCCGTAGCCGCCCGAGCCGGCACCACCGCGCGGGCTGAAGCTCCCGCCCGTCGGCCTCGCGCCGGTGCCGGGCCGCCCGCCGAAACCCTGGCGAGGGCCGGCTCCTGTTGCCGGGCCTCCGCGACCTCCTGCTCCACCGGACCCACCAGGGCCGGCCGGCCTACCGCCGGGTCGGCCTCCGGCTGCGGTGGGCTGCCCCGGGCGCCGCACGCCCGGCGGCGGTGGTATCGGACGGCCGGAGAACGAGCGTGGCGGGCCGGGCGGCGGTGGGATCGGCTTGCCGCTCGGAGATACAGGTCGCGGCGGCGAGCCGGGAGACCGGCCTCCCTGGTTGCGGCCTGCTCCCGCGGCGGGAGCGGTCGAGCCTGCGGTCGGCTGGCCGGCGCGAGCCTGGCCGGGTTGGGCCGGCGGACCCGACGGTGCGGGTCTGGCGGGCCGCGGCGGCACCCCTACTTGCCCTGAAGCACCGCCCTGCGGCGGCCGCCGCCCGGGAACCTGAGCTTCGCCTGCAGCCTCCACACGCGGCCCGGGATCTCTCGGCTCCGTCGCCGCCGGCCGTCCCGGTTGTGTCCTCGACGACTCGCCGATCTCGCTCGCAGGTCGACTGACGACCAGCCGCTGTCCCGGGCGAGCCTCGTGCGCTCCCGGTCGCTGCCCAAGAGCGCTCCCACTCCGGTCGTCCGCTGGCTGGCCGCTCT
>JAJYVX010000192.1 GCA_021791795.1 Actinomycetes bacterium | reverse complement strand
GAAGGCCTTTACCGCTCCGTCGATGTCGTCGCCGGCCATCAGCGCCGCGACGTCGACGAAGAATCGATGGGTGCCCACCCCCTTGAATGCCTGGTAGAGGGAAGAGAGCCGCTGCTGGCCGTCGAGGATGAGCGTGCTGGGCCGAGACCCCTTGAGCATTGGTGCCCCTTCGACGGCACGGGGCAGGAAGACAGCCGAGCCGCCTTGGAGAAAGAGAAGGTTTCCGGCCGGAAAAAAGCGGATAATGGACACGAGAAGCTCCCGGGTGGCAAGCGGATCCCAGACGAACGAACGCTGGAAGTCGGGGAGCGCAAGCTCTCGGTTCTCGATCAGGTCGAGCAGAAAGAGCAGGTCTCTCTTGTCGGTCTCAAACCTTGAGCCTGATAGCACCGACGGAGGTGCAGGATCCTCCGGGACGGGGACGGGGACGGGGAGCGCAGACAACCTCCCCGGCTTCTGGACTGGCGCACCCGCTGTCATGCTCAGCGGTGTCGGAGGCACGGTCGAGGCAGCAAGCGGCTCGACGAGCCCGAGCAGCTCCTGCTGAGGCCTGGGGGCGAACAGCGTCATGATCGAGCCGAGACTGTTTCGGATGCCTTCGGGCAGCGCTGCTCTCTGGAGGCGGCCGAACCATCGGACCGGTCGCGTATGGCGAAGCGTGCCCACTATCGGGGCGTCCTCGAAGCGATAGGGGCCGGTCACCTCGCCGACGAGCAACGACCCGCCCTGCTCCGGGGTAAGGACAACGTCTCCAATGGCCAGGTCGCTGGCGAGGTGCGTCAGCGCTCCTGCTGCTAACCCACGCGCTACCGGCGATTCGTCGGGCATGATCTTTCGACGCCGTGTGATCAGCTCGTCGGCGGACAGACCTTCAACGGGCTCGGCCATCCCCAAGTCGATTGCGACGACGCCGGCGTCGAGGAAGTGTTCCGCGTAGACGGCGCCACGACCGGCCCGGACGACCCATACTCTCCTCGCTGGCATCTCCCCTCCTGCGGTCATCGAGTCTTGCACGCTTCGGTCTAGCGAAAGGTGACCCTCGTAGCCGACGGCCTTGCAGCGGTCGGCCGCTCGGCGCTCTATGGCGTCGGCCCAGCGTTGCGATCGCGGGCGATCACTTTTGTGATGGCCTGCTCGATGCGTGATCCCCTTCGCTGGAAGCCGAGTTGACGCATGACCTCGCTGAGTAGCTCCTGCTCGGTGCGCAGCAGCCCATCGGACTTCACCCAACGCACGACTCGCACCAGCTCGGATCGGCTGTACTCGGTGATGTGACGACGTCCGCCATCGACGGGGCAGGGGCCGCGTCGGCCCGCGGCGCGAAGGGGGTCGCTCTCGCCATCACCCACCGCGACCTCCAGATGGGCCTCCTCCTCGCCAATCCTGGACGATGCACGTGCCGCCGCATCCTGGAGCTTCTCGTTGGCGACGGCCACGGCGGCGTGGTAGGCGGCAAGCGCGCGCTCAACCTCGCGCTCGTGGTGGTGGAACCAGTCCTGTGACCAGATCCGGTGGAAGGTCCAGCCGAGGCGCTCGAGGTGTTGTTGGCGGAGCCGGTCCCGTTCTCGCGCTGTGGCCGAGGAGTGATACGTGGCCCCGTCGCACTCGATGGCGAGCACCATCTGCCCGGGCTTCTCCGGGTGCTGGGCGGCGAAGTCGATCCAGTAGCCCGAGCACCCATACTGCGCCAGGAGCGGAACGCCCGCGGAGGTGAGCCGTGCCTCGACGTCGCGTTCGAAGGCGTTGAGCTCGGGTCTCTCCAGGTTCACCTCGCCGAGGTCCCGGCCACCGGACTCGGCATACTGCAGGTAGCGCCAGAGCAGGCGTGCGCCTTCGGCCTTCAGGCGGTTCGGGTCAATATCGCTCGAGGAGAACGACGAGACCACGGTCATATGTGAACGGGCCCGAGTGATCGCGACATTGAGGCGCCGTTCGCCGCCCTCGTTGTTGACCGGTCCGAAGCGGTAGAGCATGCGCCCGTCGGCGGACTTGCCGTAGCCGATCGTGAGGATGATTGCGTCCCGCTCGTCGCCTTGGACCCGTTCCAGGTTCTTCACGAAGAAGAGCTCCTGGGATTTGTCTGGCGAGACTGGCGTGTCCATGAAGGCGTTCAGCCCGCGGTGCTCGGCTCGGGCAAGACGCAGCGCTTCGGTGATGCGGTTCTTGTGCTTGCTCCCCATCGTGATCACCCCGAGCGACTCGTGCGGGCGCTGCTCCACGTGCTCGATGACGAGCTCGACCACCCGGCGGACCTCGGCTGCCGCTGACTCCTCTTGACCCGACCTCTCTTCCTCAAAGGGGACAGGCACGTGACGCAGGCACTCATCGCCGGCGACGCCGGGAAAGGTGATGAGGGACGAGTGGTAAAGGCTGGGCTGCGCGTTCGAGAAGGCGATGAGCCGCTCGTCCTTCGAGCGGTAGTGCCACGACAGCGTGCGCGTCCCGACAGGGGGAGGAAGCAGTGCCCCCATCGCCTCGAGGATCGACTCCATGTCCTTCGTGCCCCCGAGCACTTCCTCGAGCGACCCGTCCTGCTCTTCGTCGTCGTCCTCGGCGTCCCCCGACGTAGAGAAGAAGCTTGTCGGAGGCAGCTGGTGGACGTCTCCGGCGACGATGGCCTGATCCGCGCGGTAGAGGGCGCCGATCGCTTCCGCCGGCGGCACCTGGGACGCCTCATCGAACACGACGACATCGAAGCAGCGCTCGGCCGGGAGCAGTTGTGCCACGACGAGCGGGCTCATCACCCAGCACGGCTTCAGCGCGCCGATCACGTGCGGGGCCATCTGAAAGAGCTGGCGCGGCGCCAAATGGTTGCGCTTTAGGCGAGCCTGGTGCTCGACGAGCTCGGACTCGCGCGGGAACTCGTCGCGCACAGCCGTTGCCCGCTCCGCGACGAGGCGGCGCACTCGCTGGGCATTGGCACGCACGTGCATCTCGTCAGCACGACCGAACTCGTGGACGTGGTGATGGTGCGCGTCACCGTCGAACGCGCCGACGCGGCGATCAGCAAGCGCGACCTCCTCGAAAACCGACGACAGCCAGACGTGCTCGAGGCACTCGAGCGCCGCCGCCCTGTCAAGCCCGCGGCTTCGTGCCTCCTCGACGAAGGCCCCGAGCCCGCGCTGCTCGAGAGCGTGCAGCCGTCGAGATAGCTCGGGTAGGCGCGCAAGGGTCGCGAAGTCACTTGCGAGGTGACTGACGAGCGCTCGAAGGCTCGACATCTCGACCGTGGCGAGATCGTCGCGGCCAAGACATCGCCCGAGGATCTCGAGCTCGCGCGCCAGCTGGCGCACCGCGCCGGCGAGGCCTGCCATGTCCGCCGGTAGGTGAATCAGCCCGCTTGAGTGATGACGCCAACGGGCCCTCACAGCAGCCGCCCGAGCGACCGCAGCTTGCAAGGCCCGTTGCTTGTCGGAGCGCCCTGGACGTATGAGTGCCGTCGCGCTCCTTCGTGCCCTTCGGTAGGCAGCGTCGGTGAGCCCGGCCAGGAGCCGCGCCGCAGCGTTGCGACTGGCAGGCTCGAGGCGCCGGGCCAGCGCATCGAGGTCTTCCTCGAAGATCGCCGGCTCGAATACCTCGAGCACGCCCGCCACGTCGTCGAGCACGGCCGCGAGCTCGAGCCAGCCGGACAGCTGGTCGGAGAAGGTGAGCCCGCACCCGCTGAGCGCCACACTGACGCGTCGGCTGGCCTCCGGAAGAAGCTCCTTGTCCAGTTGTCGTGTAAGATCCCGTGCCGATTTCGCCTGGGAAGAGGTCGTGATGGTGCGCGCCGCCAAGGCGGCCGCCCACGGGCTCTTGGCGAGCTCGGTGCCGAGCCCGCCGAGCGACGCGAGCTCCTCCACGTCGCCTTGCGCCTCGTGAAACGCCGCCTCGTCGAAAGCCTCCAGCATGTCCCCGTGAAGCCGCAACGAGGAGCGCGATGCCTCTGGGATGCCATGGAGGCGGACGAGCGCGTCGTAGACGCTCACCGCCCAGGGCTCGCGCTTTGCATGCAGGGCGTTGACCCGCTCGACCAGCACTGAGCGGTGTCGGGTGAGGGTCTCGTGCAGCGAGGCCACTTCTGGCCGAGCGAGGCTCGCGCTGGTCTGGAGGCTCCGGGCCAGCTCGGTTGCGAGGCGGCGCTTGGAGGTCATCCCGTCATGGAGGTCGAGGACGAGCTCATCGAGACCGACTTTGCGGAGGCGATCGAGGACCGCGTCAATGGCGGCCCGCTTCTCCGCCACGAAGAGCACCTTCTTTCCTCGCGCGCACAGCGTCGCGATGAGGTTCGCGATCGTCTGCGACTTGCCGGTGCCAGGCGGCCCGTCGATCACAAGGTCCGCGCCTGCCACGACGACGTTGATCGCGTAGGACTGGCTGGCGTCCGCGTCCAGGATCAGGAACTCCTCGTCAGGGGGCATGTGATCTGGCTCGGAAAGCGCAAGGCGGGGATGCCGTTCACGCACGGCTTGGCGTGCCACCTCATCTCCGGCGAGTGCCGCCACGATCGTCGAGCTGGCGAGCGCTTCAGCGGCCGACTCGAGATCGAGCACCATCGGAAGGTTGGCGTAGGAGAAGTTGCCGATGACGACGCGGGGCTCGACGGCGAAGTCAGGCACGGCACGGGCAGCCTTGTTGAGCTGGGTGAACAGCCCGGTTGGCTCGGGCGGCTCGCGGTCCTCGTCAAGATGCGCGAGAAGGGCTTCCCCGGTTACGTCGACTTCGTAATCGGTACGAAGGAGGTGGAGGAGACTCGGGTTCACCTCCCACTCGCCTGATAGGGAGAGCTCGAAGTCGTCGGCCGTCGCCCCCTTGGCGGCGAGGGCCGCTTGGCGGAGCAGCACGGGCGCCTGTGGGATTGCCGTGCCGCGCGCGTTCGCCCAGGTGGCCATCCCCCATCCGAGGTGCAGCGTCTGCAGGCCCCGCTCCTCGAAGTTCTCCTTCGCTTTTGCGCTCATCACCCGGGCGCGCCGGGCCGCTGATGCCAGGTCCTGCTCGTCAAAGAGAATCGAGAGCCGGACTGGACGACCCGACAACACCTGGTCGACGGCGGCGGGTCGTGCTGGAGAGGCGAGACCGAGGTCGAGGGTCCCCTGCTTCAGATCCTTGTAGTAGAGGAGCGTGTTGCGCCCGCCGAGATCCACGAGCGCGCTCGTCCATTCCTTGGCTCGACGTTCGATGAGGCGTGCCCTCGCATCGCTTGGGTCGCGAAGCGCCCCTTTCGCGCCGGTCGTCATGCGTGTTTTCCGTTCTTCTGCATGGTCAACCCCTGCGTCCCCAAGCGCCAGTTCTTATAAATTCCCAGCTCTTGGTAGCCAACGACCTGCTGTGATGAGAAGGAGCTGCCCCGCAGCGCGATACGGCCCGGGCGGGCTGTACCGGAAGTCAACCACCACAAGGCGCGTGCCATCAGGCACCGCCACAACACGGCGCGCGTGTTTGAGCAACGGAGCGAATGTGGGAAGGGGCCATGGGTCCGTGATCGTTCGTTGCGCAGCAGGCCGTAGCTCGAGCACGAGGTCGCCCGAGTCGTCAATGGCACCGGGCGCCGAGACCTGCTGGCGTGACTGCACGCCAAGGCGAGACACGGGGCCCCATCCCACGCGCACCCAGAT
>JAJYVX010000191.1 GCA_021791795.1 Actinomycetes bacterium | reverse complement strand
AGTCCGCGGAATGACGTTCCGGCACACGACGGCGCCGAAGTGCGACCTCACCTCGTCCACGACCGAGTCGGACAGCCGCGTCCGCGCGTCGTACATCGTGAGCACGATCGTCGTGACATTGAGGCCGGGATTGAGGTTCGAGCGGACGAGATCGACGTTGCGGGTGAGCTGGGAGACACCCTCGAGCGCGTAGAACTCGCACTGAATCGGCACCATCACTTCGGAGGCCGCCGCCAGAGCGTTGAGCGTGATGAGGCCGAGGGATGGCGGGCAATCGATGAAGATGTAACTGAAGTCCTGCCGGACTGGCTCGAGGGCGCGTTTCAGGCGGAACTCCCGGCTCATGGCAGGCACCAGTTCGATCTCGGCTCCGGCGAGATCCAGCGTCGACGGGGCTATGAAGAGGTTGCGGATGCTCGTCGGCTCGATGCAGTCGTCGAGCGGCACCTCGTGCAGGAGGACGTCGTACATCGAGTAGTCGAAGTTCCTCGGGTCGATCCCAAGTCCCGTGCTGGCGTTGCCCTGCGGATCCAGGTCGACTATGAGGACTCTGTGACCGAGCTCGGCAAGCGCGGCCCCGAGGTTTACGGCCGTTGTCGTCTTTCCGACGCCACCCTTCTGGTTCGCAACAGCGAAGACGCGCGGCTCACGAGTCCGAGGCACCTCTTCTTCCTCCACGTTCGTCGTCCCCGGCCCTGTTCTTCCAGCTACGGCGGTCGGATCGGCATCGCGCGACGAGGCGTTGCCGAGGCCGTCACTCGAATGCAGGTCGGACTCGAGCGCCGTCTCTGAGTCTGCTGGCGCGCTAGCGCGAGCCGTCACGTCGGACATTCGCCTCCCTTGTTGTTTCACGGGAAACACTGGCACCGGTGGCAGTTCCGGAGTCGCCAGGAGCTTAGTTGAGGCTTACCGCGGGTCGCTGGCTCACCGCACTGGGCTCTCAGAAGAGCGGCCGCTTGGTCGGTATGCCGGATCGCCGAGGATACCTGTCCGGGCAACTCCCCGACCGCCGCAGGATCGTCAAGGAGAGCCCGGGCGTACGGCGCCGCTCGACCACCGACAGACCGAGCGTGTCGAGGCCGTCGGGCGGCCAGCGGTCTGGGGCGTTCGGGGCGAGGGCAGTCGAGGGTGGGTCGGAGACCACGAGAACGCCTCCGATCCTCAGGAGAGGCGCAGCGCACTCCGCCGTCATGGCGGGTGGCCCGAACGACCGGGCGGTGATCCCGCTCAGTTGCCCGCGAAACGAAGGATCCCTTCCAAGCACCTCAGCACGGCATGCCAGTACCAACACACTGTCCTCCAGGCCGAGCCGCCTCGTCGCGCTCTCGAGAAAGGCCGACCGCCGCTCCGATGCTTCGATGAGACAGGCTCTGGCCGTCGGAGGCAACCGCTCGGCGAGCACGAGACCGGGCAGCCCGCCACCCGATCCGAGGTCGCCCAGCATCGACCCGCCGGTTGCTGTCCCATCTCGCCCGTCCAGCAACTCGAAAAGAGCCGCTACAAGCGCCTCCGCGTGCGCCACTTGGCGCTCTATCGCTGCGGGACCGATGAAGCCGAGGGCCTGCGCCTTTTCGAAGATGTCCGCGAGCGCGCTCCGCGACCTCAAGCGAACCGGCTCAGTGAGCGTCGTCGTCGAGCTCGTCGCCTGCAGCTGTGAGGTCGCTCCCATCAGGCGACGAGCCGGCGGGCTCGGCGGCATCCGCCTCCTCGTCTGTCGACTCCTCTGACCCATGGCGAGCGGCCGACACTCCCTCCTCGGCTTCCCCGGAGCCCTCCCGCGCCCTACCTGGGGTCGGGTGGATCACGACGTAGCGGTGAGGATCGTCTCCCTCGGACGAGGTGGACACACCGTCGTGGGCGTTCGCGACGTCGGGAACGCCCTCGCGGTCTGCGGCGTCCATCGGCTCAAGCGCCTGGGGTTCTCCCGCCTCGAGATCCTCGTGGGCGACCTTCTGAGCGAATTGCGCCAACGCCGCCGCGCGGCGGGCCCGATAGCCGCCCACGTCGACGTTCACCCTTCCGCCGCCCTCTTCGCTTCGCCTCTGCACAACCGTCCGGGTGAGCTCCTGGAGGGCGTCGATCGTCGAGCCCTGGTGACCTATGAGATAGCCGACTGCGTCCCCGTCGACGCTTACCCTGATGTGCTCCTCGTCGATCGTGCTCGAGACCGTCGCGTCGATGCCGAAGCACCGGACGACGCCCCGCACGAACTCCTCGGCCAAAGCTGCCTGCGCTTCGATGGTCATCTCTTCCTCCTTGGTCCGACCCTCCTCAGAGCTTGCCGGCCGGCGCTTTCCCCGTCCGGCTCCTCGTGAGCGCCGTCGCGCGCCGTCGCGCGCCGTCCCGGACATGGAATCGCTGCCGTCAGCATGCCGGTCAACCTCAAGGCCAGCGGTGGCCGCGGCGCCCCTGCGATCGTCCTCTGAGGTCGAGAGCTCCCCACGGTCAACTGAGCTGCTCGAACCGTTCGAGCCACCTGAACGCCCACCTCTGCGACGCCGGGGCGGCGGCGCGCTGCTGCGCGCCTGTGAGCGTCGCTTGGCCTTCGTGCCACTCGACTGCCCATCGCCGCCGCTTGCGTCGGCGGCATTCTCCCCTGAACCACTTGCGGCCGATTCACCAGACGATCCGGGTGCTGCCCCCCGCTTTCCCCCGCGCCGGGGGCTTGAGCTACCACTCGAGGGTCGCCTCGCCGGACGCTTGGCTCTGACTCGCAGCGGCCGGACCCGGACCCGGACCCGTGCTTCCGATCGCCGCAGGCCGAGCATCGCCGTCCGCGGCTCCTGCAGCACCACGACCTCGGCGTCCTTCTCGGCGACACCGAGCTGTTCCAAAGCTCGCTCGACTGCTTCGGCGACCGTCCGACCTGTCGTCTCCACCCACTCCACGGCTACCGTGGCCTGCGGGGTCTCTTCTGGTGCGACCGGTTGTCTCCCTGCTTGGCGTCTAGAGCGTCGCCGGGAAGGGACCTACCGTTGGTGGTCGAACCGCCCTTGGTGGCGCCCCTGGCAGGTCCACCGGAAGTGCCTCCACTCTTCGCGGGAGCGCCTCGCGCCCCTGGCGTCGTGCCGTTCGTGGGGCGGGGAGATCGCTGCCGAGGCGCCTGGCTCGCCTTGCCACCGCCACCGCCTGTCGTGCCGCGGCTTTTGCGCCCCGTCGGCGTTGCAGCGGCCTGCCCGTCGCGACCACCTGCCTCGAGCGCTGGGGTCGTATTGGCCGAGGCTGTGGTCGCCGCGTCTCGTAGCTTCGCGAAAAAGCCCTTCGGCGCGCCTTGAGCACCTTTGTCCTTGGTCGCCTGTGCGGCTCGTTGCTGCTTCAGCTTGGCGAGCGTCTCGGTGATCATCTTGTCGTGTTTGTACATCCACTCCTGCTGCCCGATGCGGAAAGCGCTCGAGACGATGAAGTACACGCCCACGCCGGCGGGAAGCACGATGTAGAAGAACACGAAGATGAGAGGCATGAACTTCTGGGCCGCCTGCATCTGAGCGTTCGCCTGAGAGGCCGCCGGGTTCCTGTTGGTGATCTGCCAGATGGACACGTACTGCAGAGCGACCGCGATCAGGATGACGACGACGTAGGGGATCACCGCCGTCCACGACGCCTGGTGGGTTCGCACCGAGTCCGCCAGGTTCAGCCCGAAGGCGTGCATCGTGCCTTTGTCGCGGATCAGGTTGTGGTAGAGGCTCGTAGTGCTCGCGATGTACTGCGGCTGCGCGACTACATGCTTCGACGCACCCGTCCCGACCGTCGTCGTGCTCGTCATGCCGCGGATGACGTCGTACAGCACGATGAAGATCGGGAACTGCAAGAACATGGGGAGACAGCCCCCGGTCGGGCTGACGTTGTTCTCCCGGTAGAGCGCCATCATCTCCTCGTTGAGCTTGGCGCGGTTCGCCTGGCGTTCCTCCGTAGTCTGCCCCGGACTCGACTTGTAGCGGTTCTGGATCACCTTCAACTGTGGCTGGAGCAGCTGCATCCGCATCATGGAGCGCGTGCCCTTGCGCGTGAGCGGGAAGACGATCACCATCACCGTGAGCGTGAGGAGCACGATCGCCCAGCCGTAACTGTGGGAGAAGGAGTAGAACGCCGCGAGTATCCAGCCGAAGATCTTGGCGATCGGGGAGATGATGCTTCCCCATGCCGACCCGAGGATCATCGGGCCCTCATTTCGTCGGCACGGGGTCGAACCCGCGACCGCCGAGCGGGTGGCAACGGCCGACCCTGCGTACTGCCAACCAGGTGCCCCGAGCGGCACCGTGAACGGTTATCGCTTCTGCCGCGTATTCCGAGCACGACGGCTGGAACCGGCAGGGCGACGGCTTGCCCAGGCGAACCGCCTGGTAGCCGCGCACTAGGAACATCAGCAGCCTCTGTGCCACGGTCACGGGTTTGACTCCCCGCTGGCACGCTGCATGGCTTCGATCACCCGTCTCCTCAGGTCTTGGAACGAGACGCCTCGGGCATCGGGCCCGAGCCCGATGAGATATGAACCTGGTGGAACCTGTGACGCCGATTCTGACGTCACAGCCCGCAGACGGCGCCGGTAAAGATTGCGGTCGACCGCGGTCCCGAACCGTCGCGGGACCGAGTAGGCGAACCTCCTGGTCTCGTCACCGCGAGGCACAGGCACATAGCTTACTGCGACGGCTCCTGAGCGGGCACGTCGCCGGGTGTGCCGCAGCTCGGCGAACGAACCTCGGTCTGTGACACCTCCGACGGCCACCGCCTCGCGTGAAGAGAGGAGCCCGGCAGCCACAGGACTTCGTTCCTCAGCTCGGAGAACTGAAGCCAGACGGGATCGTGCGGTCAGCCGGCGGCCAGAAAGAGTGCGGCCGGAACAAGTGGCTGTGCTCAGGCGGACAGGCGCGCGCGGCCTCGGCGGCGCCGAGCCTTGATGATGGCCTGGCCCGCGCGGCTCGACATCCTGTGGCGAAAGCCGTGCTTCCGGGCACGCTTCCGGTTGTTCGGTTGAAAGGTTCTCTTCATGTGTTTCCTCCCGAGTCGTGCTCCGGGCAGTCAAGTGGCCCCGGGAGTACTCCCGACCATTTCTGGACGCGAAAACCAAGGCGCCCTTAGGGGCGTCACCGAATCTACACGCGAAGAGTCGTCGTTTCAACTGATCCCCACGGCCCATTCACTGACCTGCCCGCTTGGTCAGAAGTTGGCAGTCAACGGGCGCTATCAACAGTGCGACCGTCTCTGGAATGCTGAAAAACACCTGTGTAGTTCACGTGCTGCCCAACGGCGGCCGGCGCATGCCGGCTGTACGATGCCCCGAATCTGACTGATGACACACGATCCACACCTGTGGATTCTGGTGTGGAGAACGTCGCGAGCGGAGGGCTCCAAGCAGGTGACTGAGGCGCAACAGCTGTGGAACGACTGCGCAGGAGCACTCAGGTCCCAGGTCTCTGAAGCGGCTTGGAAGACCTGGTTCGCTGCAATCAAGCCGGTCGCGGTCGTGAATGGAGAGCTCGTGCTCGGGGTTCCGAGCGCCGTGGTGCGTGACAGGCTCGAAGGTCGCTTCCACGGCCTGCTGCACGACGCTCTCCTCGACGCCTCCGGGAAGGATTTCTCGCTGCGCTTCGACGTGCAGCTCGACGAGCAGGACCTCATCGGCGACCGGCGGGTCTTCACGCTCGCC
>JAJYVX010000190.1 GCA_021791795.1 Actinomycetes bacterium | reverse complement strand
ACCAGGCGAAACTGCAACGACACTCCCGCACTCGCGAAGTACACGGGCACGAAGACGCCCGCGATGATGGCCTCCACCGAGGTGATGAGCGCGGTTCGTGCGACGGCCGACCGGCTGACCATGACGCCGGCCACGAAAGCACCGAGCGCTCCGCTGATGTGGGCGGATTGGCTGGCTGCGGCGAAGATCAGCATGGTGGCGAAGGCGACCGTGAGCGCGCCGGCTCCCGCCTCGCGGTCTCTCGAGCTCGTTCGGGCGAGCAGGAAGCCGACGGGTCTGCCGCCAAACAACAGGACGCCAGCCAGCGCGGCGAATCCCAGGACGACCGTCAGCAAGCGGACGGCTCCCCCGCCGCTCGTGACCGCCACGGCTACGGCGAGCAGTACGAATCCGGCTGCGTCCTGCGCCGTTGCCACGCCCACGGCAAGCCGTCCCGGCCAGCGCGCAGCGAGGTCGAGCCCTCTCACCATCCAGGCGATCACCGGAAGCGACGAGACGGCAGTGGCTGTACCGAGGAGAAGGACCAGTGCCAGCTCGCTGCCCGAACGACCGATCATCCCCTGGCTTGCCCAGACGGCGATTCCGGCGCCGGCGGCGAACGGCAAGACGAACGTCCACGCGGCCGCAAGCGGCAGCCGGCGGCCGAGTTTGCGCAGCTCCACGACGTCGGTCTCGATGCCGAGCAGGAAGCAGACGAACAGCAAGCAGAGATTGGTGATCCCGCCGAGCAGGTGCGCGGAGGACGAAGTGCCGGGAAAGAGCCAGTGCTGAGCTGCGGGCCAAAGACTCCCGAGGACTTCGTGGTTCAGCAGGACCCCGGCCAGCAGGGCGCCGACGATCGGTGGGGCACCCACTCGCGACGCCAGCAAAGCAAGGACGCGGGAAAAGACGAGGAGGCACGCGAGCGCCGCCCACAGCGATGAGAGAGCGTCACCGCCGATCGGATTCACCGGCGCTCCCTAGCGCACACGATCGCACGCGCGGGCGATCGTGAAGAGCGGCCCCCTCCCTTCACACAGGAGAGCCTATGTCCATCGATAAGCGGCTCACAGTCCGCGGCGGGTCCGTGCGGCTCGACGGCGCTAGTGGTCCTGGTGCCTGGGCGACCCCTCGGCATGTCCCCGCCAGTGATCCGCCTGCTGGGCGTCGCCGCGGCGGTCGGCGACGCGGGCGAGCGCCCTCCAGGTCTCCCGGGTGAGGGTTGGATCACCCAACTGGCCGAGGATCCCGAGCGCCGCCTTCAGGTCCGCCTCCGCCTCCGCGAGCCGGTCGAGCTCGCGGAGGGCGACTCCCCGGGTCCGGAGCGTGTCCGCCCACTCCCAACGGGCGCCCAATTCCTCGAAGATCGAGAGTGCCCGGCCGAAGTGCGGGAGGGAATCCGCGGCTCTGCCCGAGTCGAGCAGGGCGCGCCCCACCTGGACTGTCGCGATCGCCACGCTGAAGCGGTCCCCGAGCTCCGCGGCGAGCTCCATCGCCGCGTGGGCGAAGCTCCGGGATCGCTCGACGTCGTCCTGGTCCGAAGCGGAGACCGAGAGGGAACAGAGCGCCCGGACCTGCGCCCATCGGTCGTCGGTCAGCCGGGCGAGCTCGAGCGCCCGCTCCCATGTGCGGTCCGCCTCCGCGAAATCCTCCCTGTCCCAAGGCGCCCAACCGGCGAAGAGGAGCGTGCGGCACAGCACCGCTTCATCGCCGGAGCGCTCGGCCGCCTCGAGCGCTTGATGGAACTTGCTTTCCGCGTCGGCGACGTCCCCCCCGACGCTGAGGACGATGTCTCCGAGGAAGTGCAGCGCCGATGCGAGCGTGCGGTCGTCGCCGGCCTCGAGAGCAAGCTCTTCCGCCCTTCTCAACACGGTCGTGGCGGCGTCGTACTCCCCGAGCCAGTAGTGAGCTTCGCCGAGGCCGGCGAGCACCGACGCCTCTCGGCGACCCCACGGGCGGGTCGCGTCCCTCAGCGCCAGAGACCGCTCGTACCGGCTGACCGCAGCACGGCTCTCCATCCGCTTGCGCGCCCGATCGCCGGCATCCGCGAGAGCTCTTGCCGCGCGCTCGGCGAGCGACCGGTCGCTCGGATCGAGGTCGAGCGAGGCGAGTGCCGCCCTCTCCAGATGGTCGGGAATCCACGCCGAGCGACGCCCGAGCGCGGCGAGACCATCGGCGATCGCCAGGTGCAGGCGCAGTCTCTCCCGCTTTGAGAGGGTGGCGTAGGCAACGTCTCGCAGTGTTTCGTGCCGGAACCGCCAGTTCGTCGGCTCGCGCTCCTCTCTCACGAGGACCTCGGCCTCTTCCAACGCCGAGAGCTGCACGGTGCCGGCGTCGGCGACGAGGCCCAGTTCTTCGAGGTCGAAGGAGAAGACGAAGACCGACACGTGGCGAGCCAGGTCGCGCAAGTCCGGTGCGAGGGCATCAAGTCGCGCTGCCACCACCGCCTGAACGGTCGGCGGGACCACCGCACCGAGCCGGGCGGCCTGCGCGGCGGGGGCGCTCAGGAGCTGGCCGGTCATCTCGATGATGAAGAACGGGTTGCCCCCTGCCCATGTGGCGACCCTCTCTGCGACTGCCGAGCCCATCCGCGCGGCTCCGGCGTGTCGGGCGAGCGCCGCGCTCGCGTCCTCGCCGAGCGGAGCGAGCCGGATGAGGGTGTGGCTGCGCGCGGTGGAACCCAACGAACGGCCGCGGGCGACGAGCGGCACGTCGCCACGGGCGGCCGCGATGACGAGCACCGGCGTCGGCCGCTCGCTCGATCTGCCGGCCAGCCGCTCGACGAGCTCGAGGAGGGGTGGAGAGGCCCTTTCGAGCCCGTCGAAGGCCACCACCACCGGCGCTGCACGTGCCAGTTGACTGACGAGGCCGATGAATCCTTCCTGCACCTCGGAGACGAACGTCGACTTTTGACCCGTGGGCTCCGAGCCTGTGAACAGGGGCGACAACTGCTTGAGGATTCGACCGGACTCGGGATCGCTGCCGTCGATGACCTCTTCCAAGGCGGACAAGGTGTCCTCGCCCGGATCCCGGCAGCAGCAGGCCAGTTGCTGGAGCATCTCGGAGACCGCCGAGAACGTTGGCCCCCAGTCAGGCGGCTGAACGCGGCCGGCGAGGGATCTCGAGGGCGCCTCGAGGCTCGCTGCCAGCTCGTCGATGAGGCGGGTCTTGCCGATGCCGGGCTCGCCGAGCAGGGTGAGGAGTTGCGGTTCCCCGGTCGAGATCGCCCGCCCGAGCGTGTCCCGCATGAGGGCGATCTCGCTCTGGCGGCCGACGAGCGGGATCGTGCGTCGCACGGACCGCGCCGTGAGCGCCTCCACCGGATACGCCTCGAGCGGCGCGTCGAAGCCTCGAGCTCTCACGCCGCGCATGTCACCGAACACGACGGAGTCGCTCGTCAGCGAGTGGGTCACCTGGCCGACGAGGATCTCGCCCGGCTCGGCAGCGGCCTGCAGCCTCGCCGCGGCGTTCACCGCAGGCCCGGTGACGAGCAGCTGACCGGAAGCGCCTCTACCGGCGGCCACGTCACCGGTCTGTATGCCGACACGGACCTCGAGCGACGAGGCGCCTACGCCGAGCGACTGGCCGAGGCGCCGGGCTCGGCCCCGGATGCCGAGCCCCGCGCGGACCGCCCGGAGGGCGTCGTCCTCGCGGGCGCGGTGGAGACCGAAGACGGCCATGACTGCGTCGCCGATGAACTTCTCGGCCTCGCCGCGCAACTCGGCGAGCTCCTCGGCGACGGCCTGGTAGAACGCCCCGAGGACGTCACGCACCCTCTCCGCGTCGAGCCGGCGCGTGAGAGAGGTCGAGTCGGTCAGGTCGGCGAAGAGGACGGTGACGAGACGTCGTTCGTGGGTCTGCAAGAAGCCGTCGACCGGCGTGCCGCAGTTCGGACAGAAGCGTGCACCTCCGGGCAACTGCTCGCCGCAGACGGAACAAGCTGACACCCGGCGAACCATAGACGGTGTCTGCGGAGTGCCATCCGGGCACCGCCGGCGGGCCCCGCTTCGCGATCGCCCGCTGCGCGCTCGACGTGCCCTGCGAGGAAGTCGCCTACGGGGAGTTAGCGTTGCCCATGGAATTCCGACGCATAAACGGCCTGCCGCCCTACGTCTTCTCCGCCATGAACGCCCTGAAGGAGCAGGCACGCCAGCGCGGTGCGGACATCGTCGACTTCGGCTTCGGCAACCCCGACCTGCCCTCGCCGAGCGTCGCCGTGGAGAAACTGACCGAGGCGGTGCGCAACCCGCGCAATCACCGCTACTCGGCTTCCCGGGGGATCCCTAATCTCCGGCAGGCCGTCTGTGACCTCTACGAGCGCAACTGGGGAGTGGACCTCGATCCGGACCGGGAGGTCGTGACCACCATCGGGGCGAAGGAGGGCCTGTCGCACGTGATGTGGGTCCTCGTGTCGCCCGGGGACTCCGCGCTCGTCCCGTCTCCCAGCTACCCGATCCACATCTACGCCCCGCTCTTCGCCGGGGCCGACGTGCACCAGGTCCCGTTGGAGGGACCGGGGCGGCCCGGAGCCGACGGAACCCCGGCCCGCCCTGGTGACGGCTTCTTCGAAGCCCTCGTCGAGACATGGGAGGCGACCTGGCCGAAGCCGCGGGTGATAGTGGTGTCGTTCCCGCACAACCCGACGACAGCCTGCGTCGACATCTCCTTCATGGAGTCGCTCGTCAGCTTCGCTCGGGAGCACGAAGTCGTGCTGGTCCACGACTTCGCCTACGCCGATCTCGGCTTCGACGGATATCGCCCCCCGTCCGTGCTGCAGGTCCCTGGAGCAAAGGAAGTGGCGGTCGAGCTCTACACCTTGACCAAGTCGTTTTCCATGGCCGGATGGCGTGTCGGGTTTCTCGTCGGCAACGCAGAGATCGTCCAAGCCCTGACCAAGCTGAAGGGCTACCTCGACTACGGGACGTTCCAGCCGATCCAGATAGCAGCCATCGTCGCCATGCGCGAGGCCCCGGACTACCCGGCCGAGCTGCGACTCGTGTACGAGGGGCGGCGTGATGCCCTGTGTGCGGGGTTGCGCAGCATCAGATGGGACGTCGCTTCGCCGAAGGGGACCATGTTCGTCTGGGCGCCGATCCCCGAGCCCTATCGGGAGATGGGCTCGGTCGAGTTCGCAAAGCTGTTGCTCCAGGAGGCCGAGGTCGCCACGTCGCCCGGAGCGGGCTTCGGGCCCGGCGGGGACGGACACGTGCGTTTCGCCCTCATAGAGAACGAACAGCGGACCCACCAGGCGGTGAGAAACCTTCGCCGCGTGCTCACCAAGCTCGGATGAACACGTCCTTCGATGGACGGTGCCCGCTTCGTGCACGACACCTTGGAGCTCCCTGAACACAGGGATTCGCCAGCGGGTCGTCAAACGCGGATGATCCGGACTCCCGGAATGGCGTCGTAGTCGTCGTCCTGGGTGACGACGGGGATCTGCTCGACGAAGGCCGTTGCGGCCACGAGGGCATGGAGGATCGGCACCCGGCGTCTGCCGGTGCGCAGCCCTGCGACGATCCGAGCGAATTGGCGCGCCACCTCGACATCTACGGGCAGAGGGTCCCACGTCGACTCGACCGCGGAAAGCGTGGAAAGGCGGACCGGCCGATCCGCGTCGTTCGCCATGAGGACTCCAACGGTCAACTCGGCCACCGTGATGACAGACACCTCCG
>JAJYVX010000189.1 GCA_021791795.1 Actinomycetes bacterium | reverse complement strand
CCTCGACCACCTCCGGGTTCTCGTAGTTGAGATCGGGCTGGTGGTGGAAGAAGCGGTGCCAGTAGTACTGCTGGCGCACCGGGTCGTGCGTCCAGTTCGACGGCTCGGCGTCGACGAAGATCACTCGCACGTCGGAATAGCCCTCGTCGTCGTCGGCCCACACGTACCAGTCGGCTTTCGGATTGGTGCGGGACGAGCGCGATTCGACGAACCACGGGTGCTGGTCGCTCGTGTGGTTCATGACGAGGTCGGAGATGATCCTTATGCCACGACTGTGGGCGTCCCCGACTAGTGCGGCCAGGTCGTCGACCGAGCCGCACTCGGGCGCCACCGTCATGAAGTCGCTCACGTCGTAACCGCCGTCGCGAAGCGGGGAAGGGTAGAAGGGGAGCAGCCAGAGGCAGTCGACACCGAGCCACTCGAGGTACTCGAGCTTCGCCTTTATGCCGGCGAGATCCCCCGTACCGTCGCCGTTGCCGTCGAAGAAAGATCTCGGGGATAGCTCGTAGAAGACCGCCCGCTCGTACCAGCGGGGATCGTCTGAGAGCTTCCGGCCCACGAGGTAGCGCCGCCTCAGCGGCCGGAGAAACGGGCCTTGCCAGGCCCTTCGGCCCGGAAGGAGCGGATGCCCTCGGCGGCGTCCTCGGTGTCGAAGACGTCGGCGAACAGGCGCCGCTCGAGGGCGAGGCCCGCGGCGAGGCCAGCCGCGAGACCACCATCGATCGCCTGCTTCGCGAAGCTCTGAGCCACCGCCGGCCCCCGGGCAAGCTCGACGGCGAAAGAGAGCGCCTCCGCGAGCACGGTGTCCTTCGACGTCACGCGGTTGACGAGGCCCATCTCGAGGGCCTCGGCGGCGCCGACCTGGCGGCCCGAGAAGATCAGGTCCTTCGCACGGCTCGGCCCGATCAGCCGGGCGAGCCGCTGCGTGCCTCCCCCTCCGGGGATGATCCCGAGCAGTATCTCCGGCTGCCCGAGACGGGCGTTCTCGCCGACGACCCGGAAATCACATGCGAGAGCCAGCTCGAGGCCTCCCCCGAGCGCGTAGCCGGAGACAGCGGCCACCGTTGCGCGGGGGAAAGCCGCCAGGGCGTCGAGAGCCTCGTGGAAACTCGCGGCCACCGCCCCGGCGGCGGAGGAGCCGCTGAATTCCTCGATGTCCGCCCCGGCCGAGAAGCACCGCTCCCCGCCCCAGACCACCAAAGCACGGGGAAGGTCGTGGCCGAGCGTCGCCAGCGCGCCGGACAGCTCGGCCAGGAGCGCCCGCGAGAGGGGGTTCAGCTTGGGCCGGTTGAGCGTGACGACGGCCACGCCGTCATCACGCCGCTCGACGACGAGCTCGGATGCAGAACCGCCTGCAACAGCGTCCGTCATCCGAATTCGACCGCGGCGAAGGACTTCAGCTTCTCCAGCCGGTGCCTCGCCTCGACGAGGCGGACCGTGCCGGACTTCGAGCGCATGACGAGCGACTGGGTGGTGGCTCCGTGGCTGTCGTAACCGACCCCCCGCAGGAGCTCTCCCCCGCTGATGCCCGTCGCCGCGAAGAAACTGTTGTCACCCGAGACGAGGTCGTTCGTCTTGAGCACCCTCTGCAGGTCGTAGCCGCGCTCGCGTGCCGCGGCGGCCTCGGCTTCGCCGCGGGGCCAGAGCCGGCCCTCTATCTCCCCGCCCATGCAGGTGAGGGCGGCGGCGGCGATGACACCCTCGGGCGTTCCTCCGACTCCCATCAGTACGTCCACGCCGGAGGTCGGCCAGGCCGTTGCGATCGCACCGGCGACGTCGCCGTGCGAGATGAGGCGGATCCGGGCGCCCGTCGAGCGGACGTCCTCGATGAGAGCCTCGTGGCGGGGGCGGTCCAGGATGACGACGGTCAGGTCGCGGACAGAGGTGTGCTTCGCCTTGGCGATCTCGTGCAGGTTCTCGGCCGGAGAGGAGGTGATGTCGATGACGCCGGCGGCATCCGGCCCGACGGCGAGCTTCTCCATGTAGAAGCATGGTCCTGGGTCGAACATGGTCCCGCGCTCGGACACGGCGATGACCGAGATCGCTCCACCCTGCCCGTGTGCGGTGAGCGTCGTGCCGTCTATCGGGTCGACCGCTATGTCGGTCTCGGGAGGCGAGCCGTCGCCCACCTTCTCGCCGTTGTAGAGCATGGGCGCGTCGTCCTTCTCACCCTCGCCTATGACGACGATCCCGTCCATCGCGACCGAGTGGAGCACGACCCTCATGGCGTCCACCGCGGCCTTGTCCGCTCCCTCCTTGTCGCCACGCCCGAGCCACCTCGCGGCCGCGAGAGCAGCCGCTTCCGTCACCCGGACGAGCTCGAGCGCCAGGTTCCGGTCCGGAGCCTGGCGCTGGGTCACCGCTCCTCCAATGAAGTTGGTACGTCCATCACAAACCGACGATAGTGGTCCAGGCCCTGTGAAGCGGAAGTACTGTCGCCCCGATGGATCGCTTCGTCGTAGGCCCGAGCGGCCCGCTCTCCGGCTCCGTCACCATCAACGGGGCGAAGAACTCCGTGCTCAAGTGCATGGCCGCCTCGCTCTTGGCGCCGGGACGCCATCGTATCGGGAATGTGCCCGCGATCACGGACGTGACGATCATGGCCGATCTGCTCGCCGCGCTCGGCCCCGTGGCCAGTCACCACGGCAAAGGGAGCGACGGCTGGCTCGAAATCGACGTGCCGGACGGCATCCAGCCGATCGCGCCCTACGAGCTCGTCGAGCGCATCAGAGCGTCGATCGTCGTGCTTGGGCCGCTGCTCGCCCGCGCCGGCCACGCCGTCATCTCCCTTCCCGGCGGCGACGACTTCGGTGGCCGGCCGATAGACATGCACCTCGGCGCGTTCGAGAAGATGGGCGTGGAGTTCACGACCGAGCACGGCAACGTCGCCGGACGGTGCGACAGGCTGATGGGCGCCAAGGTCGTGCTCGAGTTCCCGAGCCACACCGCCACGGACAACGTCCTCATGGCGGCGACGCTCGCGAAGGGTACGACCGTCATCGAGAATGCCGCCCGTGAGCCGGAAGTGGCCGATCTCGCAGACATGCTCACGAGCATGGGGGCGCGGATCGAGGGAGCCGGCACCTCGCACATCGAGGTCGAGGGGGTCGACAGCCTCGAGCCTGCCGACCACCGCTGCATCCCGGACAGGGTCGAGACTGCCACCTTCCTCGCCGCCGTCGGCCTGGCCGGAGGCGAGGTCCTGCTGCGGGACGCGAGGGCTGAGCACATGGACATGCTGCTGCAGAAGCTCGCAGCCATGGGAGTCCACTGCGTGCCGAACGCCGACGGCCTCCTCGCGAGCGCTACGGGCCACCTGGAGTCCGTGGACGTGTCGACGCTGCCCTACCCCGGGGTGGCCACGGACTACAAGCCCTTTGTCGTCACGCTGCTCGCGGTGGCCGACGGGGTGGCCGTCGTGAGCGAGAACGTGTTCGCGGGCCGGTTTCGCTACGTGGACGAGCTCCGCCGCATGGGGGCTCGCATAACGACGGAGGGCCACCACGCCGTCATCCGCGGTGTGCCTCGTCTGTCGGGAGCGCCGGTTAAGGCGACGGACATACGCGCCGGCGCCGCTCTCGTGCTCGCCGGCATGGTCGCGGACGGCACGACCGAGGTGAGCGGATCGGACCACGTCGACCGGGGTTACGAGGACCTCGCCGGCAGGTTGCGCGCCATCGGCGCCGATGTCGACCGGTCGGGCGCAGCCGAAAGCCCTGCTGGCGCGGCCTCGGACGGGTGAGCGCACCAGCCGGCGCGACCGGGCCAGCCGGGCCGATCGAGACGACCGGTCGCCAGCGCGCCACTGATCCCGAGAAGCTGCTCGAAGCGGCCCGCGGGGGCGCCGGGGGTGACCGGCGCGCGCTCGCCCGGCTGCTGTCGGTCGCCGAACGAGGAGGAGAGCCAGCACGGCACCTCTCCCGTGCGACCGCACCTGCGGCCGGTTCCTCCTACTCGATAGGGCTCACAGGCGCCCCCGGGGCGGGCAAGTCCACCCTCACGGGCCGCCTTGTGGCCGAGATGCTGGACAAGGGCGCAGGACCCGTGGCCGTGCTGGCGGTGGATCCCTCCTCGCCGCTTTCGGGCGGCGCCATCCTCGGAGACCGTGTGCGCATGCAGGACCACGCACTCGACCGCAACGTGTTCATCCGATCGATGGCGACGCGGGGACACCTCGGCGGCCTGGCTGCAGCCGTACCCGAAGCGGTACGGCTGCTGGAAGCGGCGGGCTGGCCGACCGTCCTCGTGGAGACCGTCGGTGTGGGCCAGGTCGAGGTGGAGGTGGCGGGCACGTGTGACACCGTCGTCGTGGTGCTCAACCCCGGATGGGGGGATGCGGTGCAGGCGAACAAGGCCGGGCTGCTCGAGGTGGCGGACGTCCTCGTCATAAACAAGGCGGACCGGCCCGGCGTGAGAGAGACGAGGCGCGATCTCGTGCACATGCTCCAGCTGTCCCGATCGATGGACTGGACGCCCCCGATCGTGGAGACCGTCGCCTCGACGGGCGATGGTGTCGCGGACCTCCTCCAGGCGATCACGCGCCACCGGGCGTTTCTCGAAGAGAGCGGAGGCCTCGTGCGGCGCCGGGCGAAGCGGATGGTCGAGGAGGCGGAGAGGCTCGCCGTGAGCCGGTTCACCCGTGAGGTCGCTGGTATTCTCGGATCCGAGGCCGTGCTGAAGCGGTTCAGGAGCGGTGCGCTCGATCCTGCCACCGCGGCGGACGAGGTGGTCGCGGAGATCTCCCGGCGGTTGGCCTCCGACGGCTGACCGGAGCTCAGAAGGCCCGCTCCATGAGGACGAAGTCCACGTTCTCCCGCCACTCCGCCAGCCTCGTCACGACGGCATAGCCGTGGCGCGCGTAGAAGCGCTCGGCGTCGCCGCCGGCGATCGTCTCGAGCCGGACCCGATCGCAACCGTGGTCGGAGGCCATGACCTCGACCGCCCGGAGGAGCTGAGCGCCGGCACCGTGCGATCGCCACTGCGGCGCCACGATGAGCCTGGCCAGGCGGTAGGACGACCCGCGCAGCTCGCCTTCGGCCACACCGACGATCTCGCCGCCGATGCGCGCTATCACGGCGGCCGCCTCGTACCTGGCCCCTTCTGAGCCGTAACGAGCGATGGAGTACTGCCGCCACTGGTCGTTCACGAAGCGGTTGGCCACCGGGTCGAGCCCCATCTCGACCGACAGCTCGACCTCGAGCCCGCCCCTTCCCACCACCCTCGGGCGCCCGAGTGGGAAGGCGGCGATGGCGGACCAGCGGCGAGCCTCCTCGTCGAATTCGAGCAGGGTTGATCGTTCGACGGTGACAGCAGAGCGGTAGTCCGCGAGGGCGACCATCGCCGCCTCGAGCCGCGGAGGCTGCACGCGGTTGTCGAGCGTGACGTGAGGGACGAATGGGCGGCGCTTGCGTCCCTTCGGCTCGGCGAGCGGTCCGGTGGCCGTCGCCTCGCTCAGGTCTGAGACCGCTGCCAGGTCACCCCCCACGGCGAGGTAGAGGACCGGATTCGGAGGGAAGAACGTCCGCGGCGGGCCGAGCTCGAGGACGAAAGGAACGCTCGCGGCCGCTGCTCGCCGGGCGACGTCGACGGCGTGCACGAGGTCGCTCTCCGGCACGTTCAGCGGTGGAACGAGCGTTACATGCGGGGGGATCCGCGCGAGCGTGTCCGTACCGAGC
>JAJYVX010000188.1 GCA_021791795.1 Actinomycetes bacterium | reverse complement strand
CGTCAGGCGGGTGGTCCGTGCGTGATCGTCCAGCACCACCGCGTACTGCTCGGCCGTGCCCCGCGCCGTGACGGGCCATGTGTAGCGCGCGAGCGTGCGCGTCCGGCCGGCGGCACCGAGCCGGGAACGCAGCTCCTCGTCCTCGAGAAGGCGGAGCAGACCGGCGGCGAGAGCGCCCGGGTCGTCCGGAGGCACGAGGTACGCCGTCTCGAGATGGCTTCCGGCGACCTCCGGGAGGGCTCCACCGGTGGTGGCAAGGAGCGGGACGCCCGAAGCCATCGCCTCGACCGCCGGAAGCGAGAAGCCCTCGTAGAGCGAGGGCACGACCGCTACCTCCGCCGAGGCGTAGAGCTCGGAGAGCTCGGTGTCGGAGATGCCGGAGACGAACCGCACAGCCGCCTCCAGCCCGAAGCGCTCGAGCACCCCCGGAACCCGGCTCCCCTCGCGCAGGCGTCCCACGACGACGAGATGGGCGTCCTCGCGCTCGGTGCGCAGCTTGGCGAGACCCTCGAGAAGAGGGATGAGGCCCTTCATGGGCACGTCTGCGCTCGCTGTCGTGACGAGGCGCCCGCGGACGCGGCGGAGCGCCGGGCGGGGCTTGAACACCTCGTCGTCGACGCCGACCGGTACCACGGCGATGCGATCGGCGTCGACCCCGAGCTGCTCGGCGATGTCGAGGCGCGAGGACTGCGAGACGGTGACCACCCGGGGGACGCGCCGGGCCACTCGTGTCTGCATGCCGAGAAAGCCGTACCAGCGGCGCAGGGTGAGCCGCCGGAGCCGGCTTGTCGCGTGGCTCAGGTCGAGCTCGCGGTCGACGGTGATCGGGTGGTGGATCGTCTCGAGCAGCGGCCAACCGTCTCGCACCATCTTCAAGACGCCGCTCCCGAGCGACTGGTTGTCGTGCACGATGTCGAAGTCGGCCCGGCGCTCGCGCAAGAGACGCCGGGCGCGAAGACTGAAGGTGCGGGGCTCGGGAAAGCCCGCCGTGCACATGACGGCGAACTCGAGCAGGTCCGTGGCGTCGCGGAATTCGCGCAGCCGCGGCACGCGGAAAGGGTCCGGATCACGGTACAGGTCGAGGCTCGGCACGGGGACGAAGTCCACGCCGTCGTCGAGCTCGGGGTACGGCTGGCCGGAAAAGACGGTGACCGCGTGGCCGAGGTTCACGAGCTCTCGCGAGAGATGGCGCGTGTAGACACCCTGACCGCCACATCGCGGGTTGCCCCGGTAGACGAGGAAGGCGACACGCAGACGCCCCCGCCTGCTCCGCGAAGACGCGTCCTGCATGGCGGGTAAGCCTCCCCTCTGGCGAGGTTCGAGCGCAAACGGGGAGTCTCGCCAGAGCCCGCTGCGACCTTCGTTACCCTCTCATCATGGATCTCGTCTACCCGCCTCCGGCCGAAGCCTTCCGGGCCGATGTCAGGGCCTGGCTCGAGCACAACCTGCCGCCGGGCTGGGGCGAGCTCGGGTTCGAGATGAGCCCCGACGAGCGGACGAGCTTCAACGCGGAATGGACGAAGAAGCTGTCCGAGGGGGGCTGGATCTGTGCCTCCTGGCCAACCGAGTACGGCGGTCGCGGGCTCTCGACGATGGAGGCCGTCGTGCTCACAGAGGAGTTCGCCCGGGTGAACGCTCCGCTGAGAGCGGACTTCTTCGGCGACACCCTCGTCGGCCCCACGATCCTCCAGTGGGGCACCGAGGGCCAGAAGCAGTTCTTCCTCCCGAAGATCCTCTCCGGAGAGATCGCCTGGTGTCAGGGCTTCTCCGAGCCGGATGCCGGCAGCGACCTCGCATCGTTGAAGACGAGGGCCGAGCTCGACGGCGACGAGTGGGTCATAAACGGCCAGAAGGTCTGGACGACCCAGGCGCACTTCGCCGACTACATGTTCCTGCTCGCCCGGACCGATCCCGCGGCGCCGAAGCACAAGGGGATCTCGTACCTGCTCGTCCCCATGCGCCAGGAAGGGATCGAGGTTCGTCCCATAGCCCAGATAGACGGCTCATCGGAGTTCAACGAGGTCTTCTTCTCCGACGCGAGATGCCCGAAGGACAACGTCGTCGGCGGTGTCAACAACGGGTGGCAGGTCGCCATGACGACCCTCGGCTTCGAGCGCGGGACCTCGGCCACCACGGGTCACCGCAGGTTCCGGAAGGAGCTCGAGACGATCATCGCCGCGGCGAAGGCGAACGGGAAGATCCGCGACCCGCTCGTCCGCCAACGACTGGCCGCTTCGTGGTCGAAGGTGAAGATCATGGAGATCAACGGGCTCCGCACCCTGACCTCGGCGTTGAACGGCGACCACTCGACCGCGGGCCTCTCGGCGACGAACAAGATGTACTGGTCCGAGTACCACCGCGACGTGATGGAGCTCGCCGTCGACATCCTCGGCATGGAGGGCCAGGTGCTGACGGGAGACGGGGACGCGGACGAGGAGATCATCCCCGGCGTCGGCGCGAGGCGCCGCCGGGAGGGCTATCCGGTGAGCCCCCTCCAGGCCAGCTTCTTCTTCTCTCGCTCGGAGACGATCTGGGGCGGGACCGCGGAGATCCAGCGGAACATCGTGGCCGAGCGGGTGCTCGGCCTGCCGAAGGAGCCGAAACCCTAGCCCGCGACAACGGGCATGCCGGGCGGTCTCTTCCGGCGAGGACGCCGGTGCGCAGATCGCCGAGCCAGCCCTAGGGTGGGACCCATGCGACTGAGAACCCTTGGCGGCACCGGCATACAGGTCAGCACCTACTGCCTCGGGGCGATGATGTTCGGCGAGTGGGGCAACCCCGACCACGACGAGTCCATCCGCGTCATCCACAAGGCGCTCGATTCGGGGATCAACTTCGTCGACACCGCCGACGTCTACTCGCAGGGCGAGTCAGAGGAGATCGTGGGCAAGGCGCTCAAAGGGAAGAGGGACTCCGTCGTGCTCGCGACGAAGGTCCACGGCCAGATGGGCGACGGGCCGAACCGGCAGGGCAACTCCCGCCGGTGGATAGTGCGGGAGATCGAGGACAGCCTGCGAAGGCTGCAGACCGACTACATAGACCTCTACCAGATCCACCGGCCCGACCCGAAGACCGAAGTCGAAGAGACGCTGTCGGTTCTGACCGACCTCGTTCGGCAGGGGAAGGTCCGCACCATCGGATCCTCGACCTTCCCCGCTGAGGCGATAGTGGAGGCGCAGTGGGTGGCAGAGAGGCGGGGTCTCGAGCGTTTCAGGTGCGAGCAGCCGCCGTACTCGCTGTTCGCACGGGGCATCGAGACGTCGGTCCTCCCGACTTGCCAGAGCTACGGGATGGGCGTCATCTCCTGGAGCCCGCTCGCAGGCGGCTGGCTCTCGGGCAAGTACCGGCGCGGGAGCGAGGTGGACATGTCGCAGGGCAGGGCCGCCAGACTGCCCAAGCGTTTCGACCCTTCGATCCCCGAGAACCAGCGCAAGTTCGAGGTCGTGGAGGAGCTGGTCAAGGTCGCGGCCGAACTCGACACCTCGCTCGTGCACCTGGCGCTCGCATTCGTGGTCGCTCACCCCGGGGTGACCTCTGCCATCATCGGTCCGCGCACCATGGAGCAACTGGACGACATGCTCGCCGGTGCCGACCTGGTGCTCACCGACGAGGTGCTCGACCGGCTCGACGAGATCGTTCGCCCCGGGTCGAACATCAACCCGGCAGATGCCGGCTGGGAGGCTCCGTCCGTCACCGAGAAGTGGCGGCGGCGGCGGCCGGAGCGCCGGCGGGCTGCCGCCGGGGGCGCCTCGGGCACGAGGTGAGGAGATGCTCGCCGACTACGCCGAGCACGAGGGCGCGGTGGGCCTCGACTGGTACGAGATGGACCCGAACCTGCGCTTTCTCCTCGACCGGTTCCTCCCCGACGTCGACGACCGCAAGTTCGCCGAAGACGTCGTAGCCGGCTACGGCAACCTCGTGGGTCGCTCGATCGCGCCCCGGGCAGAGGTGACCGACAAGCACGGGCCGGTGCTCGAGCGCTACGACCGCTCCGGCCTCGACGTCGGAGTCGTCACGCATCACGCCGGGTTTCTCGAGAGCAAGGCGGACCTCGTGCGAGCCGGCTTCGCCGGTGGCCTAGAGGCGCACTCGCCGCGGCCGGTCCCCGCTGTCGTGACCGCGGCGATCAGCTATCTCGTCTCCCAGGCGGAGACAGCCATCTACTGCGCCCTCGGCATGACGAGCGGCGCGGCGGACATCGTCGAACGGTACGCCCCGCCCGAGGTTCGCGACGTGATGCTGGAGCGCCTCGTCTCGCTCGACCCTGAGCAGTCGTGGGAGGGCGGGATGTTCCTCACCGAACGCCAGGGCGGCAGCGACGTCGGCGCCAACAGGACCCGAGCGGTCCGTGACGGCGACGAGTGGCGCCTGTTCGGGGAGAAGCACTTCTGCTCCAACGTCGATGCCGACGTGTTCATCGTGCTCGCCCGGCCCGACGGTGCGCCCTCCGGCAGCCGCGGGCTCGCCACGTTCATCGTGCCCCGGCGCATGCCCGACGGGTCGGCCAACGGCTTCGTCACGAAGCGGCTGAAGCCGAAGCTCGGGACGGTTGCCGTGCCCACGGGGGAGGTGGCGCTCGACGGCTCGCTCGCCTACCTTGCCGGTGAGAACGCGGCGGGTGCCGCGGCGGGTGCCAGCGTCACGGGCGACGGCGATGCCGCCCGTGACGGCAGGGGCATCAACCGCATGATGGAGATGGTGAACGGGAGCCGTTTCGGCGTTGCCCTCATGAGCCTCGGGATCCACCGGCGCGCCTTCCTCGAGGCGGTCATCTACGCCGCCCGGCGGGAGCAGTTCGGCAAGCGGATCGATGCGTACCCGCTCGTACGCGAGACGCTCGTCGACCTCCTCGTCGACCTCGAGGCCGGACTCGCCCTCACCTTCGAGTGCGCAGCCGCGGCACGCAACGCCGTGACGCCCGAGGAGGGAGCGCGCCTTCGCCGCATCGCCATCCCCCTGGCCAAGGTGCGTTGCTGCCGGGTCGGCCTCGAGGCCGCCTCGACCGCCCTCGAGGTGTTCGGCGGCAACGGCTACATGGAGGACTGGCCGATGGCCCGCCAGCTGCGCGACGCCCAGTGCCACACGATCTGGGAGGGCACGGAGAACATCTGCGTGCTCGACGTCCGTCGGGCCATGCGCTCAAGCGCCTCCCACGAAGCCGTGCTCGCGCGGATCGACCGCGCCCTCGCCAAGGCCGAGAGCGCTACGGGAGCAGACGCCCGCCGCCTCCTCGGCAGGCCGACCGGAGGCGGGAGGCGCTCGCGAGACGAGACGGCCGAAGCGAGCCGCGACGTCCGCCGCCCGCAGGACCCCGGGCACCTCGGGGAGCAGCCACCCGCCCCGGAGGCCGGTCATGGCGCCACGGCGCCCTCGGGGCGCCGGAGGTAGAGGACGAGGCTCTTGCCGATCACCGGGCTCAGGACCCGGTCCGCCGCGCGGGTGAGCGCCGGGGCCTTCTGGCAGGTCCACCTCGGCGCCCCCGATGCCCTCGTCCATGCCGTCCTCGAGCTCGCCTCCCCCCGCCCCGGGGAGCAGGTCGCCGACCTGTACGCCGGTGTGGGGCTCCTCTCGGTCCCGCTCGGCGCCGCCGTCGGGCCGACCGGTCGGGTCCTGGCGCTCGAGCGCCACCGGGCATCGAGGGCCGACCTGGCGACCAACACGGCGGCCATGCCCTGGGTCGAGGCTCGCCACGCCGGGGTGCGCGCCGCCACCTTGGACGCCGCCGGACCGCTCGACCTCGTCGTCCTCGACCCGC
>JAJYVX010000016.1 GCA_021791795.1 Actinomycetes bacterium | reverse complement strand
CGCGCGTCCAGCGGGCGCGCATGCGCTCCGACTTGCCGAAGGAGTTGCCCTGGTGCGAGATGTTCTGGAACGCGCTCTGCAGCCCGGGCTGCAGGCGTCCCTCCTCGACGAGCTTCCGGCGCAGATCGGCGATCGTGTCGATGTGCTCGATGTCGACGGGGCACTGCTCGACGCAGGCGCCACAGGTCGTGCAGGACCAGAGGATCTCGGGATCGACCACGTCAGGCACGAGTGCCGACGTCTTGGCTGAGCTGCCGTTCCCGTCGCCGCCCGGCGCGCCGCCGAGCAGGAGGGGCGCCGAAGCGAGCAGGTGGTCCCGCAGGCTCATGACGAGGAGCTTCGGCGAGAGCGGCTTGCCCGAGTTCCACGCCGGGCAGACGGCTTGGCAGCGACCGCACTCCGTGCAGGTGACGAGATCGAGCAGGTGCTTCCAGCTGAGCTGCTCGATCCTGGCGGCACCCGCGGTGCCCGCCGTCACCTCGAGGGCGCCGAGAGCGCGGGGGCGCCGCGAGAAGGCGACGTTCAGCGGTGCGAGGAAGACGTGCAGGTGCTTCGAGTAGGTGAGGAAGACGAGGAACCCCATGATGGCGGCGATGTTGCAGAGAAGAAGGGTCGTCTCGAGGACCGAATTGACGCCGGTGCCCAAGGGATGCAGGAGATGCCCCAGCCCGTGGGAGGCGAACGCCCAGGAGCCGTAGGGGAAGTCACCGGTGTTCGTCTGGGCCGCCCGGTAGCCGAGCAGGGTGAGCATCACGACGGCGATCAGTGCCAGCACGAGCCAGGCGGCTCGCGTGTGCGACCCGAAGAAGCGTGATCTCCGCTTCCTCTTCGCCGGGTCGTCGACGAGCCGGATGACGGCGAAGGTCACGAGGGCCGCGAGCACCACCAGTGTGAACAGGTCCTCGAGGAACCCGAGGACGGCCGAGGTGCCGATCGCCGGGATGGCGAACCGCTTGTCCCAGAAGACGTCCCCGTACGCCTCGATGATCGTGAACAAAAGGACGATGAAGCCCCAGAAGGTGAGCGCGTGGGGTATGCCGGACTGTGGGCGTTTGAGCAGCTTCCGCTGCCCGAGCACCTCGACCACCGCTCCCCCGAGCCGCCGCAGCGCTCCGCGGGTGCGGCCCGGAGCCGGTGCTCCTGACAGGACGAGGCGACCGAGGCGCGACAGGCGCCACCCGGCGAGCGCGAACGCCACGCCGGTGATCACCGCTCCGATGGCGATGCGGACCGTCACGCCTCACTCCCGGTAAGGGTGAGCGACACGCAGCCGGGGAAACCGGCGCGTGTCCGATTCCCGTTGCTCAAGCCTTCACCGCCCGCGTCAGCTCGTCGGCGATGTCGAAGAGGTCGAGCGTCGTGCCGTAATCGGCCACGTCGAACACGGGAGCAGCCGGATCGGTGTTGCAGGCGATCACGAGCTCGGCATCCGCCATGCCCTCGAGGTGCTCGGGTGCGCCGGAGATGCCGAGCATCAGGTACACCTTCGGCTTCACGGTGTGGCCCGACTTGCCGACCTGTCGCGACTTCGGCAGCCAACCCTGGTCGACCACCGGCCGGGAGGCGGCCAAAGGCGCGCCGAGCGCATCGGCCAGCTCTTCGACCAGCTCGATGTTGTCCTTGCTGCCGATGCCGCGCCCGACGGACACGAGGAGCTCGGCGGCGGTGATGTCGACGTCGCCTGCCTCGGGTGCCACCACCGAGGTGACCGTGATGCGCAGGTCGCCGAGCACGTGGCCGAGATCGACCCGTGCGACCTCGGGCGTGCCCCCGGCCCGACCGAACGCCGCGGGAAACGATCCGCTGATGACGGCGCCAACGGAGCGGGGGCCGGACAGCTCCACCTCGGCGAGCAGCTTGCCGCCGTAGATGCGGGCCGTCGCCAGGGCGTTGTCTCCCTCGGCAGAGAGTGCGACCACGTAGGAGACAAGCGCCGCACGGAGGTGGACCGACACGGCACCGCTCAGGTCGAGGCCGGCCGTCGTGGTCGAGAAGAGCACGAGACGCGGGTCGCGCTCCCGCAGTATCTCGACAAGCGCCCGCTCGTAGGCCTCCGGGTTGTAGCCGGCGAGCGAAGGGTGCTCGCAGGAGACCACCGAGTCGGCCGCGGAGAGCTCCGCGGCGGCATCAGGCGCTCCGAGCAGCACGGCGACCACCTTCCCTCCCCAGGCGTCCGCCAGCTCTCGAGCCTTGCCGAGAAGCTCGAAGCTCGTCTCGAGGAGCCTCCCCTCCTGGTGCTCTGCCAGCACGAGTACGTCGTTGCTCATCGTTCGGATCTCCTCAGCTCTTTACGAGGCCCTTGGACCGGATCAGCTCAGCGATGCGCTCGGCCACCTCGGCCGGCGTACCTGTCAGCATCTCCGCGTGGCCGGCGGTGTCGGGCGGGAACAGCCTTCGCAGGCGGTAGGTGTCGGGCTCGTCGGCGGAGGACTGGATCTCCACCTCCTCGATCCCGCCCGCCTGCTGGATCTCGCGGTAGCGACTTATCGACACGTAACGCGGCGCTTGGCGGGCCGTCTGGATCCCGAGCACCGCCGGCAGCTGCACCTCTTCTTCGGCGACCGTGCCGCCGCCGAGCTCCTGCGACACCTTCGCCCGCGGCCCGTCCAGTTCCACCCGGACCACGACCGAGACGTGCGGGAGCCCCGCGCGGGCGCCAAGCAGCGCCGGCAGCTGCCCGTCGAGGTCGTCGGCCGCCTGCACCCCGGTGAGGACGAGGTCGAAGGCCGCGTTCCCGAGGAAGGACGCGAGCAGGCCGGCACGGCGGTGCCCCGAGAGCCACCCCTCCCCGACGCCGACGAGCTTCACAGCCCTGTCGGCACCTTTCGCCAGGGCCGTGTAGAGGGTGCGATCGGCGTCGGGCTCGTCGAAGGCGACGACTGTGACCTCGCCTCCGGCGGACTCCTTCAGGCAGAGCGCCTCCTCGAGAGCCTGGTCGTCGAACTCGTTCAGCACGAACTTCAGGAACTCGCGGTCCACGTCCGTGCCACCGGAGGCAAGCTCCAGCTCCTCGACGAGGTCCGGGATCTGCTTCAGGGCAACGACGACTCGCATCAGGTTCTCCTTCGAGACGTGATGAGCTCCTCGACGCCAAGCTCCTCGCCGATGGAGACGAGGTCGTCGGGAGAAGGGGGGAACGGGAAGTCGCGGAAGGGCTCCGACGGCCGGTACGAGCCGTAGGGCCGCGTGCAACCCGGCTCGCCGGCCCCGCCGGGGCAGCCGTTCGTCATGAACGGCTCGCCGGACCGCAGCGCTTCCTCGACGAGTGCCGGGCGTGCGGACAGCGAGCGCAGGTTGCCGGCGGAGTCGAAGCTCACGTCGTCCCAGCCCATGCCCTCGGACTCGACGAGATGCCTCAAGAGCTGGATGCGCCGCCAGCGCCGGATCGAGGACTTCTCCTCGGCGCCCATACGGGAGTCGGGCTCGGGGTTGAAGCAGAAGAGGTAGGCGTAGATCTCGCGGTCGCGCAGGCGGACGAAGATGTCCATGAGATCGCGGTCGGTCTCGCCGAGACCTACGAGCGCGTGGCAGTTGACCTTCCACGGACCGAAGAGGTCGCGGGCGTGGCTGACGATCTCCCAGTACTGCGACCACCGAAGTCCGGCACCACCGGCGGGCACGTCGCTCCGCAGGCGGCGGAACAGGTCCTCGGTCACGGCATCGATGCCGAACCCGATCATGTCGACGCCCAACTCCTTGAAGCGCTCGAGCCTCCGGCGGTTGAGGGTGGGGGGGGCGACGAGGATCGAGAGCGGAGCCCGCACCTTTCTCCGGATGCGCTCTGTGATGTCGCAGGTGTCGCGGAAGGCAAACGGGTTGGTGACCATCGAGATGCAGAGCCGCGTGAGCCTCTCCTCGTGGCGCGCCATCCGGTCCACGAGGTCGTCCGTGCGGACGAGGGGCCACTCCACGCGGATGAAGGACTTGTCCTCGTAAGAGCCGGGCCGGGTGCGGGCGAGTCCGCAGTAGGCGCAGTCGGAGCGACAGCCGTCGTCGTAGTTGAGCAGGAGGTTGATGCCGCCGAAGGCGAAGTCCCGGCTGAATCGGCCGGAGCTGAAGCGGAGGGCGAGGGCGCTCGCACCCGAGATCCGCACCCAGTCGGGGCTCTCGTGCGCCCTGTCGTCTCTCGTCGCGATGTCGAGCAGTCGCACGCCTCGCCGCGCCGGAGGGCGGCTCTTGCTCCCGGCCATGTCGGTCGTCACGGTGAAGGCTCCTTCTCCGGGAAATAGCACGAACCCTCGAGACGGACGGGGGCGGCGGCCGCATGAGCAAGAGCGCGCTCCCCCGCCTCCAGGACCGCTCGCGCGAGTGCCTCGGGCGGGACTCCGAGCCCGGTGTCGCCGGAAGTGGTGCGCTCGGCGAGGCTCGCCAACTCCGACGCATCGAGGCGCTTCCAGCGGAGCGACTCCTCGAAGCGCCCGAGCGGCTCGGGGATCTCGTTGAAGTCGCCGGCGAAGAGGGCGCTCTTGATGGTCGCTCCGCTCAGTGCGACGTACACGCGGACGAGCCCGGCCGGGGTCTTGAACAGGCTCGAGCCGTTGGCGTCCGGGTGGGGGGTCCGCTGGTGCAGCCACGTCTCGCTCTCGTACTTGTCCGAGACCAGAGTCCGGGCCGCCTCGGACTCCTCACCCTCGACATCTCCAGGCAACAGCTCTGTGCCGAGAGCCGTGGCGAAACCCGCCGCCACCGCCCCACACAGATCCCTCCCGCTCCAGTCGGCTCCGGTCTCGGCTGTCACCGTCGTCACCCGCTCGCGCACGGCGGCGACTCCCTTGTCTCCGAGCTTCGCCGCCGGCACTCGCAGCACCTCGAGCATGAAGGCGAGGTCGAGGTCGGCGAGCACGCTCGAATGGAAGAGCAGGGCCCCTTTGCCGTCGAGGTAGAGGCCGAGACCGGCGATCTTCTTCCCCGCCGTCTCGAGGTCGTTCTTACCGCGGAAGCAGGCGCGCACGCCGATAGTGGCAAGGCCGGCGATGATCCCTTCGGAGAAGCGCCCGAGCAACTGCTTCGGGGTCTCGGCGGCGGGCGCATGTGCCACCACTGCCACGCCGAGTTGACCCTCGCCCATGACGATCGCCCCACCGCCTGTCGGCCGCCTGTTCACGCCCGTTCCCGTCCGGCTGCAGGCGCCGAGGTCGATCTCGGCTTCGAGGTGCTGGTAACGCCCGACGAGCGCGGCGTGGCTCCTGTAGGTGTAGAGGCGGATGGTCGGCGGCCGGAAGGGCGCCCCGCGGCGGTAGCCGAGCATGAGCGCCTCGTCGAGAGCCAACCCCTCGGCGGCGGCCACCCCGTAGTGGCGCAGCAGGCGCCACGGACCCGTCCCGTCGTAGCTCGCGCCGCGTTCACCGGGCGAGGGCGCTGCCGCCCGTCCCTGCGCCGAGGCGACGCGCGGCACTCCCGTGCTCACGAGGACACCTCCGCGAGCGACACCTCCGAGTAGCCGGTGCCGCCGTCGCCGGCCCACGTGAGCGAGCAGCAATACTCGTAGCAGCGCGGCTCGAGCCCGCGCGAGCGTGCGTAGTCGATGATCCCGTCGGCCGGGTAGGCGATGCCGTTCAACCCGTGGTCGATCGCGGCCTCGTCGAGAGCCACCTTCATCTCCCCGAGCGGGCGGGCACAGCCGAGGTTGATCTTCGTGTCGGGCATGGCGAGCCGTGCCGTGGCGAAGAAGTCGACGACGTCTTCGAGCGGCGGCGGCGGCAGGTGAGCCATCGGAGTGCCGACGAGCGGCACCAGCACCACGAGTATCAGCGTCGAGACGGGATGGCCCGCCACCATCTCGAGCGCGCGGGACTCGCCGAGGAAGCTCCCGTAGTGGAGCCCCAGGACTATGTGCGGGATGATGCGCAGCTCGCTCCGTGCGAGCAGCCCGAGCGAGCGGTCGAAGTCGTCGATGGTGAGATCGAGGTGGTAGACGTCCCTTATCGTCTCGTTCGCGCCGATGATGTCGAGCATCACGCCGTCGACTCCGGCGGCTGCGAGCCCTTCGGCGAGGCGTGGCGTCACCACGCCGGAGTGGACGATGACCTTCATGCCGAGCTCGTCGCGGATCCGGGGCACGTGCACGAGATGCGGCAGCAGGGGAACGGTGCCGGAGCGGCCGGACCCGCCCGATACGAGCAGGCCCTCGCTCCCCTCGGCATGCAGCTTGGCTGCCAGCTCGAACAGGTCCGAGCCGGCACGGACCGAGACCATGCCCTCGAGCACCTTCGACTGGCAGTGGTCGCACTGAAGGGCGCAGACCGATCCGGTGACCGACACCGGCAGGAAACGGCGCGGGTTCGCCGGACGCCACTCGCTCGTCTGCCAGCGCTTCAGCCCGGGCGCGTAGAACTCGACCTCGTCGCCGAAGCGGGCGCGGCGGAGCTCGAAGCCGGGCGTGCTCGTGCTCCTCACTCGGCGAGCACCCCCCTCAGCCGGTACTCGTCGACCTTGGACTCGAACCAGGCGACGATCTCCTCCGCGCCCTCGACGAGCTCCTGTCGCTCGGCGGCGAGGTCCCGTGCATCCATCTCGGCGAGCCAACCCTCTCCGAACCGGTCGCGGTGCAGGAGGCCTGGATCGGCGATGGCGGCGTCGTTGCAGGCGACCACGACACCTGAGAGCGGCGCAAGGAGCGGGCCGACGAACTTCTCGGCCTCGAGCGAGCCGAACTGCTCGCCCCGGCGGAGCGACGAGGGGGACCTGAGCACGGCGAGCTGCGCGATCGAGCCCGTCGTCTCGACCCCGAGGGGGTCGAGGCCGATCCGCACGCGGTCGCCGTCTTGGACGGACACCCACATGTGGGTCTCCCGGTCGTAGGCCCGATCGAGGGCGAGGCGGTATCCCCGCACGATCCTGTAGGTGTCGCCTGTCACTCGAGCCTCCTTCCGACCCGTGCGAGCGCCTCGGCGAGGCGCTGCCCCGGCGGCCCGAAGGCGACGAGCCTCGCCTCGGCCTCACCGAGAGGCCATCCTGCGATGGCGCGTTCCACGGCGGCGGCCGAGCCGTTCAGCTCGGCGTCGTCGACCGAGACGGCTTCGAGGCGGCCGTCGACGACCGCTGCCAGGAGTCGCGAGCCGGCGAGCTCCGCCTCGACGGCCCACACGCCCGCCCTCACCTTCACCCGCCAGACGGAGTGGTCGGTCGTCTGCGCGGCGCGATCGAGGCCGTCGCGCCATCGGGGATCCTCGAACTTCCCGTCGAGCTCGGCGACGGCTTCCTCCTCCGCGGACGTGAGCGACCCGACCGACGGCTCGAGGCCGAAGGCGCTCGCGTAGGCGTCCGTGGCCGCCTCGCGGAAGGCATCCGCATCGCACGGCGTGGCTCTCACGTACCGGCGGATCAGCCGGGCCAGCAGATCGCGGGCTTCGGGCGAAGGGCTTTGCACCACGTCGCTCGCGGCCTCGTGGTCGAAGTGCTCGATGAGGTTCCCGACGAAGGCGACGGCTTCGTCTATCTGGGCCGCCCCGTGACCGCACACCTTGGCGTCGCCGACGACGATCTCGCCCGAGCGGTCGAGGCTCGCATCGACCCCCACCGCACGGAACGCCTCGACCGCCGGCTCGAGCAGGAGGCGCAATGCCTTGTCGCGCCGTGCCGGCAGAGAGGCGAGCGGGAGGCAGACTTGGAAGAACAGCTGGTCGTTGTCGAGATAGACGGGTCCGCCACCGACCATGCGCCGGTACACGGGCAGTCCGCGCCGAGCGCACAGGTCGAGGTCGACCTCGTCGATCCTCCTGTGGTAGCCGAGGCAGACGTACGGATCGGTCGGTCGGACGAACGAGATCGTGGGCGGAGCTCCTGCCGAGACGCCCCGGGCCACGGCGTGCCACAGGGTCTGGGACCGGAGTGGCCGTACCGAGCCGAAGTCGAGGACGCGGAGCGCCGCTTCAGGCACGCTCGGCGCCTCCCATCGCCTCGTCGATGAGCTCGACGATGTCGCGAACCTTGAGCCCGTCGTTGCCGGTCGACTTGGCGCCGTCCTCGAAGCGCGACACCTCGTAGGGACAGCACACCGCGAGGACGTCGGCGCCGGACTCGACGGCCTCCCGCACTCGCCGCTCCGAGAGACGCTCGCTCGTGTGGTTGGCGGTGAAGCCGTCGAGCCACATCCCTCCGCCGCCGCCGCCACAGCAGTAGCCGTTCTCCCTGCAGCGGCCCATCTCGACGAGCCGCACTCCGGGGATGGCCTCGAGCAGCCTGCGCGGGGCGTCGTACTCGCCGTTGTGGCGGCCGAGATAGCAGGGGTCGTGGAAGGTGACCGTGAGGTCGAGCTCCTTTCGCCACTCGATGCGGTCGACGAGCGGTGCGAGCAGCTGGGTGTAGTGGAGCACCTCGTAGGTGTGGCCGCGCTTCGGGTACTCCTTCACGAGGGCGTTGAAGCCGTGGGGGTCGGGCGTGACGATCCGCTTGAACTCGTAGTGGACGAGGGTGGCGACGACGTCTTCCATCAAGGCCTCGAAGAGACCCCTCTCGCCGGCGAGGCGCTGCGAATCGCCGATCGTCTTCTCCTCCGCGCCGAGGATCCCGTAGTCGACGCCGAGCGACGCCAGGATCCGGGCGAACGCCCGGGCAGCGTCCTGGCCGCGCGGGTGGTAGCTCCAGTAGTCCTCCACGTAGAAGAGGACGTCCACCGGGCCGGGCTCGCTCGGCAGCACCCGCACCGGCACGCCGGCGTCGCGCGTCCACCCATGGCGGCGTCGCGGGTTCTCGCCGAGGGCGTTGCCGTAGCGGAACGTCTTCTCGAATACCTCCTGCAGCTCGGCCGGGATGCGGCCCTCACCCACGGCCACCTCGCGGACGGCCGGCATGATCTGTATCATGTCGACCTCCTTCGGGCAGACCCTGAGGCAGTTGGCGCAGGTGGTGCACAGCCAGAGGTCGTCGCTCGTGAAGAGGTCGAGGCCCGTCTGCACCTTGCGGTGGATCTTGCGCGGACCGTACTCGCCGACGAGATCGACAGGGCAGACGGGGACGCACTTGGCGCAGCCGTAGCACCACTCGAGCGACTCGCCACCTGCGAGCGAGGCGATCTTCTCGAACCCGTCGGTCGTGTAGTCCCAGATGACCCTCTGCTCGAACATGCGGTTCCACATGCCGGGGAGCTCCCACTCCTTCCCCGAGACGGTCGAGGTGACCGTGGCACGCTCGTGCTCGACCGCGTCCGGCGCCTGCTTTCGTCCTCCGACGGGCACGTCAGCTCCTTCCCGGCCGTGCTGCCGCCGGCGCGGCGACTTCCGAATGCGGCGGCGGAGGCGAGAGAGCCTCCGGATGCTTCACGCCGAGCAGCCGGCGGACGAGATCGGGCAGCTCGGGCACGATCCTGTTGAACTCCTGGGTCATGCGCATGCGGAGGACCGTGTACACATAGATCCCGTAGACGCAGGCGAGGAAGACGTCGATCCCGAAGGGCGAGTCCCCGTAGGACGTGAAGCCGACGGCGCGGCCAGTCTCTGCGACGAAGGCGAGCGCCTCGCCGACCTTCATGTACGTCTCGCCCGCCGTCGCGGCGACGAGGTCGAGCTCCTCGTCGGTGACGAGCCGGAGGGCTCCGGTCTCTATGCGGGGATCCCACATCCAGCGGGACCAGAGCCAGTAACGCTCCGGGTGGGTGAAGTGCAGGAGCTCGCTCGCGAGGTCGACCTCGGCGCCGGTGAATTGGCCGAAGAGCTCGTGGAAGCGCTCGAGCCGGTCGCCCACAGGGTCACTCCCGCGGAGGAGGCGGTCGATCTCGGACGCGAGTCGCCCGGGTCCATGTGCCTCGAGGAACGCTTCGGCCTTGCCCCTCGAGGCGAAGACCGAGCGCAGCACGCCGCGCAGGTCGGCGCGGTCGAGGTCGTGCACCCGGCCGTCGCCGAGCATCTCCGAGAAGCGCCCGGCCTTGCGCTCGCACTCGGCCGCGATGGCTCCGAGCTCCTGCTCGGGAACTTTGAGGAGGATCTCACCCATGAACTCCGCGGCCGCGCCGGTGTCCACGACGGACCCCGACAACTTCGGCGCCGTCACGGCCTAGGAGGCTGCTACCGCTACGCGGCGGCGACGGACGAGACGGACCGCCTTCGCCGCGGCAGCCGCGGCTGACGAGACGGTGTCCTCGAGATCGGCCGGCCCGAGGGCGGCGCCGCAGGCGAAGATGCCGGGGCGGCTCGTCGACACGGTGTCGAGCGGTGGCGCGGAGGCGGCGATGAAGCCGTACTTGTTCTGCTCGATACCGAGCGTCTTCGCCACGGTCCTCGTGCCTTGCGACGGTTCCATGCCGACCGAGAGGACGACCATGTCCATCGGGACCTCCATCGGGCGACCCATCGTGGTGTCCTCCCCGCGCACGAGGAGCTTGTCGCCCTTTTGCAGCACCTCGGTGATGATGCCCTTCACGTACTGGACGTGGTACTGCTCCTGGGCGGGCCAGTAGATCTCGTTCTCCCAGTAGCCGTACATGCGCATGTCGATGTAGAAGATGAAGACCTTGCAGTCGGGCAGTTGCTGGCGGACCTCGATCGCCTCCTTCGAGGCGACGCCGCAACAGACCTTCGAGCAGTACTCGTTGCCGATCCTGCGGTCGCGGCTCCCGACGCACTGGACGAAGCAGATCCGCTCGGGCGGCTTCCCGTTCGACGGCCGCACGACGTCGTGCACCTTCAGCATCGCCTCGAGGTCCTGCAGGGCGATCACGTCGGGGTACTCGTAGTAGCCGTACATCTGGGTCTCGCGGCCTGGATCGAAGTGCTGGAAGCCCGTCGCCACGATCACGGCGCCGGCTTCGACGACCGTCTCGGCTCCACCGGTCGCGACGGTGAGGCGGAACGAGCCTGCCTCACCGTCCATGTCCGTCACCTCGCTCTCGAGCCGAACGTCGACACCTGGCTCTTCGACCACCCGGTCGATCATCCTTCCCATCGCCACCTCGGCGCTCTCGAAGTTCGGCGTGAGGGCGGCGTAGTTCTCCGAGATGGGCGTGCCGCCGAGAGCCGGGCTCCGCTCGACGAGGCTCACGGGCACGCCGAGCTCGGCGACGCAGTGCGCGGCCTCGAGCCCGGCAGGACCCCCTCCGATGACGACGATCCGCTCGCTCGACATGTTGCGTCTCTTTCTCTCTCTTCGTGGTGGTGCCTGCGACGCTCGGAGCCCGCCTCGCTCGCCCGAGGTGGTTCAGGCGTCCACGTCGTCCCAGGTGAGGAACTCGACCTCTCCACGCTCGAGCCGCTTCACTTCGGCTTCGAACTCGGCCCAGGCCTTCTCCCAGTCGATGCCCATCTTCTCGAGGAGCGGCCGGTAGTCGGCCGAGTGCCAGTGGAGCTGGCAGACCTTGTAGGGGTGGGCCCCCATCGAAAGCGCGGCGAACTGCGCCTCCGACATGACAGGGACCCCGACGTTGCGCCCGTGCGCCTTGGCGGCGAACTGGCTCTTGTCGAGGGTCGTCACGCAGCCCGTGTCGTGGGTGAGCACGACGTCGGGATCCGCCTCCTCCTTCATCACCTCGATCTTGCGCATGGTGGCGAACGACCGGGTGAAGTCACGCTGCACGAGGATGTGGCGGAAGCCGAAGCCGCAGCAGTCGAACCAGGTCGAGTAGGAGCGCACCTCGGCGCCGAGGGCCTCCGCGAGACCGGTCACGATCGCGGTGCGCTGGCCCCCGTAGATGTCCGGGTCGTAGATGGCGTCGCCTTCGACGAGCTTGTAGTAGTGGCACGCCGGGTGGACGGTGACGGCGATGCCCTTCATGTCGCGCTTCTGCTCGGAGGCGATCTCGTCCCGCATGGCGTAGAACCACTCCGAGTAGTGCACGATCTCCTCGGGCATCACGAGCTCTTTCCCGAGCTTCGCCAGCACCTTGCGAACCTCGGCGCGGAGCTCGGGATAGAGGATGAGCTCCTCGCGCACCTCCTTGTAGTGGCCGTAGGACGTGCCGCAGTGGATGAGGGGGAAGTAGCCGGTCTCCTTCGCCGCGGCGAAGTTCCGCAGCGCCACCGCGGCCTGGGCGGCGGCGTTCGACGTGGCGCTCGCGTAGTAGTTCCACGCCGTGCATGACGTCTGGTCCCTCGGGTCGTTGTAGTCGTAGCCGAGCTTGCGCATGACCCAGAAGATCGAGGTCGAGTAGCCGGGGATGTGACCGCACTGCCCACAGGACTTGTGGTGCCAGAGATGACCCTTCGGCACCTTCTTCGGGCGTCCGTACTTCGTCGGGACCTCGACGTAGGGACCGGTCACCCGGTCGACCAGCCACTCGCCTTCTTCCTCGAGCCGGAACAGCTCCTCGTGGAAGTCTTCCGGCACCCGCTCGGGGTCTCGTTTGAACGTCGCCTTCTTCTTGAGAAGCGCGACCGGGATGGTCACGGCGTGATCCCCTCCTCTTCCAGTCGCTCCTCCATGATCTCCTCGAGGATCGTGTAGAGCCCCTCGTCCACTTCCTTGATCATCTCGAGCGCTCCGGTCTCGAACCAGATCACGTAGAGCTCGGTGAGCGTTCGCGGGTCGACGTCCCAGCCCGTCGAAGTCGTGTGCAGGGTCTCGGGCGGGAGAGCTTTACGCCACAAGGCGAGGTTGTCCGAGACGTCCTTCACCTCCGGGCCCCAGTCGGGGAAGGCGTCGGGCTGCAGCATGTCGGGCGACACCTGTGTCCCCGTCGACATGATCTTGTAGATGATGCGCGAGTAGCCCTCGAGCGCCTGGCGGGCGGAGGCCAACCCGTTGTTGACGGCGACCTCCCGCATGATCGTGATGACCCCGCCCGGATTGTTGCCCCGCGGGCAACGCAGGCACGAGAAGCACTGCGAGCACTCCCAGATGTCCTCCTGCATCTGCTGGTAGACGAGCTCGACGTCCTCACGGGCAGCGGCTTGGGCGATCCTCCGCGGGCTGAAGTCGTAGAAGCGGGCGGACGGGCAGGCCGCCACGCAGATCCCGCACTCGTAGCAGCCGTAGAGGTACTCCGGATACCGCAGGTCCGCCCTCACCTCGTCGAAGAGCCGGGCCTTCTCCTCATAAGAGACGTCGTCGAAGCCCGCCGCGGCATCGAGCTTCAAGAGCGCGGACGCGGTCGCCATTTCAGAACGAGACGACGGCGTCGGCGTTGATCGCCATGTCGTTGAAGGCGGCCCCACCGATCATCTCGACGCCGTCGATGAGGTCCTCGAGTGCGAGGTCGTTCAGCTCGAGCGAGGGTTGGCAGACGTAGAGGCGCACCCCGAGATCGGTGGCCTGGCGGATGAAGTAGGAGAGGGGCTGGCCCCGATCGCCCTTCGGGCCGATCTTGTCGATCACGTCCTTCTGCAGCAGCTGCGGGCCGTACATCGTGAAGTAGATGCCCACCTCGCACTCCATGGCGGCGGCCGATGCGGCGAGGAAGAACGGCGTCGCCGAGCGGCCGGGGTCGTCCGTGCCGTGGGTCTGTACGTAGAGGACCTTCGGCTCGTCGTCCGCCGACCACATCGGACGTCAGGCCTTCTTCCGCAAGAGGACGTGGAAGACGTCGCCCTGACGCTCGATGCTCACGAGCTCGTTCCCCGTCCGCCTCGTCCAGGCGTTCATGTCCGGCTCCACGCCGGGATCAGTGGCAAGGAGCTCGAGCAGGTCGCCCGCCGCGAGGCCCTTCATCGCCTGGGCCGTCTTCACGACCGGCAGGGGACAGCTGAGACCGGTGCAATCGAGCACCTGAGCGACGTCGTCCGTGGAAACTCCCCCTCCCCAGTATTCGGATCCGCTAATATGAGCATGCTCGTGACCCAGTGTCAAGGAGTTCACTCGCTCAGCAGTCTCGCCCAGCGAGAAGCGGCGGTGCACGATTGGAATGCGCCCTCGGGCGTACGTATATTTCGTGCGCAGCGCCGGGAAGCCCGGTCGGCCGAGTGGGTGTCGACCGGGGTCGCGATGGCAAAGAGGTGGCTAGTCCCACCCGTGATCCGCCCGGGTCGACTGTCGGCGTGAAACATGCCCTGACCACCGACTCACCCGTAGTGGGAGAAATGGCCACGAAGCTGAACGAGCTGCCGACCGGACACGCCACCCCGAACCAGGTGCTGGCCCAAGGCTTCATGGCTAACGCGCCGCTCCTCTGCTTCGGCGCGGTGATGACGTCGGCAGCCGTCTTCGCGGGTGGCTCCCTGCCCCTCGCATATGTGCTCGGCGCCATCGTCGTGTGGCTGTGGATCAACACCCCCTTCCAGTACTCGAAGTACCTGGCAAGCAGTGGCGGCGCCTTCTACATGGCGGCCAAGAGCCTGGGTGGCCTCGCCGGCTACTGGGCGGGCATCTGTTACGTGCTCTACTACACCGCCTTCAGCGCGGCCGGCGCCGTCTACATCGGAGTGGCGGTGCCAGACCTCGTCCGCCAACTCGGTTGGGGCAGCCCACCGCAGTTGCTCTGGGTCCCGCTCACGATCGCCGCACTCGTGCTTCCCGCCGTACTCCTCTACTCGGGTGTGAAGCCTTCGCTCCGCTACGGCCTCGTCACAGCCTTGATACAGGTCGCCACGCTCGCCATAACCTCGCTCGTCATCGTGATACGAGCCGGGCATCTCAACACGGCGCGGGTGTTCACGCCCGGGCTCACACTGCACCACGGCTTCTCCGGACTGGGAGTGGGCATGCTGTTGGCAGCGTTCGGCATGTCCGGCTCGACGGCGACGATCTTCCTCGGCAGGGAAGCCAACCAGCCTCATGCCACCATCCGTCGCGCACTCATCGGCTCGACAGCCGGCGTGGCGGTGATCTTCGTCTTCGTGGCGTACGCCCTGACGATCGGATGGGGCCCCGATCGCATGTCGTCGTTCGCCGGCTCGGCCATTCCTGGCCTCATCGTGATCGGCCACTACGCCGGCGCTTTCGTCGAGGTCGTCGTCGCCCTCTTCCTCGTCAACAGCGTCATCGCTGCCGTCCTCTCGAGCGCCATCGTGGTGACGCGCACATGCCACGCCATGGCGAACGCGACGCTGCTTCCCCGGTGGATGCGCCATGTCGACGAGAGAAGGAGCACACCGACCAACGCAGTGATCTGCTGGTTCGTAGCCGCGCTCGTGGCCGCGATAGGCGCAGTGCTCGCGTGGGGGACCGTGACGGCCTTCGTCGTCTTGATCCTCGTCGGCACCCTGGGCGAGTTCGGCGGGCATCTCCTGCTGGACTTCTGCCTTCCGGTCTTCGCCGCGCGGCGCCGTGTCTGGAGGACGACCTTTTCCTTGCTGCTCCCAGGTGCCTCGTTCATCTCGATCGCCTTCGGCGTCTACTACACCTTCGTGCCCCCCGCCTTTCCGGCGAGCGTCGGCCTGTTCGCCATCGGGGGCGCGCTCGCCCTCGCCGCCTTGTACTACGGGCTCCGCCGCCGTAGGGCCAGTCCCGCGGAGCGGGTCGCGCTCACAACCGCGATCGACCGGACGGGCGTCGACCTCGGCGCCGAGGGACAGGTGCCCGGGGAGCAAGTTCAGCCCGCGGGACTGTCCCGAGCGCCGAGCTGAGATTGCGCCGACAGGGTGCTGAGTTGCGCGCGCCGCTGTGGCGCGGGTAGGGACAGGAGGTGGCGAACCAACGCCCGGACCTCGAAGCGATGGTCGAGACGGTCGCCGAGTGGACGGCCGCGGGACCGGACGTGACCGATGACGACCGTCGGCTTGCCCGCGAGGCGCTCGACGCCATCGGCGCGGCGGAGATCGTCGCTGCTCTCGACATGGCAGAGGGCATCATCCGCTTCGGCAATTGCTTCCACTCCGTTGCGGCCTTCTTCGCCGACGGCAGCGCCGAGCAGGGCTACGTGGTGAGGCTGACCTCAGGCGATCGCTAGGAGCCGCCCGGGAAGGTGCCGCTGTGGGACGATTGATCTACAGATGGCGCGCGAGCAGAGAAGGCCGTGGGGCCCGTCGTGAGGCTCCGGCTGCCGGAAGGGGTGTCAGCGTGCCTCTTCGACCTCGACGGCGTGCTGACCGAGACGGCCACGCTCCACGCCGAGGCATGGAAGCGGGCCTTCGACGAATTCCTGTCCCGGCGCGCCGCCGCGGCGGGGGGGCAGTTCGCCCCTTTCGACGAGGTGGGTGAGTACGACGCCTACCTCGACGGCCGCCCGCGCCTCGAGGGGACCCGGGCGTTCCTCGACGCGAGGGGCATCGAGCTGCCCGAGGGGACGCCGGGCGACCCGCCGCGCCGCGAGACCGTCAACGGACTGGCGGCGCGCAAGAACGAGCTCCTGCTCGCTCTCTTCGCGGAGCGAGGTGTCGTCGTGTACCCGGGATCTCTGCGCTTCCTCGAGGAGGTGAGCCGGAGCTCGCTCTTGACGGCGGTCGTCTCCTCGAGCGCCAACACTGCGGCGGTGCTGCGCGCCGCCGGACTCGAAGGACGCTTCGACGCCTGCGTGGACGGGACCGTGGCCGCCGCGGAGCACCTCGCAGGCAAGCCGGCGCCGGACACCTACCTCGAGGCGGCGCGCCGGCTCGGGGTGGCGCCGAGCGGCGCCGCTGTCTTCGAGGACGCGCTCGCCGGGGTCGAGGCGGGGCGGCGGGGCAACTTCGGTCTCGTCGTCGGCGTCGACCGCATCGGGCAGGAGGCCCAGCTCTTCGCCCATGGTGCCGACATGGTGGTGGCCGACCTCGCCGAGCTCATCGAGGCGTAGCCGTGTTCCGCCACCCCTCCTTCACCGTCGAGCCGTGGTCCATCACCGAAGCAGCGCTCGACCTCGACGTCATGACTCAGACCGAGTCCGTGTTCGCGCTCTCGAACGGTCACATCGGGATGCGCGGGAACCTCGACGAGGGTGAGCCGCACGGGCTGCCCGGCACCTACCTCAACTCGGTCTACGAGCTGCGGCCCCTCCCGTACGCGGAGGCAGGTTTCGGTTACCCCGAGTCGGGCCAGACGATCGTGAACGTGACCAACGGCAAGCTCATCCGTCTGCTCGTCGACGACGAGCCCTTCGACATGCGCTACGGCCGGCTGGTCTCGCACCGCCGCGTCCTCGACCTGCGCGCCGGGGTGCTGCGCCGCGAAGTGGAGTGGGTGAGCCCGGCGGGCGCTCGTGTGCGCATCGCCTCGACGAGGCTCGTCTCGCTCGTGCAGAGAGCCGTCGCCGCCATCCGCTACGAGCTCGAGGCACTGGATCGATCCGTCGAGGTGGTCGTTCAGTCGGAGCTCGTCGCGAACGAGGCCCTCCCGCCGAGGCCGGAGGAGGATCCCCGAGTCTCGGCGATGCTCGAGGAGCCTCTTGAGCCCGAAGAGTCGCTCACCTGGGCGTCGGGAGCGATCCTCGTGCACCGGGTGCGGAGAAGCAGGTTGCTCGTGGCCGCGGCCATGGAGCACGTCGTCACGGCCGCTCGAGCGTTCGAGACGTCCGAGGACGCGTCGGCCAACGTGGCGCGGGTGAGCCTGGTGGGCCAGCTCCAAGCCGGCGAACGCCTGGTGCTCGACAAGTTCCTCGCCTACGGCTGGTCGGCGATACGTTCACGGCCGGCGTTGCACGACCAGGTGCGAGGCGCCCTGCAGGCCGGCATGCACACCGGTTGGAAGGGCCTTGTCACCGCGCAGCGGCAGTTCCTGGACGACTTCTGGGAAGGGGTCGACGTCGAGGTGGACGGAGACCCCGAGGTGCAGCAAGCCGTCCGTTTCTCCATCTTCCACGTCCTCCAAGCCGCGGCCCGGGCAGAGGGCCGGCCGATCCCCTCGAAAGGGCTCACGGGCCCGGGCTACGACGGGCATGCCTTCTGGGACAGCGAGATCTACGTGCTCGGCCTGCTCAGCGTGGCGCGACCGGAAGCGGTGGCCGACGCGCTCTCCTGGCGGCACTCCACCCTCCCGGCAGCGCGCGAGCGCGCCCGCCAGCTCGACCTCGCGGGTGCCGTCTTCCCGTGGCGCACGATCAACGGGGCGGAGTGCTCGGCGTACTGGCCTGCGGGCACGGCCGCCTCCCACATCGGCGCCGACATCGCATATGCGGTGGTCCGCTACGTGCAGGCGACCGGCGATCGCGGCTTCGAGGCCGACATAGGGGTCGAGCTCCTCGTCGAGACCGCCAGGATGTGGCGCTCGCGTGGTCACCACCACGCGGACGGCACCTTCCGGATCGACGGCGTGACCGGTCCGGACGAGTACAGCGCCCTGGCCGACAACAACGTGTACACGAACCTCATGGCGCAACTGAACCTGCGGGTCGCGGCCGACGCCTGCGCCCGGCATCCGGAGCGGGCCGCCGCGCTCGACGTCGGCGACGAGGAGGCCGCGGCCTGGCGCGACGCCGCCCGCTCCGTGTACGTCCCGTTCGATCACCGCCTCGGCGTCCATCCTCAGTCGGACGGCTTCACCGACCACGAGGCGTGGGACTTCGCGTCGACGCGCCCCGAGCAGTACCCGCTCATGCTCCATTTCCCCTACAGCGCCCTCTATCGCAAGCAGGTGGTGAAGCAGGCCGACCTCGCCCTCGCGATGCACCTGCGCGGCGACGCCTTCAGCGCCGAGCAGAAGGCGCGCAACGTCGAGTACTACGAGCCGATCACCGTGCGGGACTCGTCGCTCTCGGCCTGCACCCAGGCCGTGATGGCGGCGGAGATAGGCCAGCTGGGGCTCTCGTATCGCTACGTCGGCGAGTCGTCGCTCATCGACTTGGCGGACCTCGAGCACAACACGAGCGACGGTCTGCACATGGCAGCGCTCGCCGGCACCTGGATGGCACTCGTCGAGGGCCTCGGCGGTATGCGCGTCGAGGAGGCGCGCCTCCTGTTCCGCCCGAGGTTGCCTGACAGCCTGCACAGGTTGAGGTTTCGCCTCCTCTACCGAGGCTGCCGCCTGCAGGTCGACGTCAGAGCTGCGGAGGCCCGTTACCGGCTGCTCGCCGGCGACGATCTCCTCCTCTGGCACTACGACGAGCCGGTGAACCTCCGCGGCACCGGCGAGCAGCGGCTGCCGGTCACGCCGATCCCGTCTGGCCCCGAACCCGCCCAGCCGCCGGGGCGCGAACCTCGCCGGGCGCGGCGCGGGGCGTGAGCACGCGCCCCGCTCAGGTGCTCTCGAGCCTTCTCACGGTCACCTCAGTTCCGTGCACCGAGGTGCTCTCCGCCATGTCGGATTTGTGGCCGGGCGTGAGCACGTTCACGTTGAAGCTCGTCGGCTCGAGCTTCGGCCAGCGGCCCTTGGCGATGAGCGCTACAGAGACCGGCACGTCGTCGCTCGCCTGCCAGGCGAGCACGAGCTCGCCTGCCTCACTGCGCACGACGACCCGCTCTCCGGGCTCGAGACCGAGCGTCGCGGCATCGGCAGGATTGAGGAGCACGCTCTGCTCGCCGAGATGCGAGCGCACGAGCCGGTCGTTCCCGTAGCTGTCGTTGAGCGTCCAGGGGGAGGCCGGTGAGAGCAGTCTCAGCTTGCCGGGAGAAGGTGCCGCATCCGCCTCGGCCCGCGGGACGCGGGGGAAGCCGTCGCGCTCCGCGCCGGCCGATGCGATCTCTACCCGACCGCTCGGGGTTGGGAATCTGAGGTCGGAGAACTGCACTCGCGGCGCGGCCGGCCAGAATTGGCCGGTCTCGGCGAGCGCGCGGAAGTCGAGACCGGTCCGAGATTGACCGAGCAGGGCGGCGATGATGTCGCCGTCGGTCTCGAACAGCGCCGGCTCGTCGTATCCCATGGCGGCGGCCAGCCGCCGGAAGATGTCCGAATTGGCGAGAGCCTCGCCGAGCGGCTCGACAGCTCTCACCTGGGCGCCGAGGCTGTGGTGGAAGTACGACACGACGAGGTCGTCGTGCTCGAGGAAGCTCTGGCACGGAAGCACCACGTCAGCGAAGTCGGCCGTGTCTGTCTGGAAGAGGTCGGCCACGACAGTGAAGAGGTCCGGCCGCCTGAGCGCCTTTCTCAGGCGCGCCTGGTGCGGATTCGAAGCCGCGATGTTGATGTTCCAGCAGAACAGCGCTCTCGACCGGTCGGGGTCCTCGAGGACGTCGGCGAGGTCCATGTGGCTGATGGAGGGGACCCCGTGCGGAGCGAGCTCGAGGCCGGTCAGGTAGTCGCTGTCGAGCCCTCTCGTCTCAATGCCGTTGAGGTAGAGGAACCCGCCCCCCTCTTTCCCTATCGCCCCTGTCAAGACCGGGAGGAGGGCTACGGAGCGGACGATGTTGCCGCCGGCCGGCTGGCGCTGCAGTCCCTGCCCGATCCAGAGCAGCGACGGGCCGGAGCCGAACAGGCGCGCCGCATCGACGATGAGCTTCGGGTCGAGTCCCGTCTCTCTTCCGGCCTCTGCCGGCGGCCAGCGCTCGATATCGGGCACCAGCTCCTCGTAGCCGATCGTGTGGTCGGCAAGGAACCGTTCATCGACGAGCCGCTCGCGACGCAGCACGTTCATGATGGCGAACGCGAGCACTGCATCTGTGCCGGGGCGGAGCTGGAGATGGATGTCCGCCTGCTTCGCCGTGTCGGTGCGCAGGGGGTCGACGACGATCACCGGGCATGGAGCCTCGGTCAACCAGTGCTCGTGCTGGTGCGGGGCCGATGCAGACGGGTTGGCGCCCCAGACGAGCACCGACGCCGAGTCGCTCACCGTGCGGGGATCGAATCCGTCGGTGGAGGTGCCGAAGAGGTAGCCGAGCGCGACATGCCCCGCCTTGTTGCAGATGGTGTCCGGGTCCACCTCGGTGGCTCCGAGGCGGTTGAAGAACCTGAGCGGGAAGTGGTAGCCGATCATGGCGAAGGTGCCCGTGTAGTGGGCGTTCAGGACGGCATGGCCTCCCGTCTCAGACACGATCGAGAAGAGGCGCTCCGCGATCTCGGCGATCGCCTCGTCCCACGAGATCGCCTCGAAGCTGCCGGATCCTTTCGCCCCGCTCCGTCTGAGCGGACGGAGCAGGCGCTCGCGCGGGTCGAGAAGCGCACCGTTGTAGGCCGCCGAGCACTTGCGGCACAGCTTCCCCCGGCTCACGCGGTCCTCGGGATCCCCCCGCACGAGCGGCGCCCGCCCGGGGCGGAGGAGCACGAGCGCACCGCAGGCGTCGTAGCAGTCCCTCGGGCAGGTGGTCTTGACGAACCCGGCGTCGATCGAGTCAGCCACCAGCGGAGATTATGCCGCTGATGCCCCTCAGAGCTAGCCTTCCCCAGCTGACCACTCCCGAGCCCGTGGAGGACGCCGATGAGCGCTGAGACCGCCTTCTATCCGGTGCTGTCGGAGATGACCGACAAGTGGATGGACCTCTTCGGCTACCTCGCCCCGTCAGTGGTGTCCGACACGCTCGGCGAGTACCGCGCCGTACGTGAGACGGCGGGGCTCATGGACTTCTCGATGCTGCGCAAGGTCGACGTGACCGGTCAGGGAGCCGTCGACTTCATGGACAGGATGCTCACCCGGGACCTGAGCCGGGTGCCTCTCGGGCACATCGCGTACGGAGCCCTGACCGACGAGGACGGGTTGATGGTCGACGACTGCACCGCGTCGATCGTCTCACCCGAACACGTACGCTTCTGCGGCGCGAACGACCTCGACGCCGAGATCTTCGCCCGCCACGCGCCCGGCACGGCGATCGAGGTGAGGACCTTCACGGACGACATGCCGCACCTCTGCGTCCAGGGCCCCCTATCCAGGCGGATCCTCCAGTCGATGACCGAGGACGACCTGTCGAATGCCAACTTCCCCTACTACACCTTCCGCACAGATGTGACGATCGCCGAGATCCCGGTCTTCATGACACGGCTCGGCTACACGGCCGAGCTCGGCTACGAGCTCTGGGTCGACAAGGAGAGGGCGCTCGATCTCTTCGCCGCTCTCCTCAAGGCCGGTGATCCCTTCGCCATGCGCACGATAGGCATGGACGCGCTGGACCTGTTCCGGATCGAGGGGGGTTTCATCATCGGCGGGATCGAGTACGACCGGACCGTGTCCCCCTACGAGTGCGGTCTCGGCTGGTCGGTCGACCTCGCGAAGGACGACTTCACGGGAAAGGGCGCCCTCGCGAAGGCCAAGGAGACGACTGAGCTGCGGCTGACGAGCGTCGTGCTCGAGGATGGGGGCCCCGCCGCCTCGGGCGCGGAGATACTCGTCGGCGGCGAGAGGCGCGGGCTCGTGACCCAGGCGATCAGCTCGCCCCACCTGAGCGGCCGGACCCTCGGTCTCGCCAAGATCAGCCGCCCGCACAACGCCGAAGGCACGTCTTTCGTGGCGATCGTGGAGGGCAGGGAGGTGGGAGGCGAGGTGGTGAGCCACCCCGTGTACGACCCGCGGCGCAAGCGGGCGAAGGAGCTCGACTAGCTCGCGGTCAGCCCACGCCTAGCCCGGACGAGCGGAGCGGCGCCGAGCCTCCCAGCGCCCGAGCGGCGAGGCGTACCAGGCGACGCCGACGGCCGCAGCCGCGAGGAATCCCCACAGGTCCGGGTACGAGTGGTGGTACAGCCCGGCGGCGACGGCCGCGTAGGCGATCGGGATCGCAACCATGCCCGGCCACCACGCGGCCAGGCGGAAAGCCCCGCGGACGATCCTCGACAGGCTCGCCGCAGCGGCCTGGCGCTCCGAGGTGCTCAAGCCCTCATGACCTCGGCTTGGTCTTGTCCGGGTCGTAGAAGGGGAAGCGCACGACAGTGGCGGCTGAGAGACCGCCGCCGGACCGCTCCACTTGCAGGGACGTGCCCGCACCGGCGCTGCCCACGGTCACCCGGGCGAGGGCGATGCTCTTCTCGAGAAGTGGGGAGACCACCCCGCTCGTCACCACGCCCACGGGCTCGCCGCCGGACAGCACGCGGTCGCCGTGTGCGGTCGCCTCTTCGCCCGCGACCTCGAGGCCGACGAGCTTGTGCGTCGGGCTAGCGCGGCGCCGCTCGACGGCGGCCTTGCCCACGTAGTCGTCCGTCTTGCTCTTCGCGACGGTGAAGCCGATGCCGGCTTCGAACGGATCCTCGCTCCCCTCGTACTCGTAGCCCTTGAAGATCAGCCCGGCCTCGACCCGCACCACGTCGAGGGCGTCGAGGCCGAGGGGCGCGAGGCCCGTCTTCTCGCCGCTCGACCAGACCGCGTCCCACGCCGCGTTCCCGTCGTCCGGACGGCACCAGACCTCGTAGCCGAGCTCGCCCGAGTATCCCGTGCGGGAGACGAGTACCTCCGGCCCCGAGGGCGAGCCTATGCGCCCCTCGGTGAAGGTGAACCAGCTCAGCTCGTCGAGAGAGCGCCCACCCTTGCCGGCGAAGAAGACGGGCGACATGATCTCGCGGCTCATCGGTCCCTGGACGGCGAAGTTGTGCAGACGATCGGTGCTGTTCTCGAGCGTGACGTCAAGGCCGCGGGCAGATGCGATGTCCTTGAACCAGTCCTCGTCCTCGTCCGTGTACCCGATCCAGCGGAAGCGTTCGGGGCCGAAGCGGAACACGGTGCCGTCGTCTGCGACGTTGCCGTCCTCGTCACAGAGCGCCGTGTAGACGACGTCGCCGTCTTTCAAGCGGCCGAGGTCGCGGGTGACCGCGGCCTGCAGCAGCGCGAGCGCGCCCGGGCCTGACACCTCCACCTTCCGGAGCGGTGTCAGGTCGATGACTATGGCCCTGCGCCTGCATGCCCAGTACTCGTCGAGGATGTCGGCCGCGAACTGGGACGGGAAGTCGTAGTCGGCGTACTCGACGAAGGTCGCGCCGAGCGCCGCCGTGCGGTCGTGAAACGCGGTTCTCTTGAGGCTCACCTGAGCTCAGCTCCAGGGATAGGGCGAGTGGCTCACGGGATGCAGCTTTCCGTCGGCATAGCGGGAGAAACGGAACGGCTCGAGCAATCCCTGCTTCTCCCCGAGCACCTCCTGTGCGACGAGCGCGCCGACGCCGATCATCTTGTAGCCGTGGTTCGAATCGGCGATGAAATATGCGTTGTCGGAGAACACGTCGAAGACCGGGAAGCTGTCCGGCGTGAAGCAGCCGAGCCCGCCCGAGGCTTCATCCGCGAAGTCCTGTCGCTTCCCCTCGAATCGCTTGTGGCAGTGCGCCAAGGCGGAGGTCCACATGCGGGCGAAGTCGGTCCCGACGACGAAGTCGTCGCTGTCCGGGCCGTACGGGTCGACGGCGACCTCGTCGAGAGGACGATCGACCACGTAGGGCATCGCACCGCCCTGCACCCCCCCGAAGTAGAGGTCCGGCTTGTAGTAGATGCCCCAGAGCTGGTCCGTCACCAACGAGCCGTCCGTGTCGTCGTAGAGAGGGGCGTCGGTGTCGACGTGGAGCACCGGGGGCAGCTCGCCCGAGTCCGTGAGGAAGAAGTCGGGTGGAACCTTGACCGTGCCCTCCTGCAGGCACCAGTAGGTCCACATCGGACGCTCGTAGACGTTGCCGTCGCGGCCCTTCACGTCGACCGTCTCGGGCAGATCGAGCATCTTCCAGAAGCTGCGAACCCATGGACCTGCCGCTATGACGACCTGCTCGCATGAGATCGTTCCGGCGGAGGTCTCGACGGCGCGAACGGCGCCGCCCTGAACGTCGAAGCCGGTCACCTCGGTGCCGGTGAGGATCTCGACACCGGCGGCCTTCGCCTTTCGCGAGAGGCCCCGGAGCGAGCCCACGTTGTTGGCGTAGCCGCCGCGCTTCTCGTGGTTGATGATCGTGATGTTCTTCGCCTGCCAGTCCGAGAACATCGCCTGCATGTAAGAACGGCACTCGTCAGCGCCTTCGACCAGCACCGACTCGTAGCCGATGTCGCGCTGCTCGCCGTGGATCTTCGCCACGTCTTCGGCCATGACGTCGGGGGCGATCTGCATGTAGCCGACCGAGTTGAAGCTGAAGGCTTCGGGGTCCGACTCCCAAACAGAGACCGAGTGAGCCATGAGCTCGCGCATCGCGGGCTGGTAGTAGTTGTTGCGGATCACGCCGCAGGCGATCCCGGACGCTCCGGCACCGACCCCGTTCTTGTCGAGCACGACGACGTCGCCCGCCTTGAAGCGTCCCTCGGACTCGAGACGCGCCGCCAGGTGCCAGGCGGTTGAAAGCCCGTGGATCCCGGCGCCGATCACGACGAAGCGTGCAGATGTTGGCACTGACATGGCCGTCGCTTCTCCTCTCAATGAATCGTCAATGACCCCTCAGTGACCCGCCGGTTGCTCCCAACCCGCCAGCGTCGACGGATGCCAGTCGCTCCCGACGAGATCGCTGTCATCGACCCAGGGGCCGAGCGTCCGTTGCGGGAACTTGGCATGCTTGCCCTTCAGCTGGATCCCGTAGGAGTTGCCGCTCTGCAGGTGGGCCATGAGGACTTTCCTCGCGATCTCGTCCTCCCGGCCGGGCGGGATCGAGAAGTGGATCTTCACGAAGGAATTGGAGTAGCGGTCGAAGACGGCCGGCACGCCGTCTTCGGCGAGCAGGTGGATGTCCTCCAGCCAGTTGATCCCCGGACCGGGCGTGGACTCCTCGAGGTCGATCTGCTCGACGAGCGAGATGTCGTGCTGGTACGGGTAGGAGCGACCGGCCAACTCCTCGGAGTCGATCGAGATGTGGCGGTCAGGTGCTCTGCGGTTCTGGGTCGCGTCGCTCACAGCGCCCCTCCACCGTTCGTCATGTGCTTCGCCAGCAGGTCGCGGATCTCCCGCAGCACCTTCTCCTCGCTCATGCCAGGCACATACTCCGTGCCGGCGAGGGGCACCTTGGCCATCGCGGCAGCCTCGACGGTGAGGGCGCAGAGGTCCTCCGGCTCGAGGCTGTGCACGTTCGTCTTCCCGCACGCCCGAGCGAGCATCTGGACCTCGAGGGTGAGCGTGTGGAGGAAGTTGTAGACACGCTCGGCCGCCTCTTCGACCACGAGGCGCTTGCGCAGCTCGGGGTCCTGGGTGGTCACCCCGACCGGGCAGCGCCCCGTGTGGCAGTGGTAGCAGAGGCCGGCCGGGACGCCGACGGTCCCCTCGTAGTCGGTGACCCCGGGGATCTCCTTGTTGCAGTTGAGCGCCATGAGTGCGGAGTGACCGATGGCGACGGCCTTCGCTCCGAGGGCGAGGCACTTCGCGACGTCACCGCCGTTACGGATGCCTCCGGCCACGACGAGGTCGACCTCGTCCGCCAGCCCCACGTCCTCCAGGGCACGGCGAGCCTCGGGGATGGCGGCCATGAGCGGGATGCCGGTCTCCTCGGACGCGATGTGCGGTCCGGCGCCCGTCCCACCCTCGGCTCCGTCGAGGTAGATGATGTCCGGTCCGCACTTGGCAGCCATGCGCACGTCGTCATAGACACGAGCTGCCCCGAGTTTGAGCTGGATCGGAACCTCGTAGTTGGTGGCTTCCCGGATCTCTTGGACCTTCAACGAGAGGTCGTCCGGCCCGAGCCAGTCAGGGTGGCGAGCCGGGCTGCGCTGGTCGATCCCGACCGGCAGCGAACGCATCTCGGCAACCTGCTCGGTCACCTTCTGGCCCATCAGGTGCCCGCCGAGCCCGACCTTGCATCCCTGCCCGATGAAGAACTCCACCGCGTCGGCGAGCATGAGGTGGTGCGGGTTGAACCCGTACCGGCTCTGGATGCACTGGTAGTACCACTTGGTCGAGTAATCGCGCTCGGGCGGGATCATGCCCCCCTCGCCCGAGCAGGTCGCCGTGCCTGCCATCGAGGCGCCCTTGGCGAGGGACATCTTCGCCTCGATGGAGAGCGCCCCGAAGCTCATCCCGGTGATGTAGATGGGGATGTCGAGCTCGATCGGGTGCTTGGCGAAACGCGCGCCGAGGACCGTCTTCGTCGCGCACTTCTCCCGGTACCCCTCGATGACGAAGCGGGTCAGCGTGCCCGGGAGGAACATGAGCTCGTCCCAGCTGGGCATCTTCTTGAACAGCGAGAAGCCGCGCATGCGGTAGCGGCCCAGCTCGGACTTCACGTGGATGTCGTTTATGACCTCGGGCGTGAAGATCTTCGAGTGGCCGATGATGCTCTTCTCCGGGTTCCTGTCCTCCATCAAAGCTCCTGTCTTTCGTCCCCCATGAGCGGTGCGTCTGATTCGCTCGGCTCTGCCGGCCTCGTCAGAGGACGAGCTTCCTCTCATTGGGCTCGAGCGAGTCGTAGTTCCAAAGCTTCTTCGCGCAGACGAACTTGCGGAAGGAGCCCGGCGCCTCGACGCCGTAGTAGCCGAGCTTGCCGCCCAGCATCTCGTTGTCGTCTTCGGTCAGCTCGGCCTCTTCGCAGTCGACGCCGAGTGAAGCGACCTTGCCGCCGACGTAGATCGCCCCGTCGTACATCGAGTCGCCGAGGCCAGGACCGACGTCGCCGCAGATGATCTGGCGTCCGCGCTGCATCATGAATCCCGTGAGAAGGCCGGCCTTCCCGCCCACGATGATCGTGCCGCCCTTCTGGTCGATTCCGGTGCGCGCTCCGACGTCGCCCATGACGACGAGATCGCCGCCGCGGATCGCCGCTCCGGCGAGCGAGCCGGCGTTCTTCTTGATGACGACGACACCGGCCATCATGTTCTCGGCGACGGACCAGCCGACCCGGCCGGTGATCTCGACCTCCGGGCCGTCGATGAGACCGACGCCGAAGTAGCCGAGACTGCCCTCGAAACGGATCTTGCACCGCTCGAGGATGGCCACCCCCACCGAGTGCTTGGCGCCCGGATTGACGACTGTGATGTCGGTCACCTTCTCCTCGACGAGGAGCCTGCGGATCTCGAGGTTGATCAGCCTTGTGCTGAAGTCCGTCGCATCGAAGACGGCGCGACCACCCTCGATGCGAGACGTCCGCGGCGCCTCCGCGTCAGGCTCGGCCAGACCGCGTGCGTCGTAGAGGACCCTCCGCTCACCTACTGCTACCTGTTCCAAACGAGCACCTCACCCTCGTACGGATCGTACGTGTCGATCTCGTGGTCGATCAGCGCCCTGATCGCCACTTCCTCCGATGCAAGCGCCACCATGTCCTCGCCCTCGTAGAGCACGAGCGGCTTCGCCGCCATCTGGTCCTTCGCCACGCCCAAGGCGTCCTTGGTCACCACGACGTAGGTGAAGACTCCGTCGAGGTCCTCGACGCTCTGCTTGATAGCGGTTTCGAGCGGAACGCCGTCGTGGAGCTTCTCGGCCAGGTAGACGGCGATGATCTCGGAATCGCACTCCGATTGGAACCGGTGACCGGAACGCTCGAGCCGGCGGCGCCACTGGAAGTAGTTCGTGAGCTGCCCGTTGTGAACCACGGCCACGTCGCCGAACGGATACGCCCAGTAGGGGTGGGCTCCTGCGATGTCCACGTCGGACTCGGTCGCCATGCGAACGTGGCCGATGGCGTGAGTGCCGCGGAATCCCTTGAGGCCGTACTGGTCACGAACGGACTCGGCGTCGCCGAGGTCCTTCACGATCTCGAGCGAGTGGCCGACGGACAGGACTTCGGCTCCCGGGATGTCCTCGATGTAGTCGACGAGCGGCTTCAGGTCGCCGTCGTAGTCGAGCACGGCCCGGCAGGAGTACTCCGTCACGCCCTCGAGGTGGTCGATGTGCGCTCCCACCTTGTTGAGGCGCGCCTCGAGCTCCATGCGGCTGCGCTCGAGGTGGTCCATGAACCCGATGGCTCCGACAGCGTTCGGGTCGTCCAGCTTGATGCGCATGACCAACTGGTCGGAGGGCTTACCGAAGAGGGCGAATCCTGTCGAGTCCGGCCCGCGGTGCTTCATCGACTGGAGCATCTTGGTCACCTCGAGACCGATGTCGCTCTCCCCGTTCTTGTGGATGATTCCGGCGATGCCACACATCAGCCGAGTCCTTTCTCGTTCGGGCGCTCCTGGTGCAAGGGAGCGCGTCCAGG
>JAJYVX010000187.1 GCA_021791795.1 Actinomycetes bacterium | reverse complement strand
GAGCCGACAGCCCGAACGCGTATGAAGCAACGAGGCACCCGGCGAGAGGGCCTGCCGCCGCGCCGAGGACACTCGTCATCAGGCTCTCGGCCCCGAGGAGCCGGCCGATCTCGAGCCTTCCCCAACCGGCTGCAGCGAGGGATGCGAGCTCTCCTGCACGCTCTCGCATGTTCAGATACGTCACGTCCGCCACGGCACAGGCGCCGAGGCCTACTGCCAGCGCGGCCGAAAGGACGTCGGTGCCTCGCGCCGTAGCCGTCACGAGCCCGGCCAACGCGCTGTCGCCGATGGAGGACGTGAACGAAGCTTGCGCTGCGAACAGCACGGCCAAGCCGGCCACGCCGGCTCCGAGAGCGGTCGTAGCGAGAGCCACGCGTCCCGGAACTCGGGCGACATGGGTCAAGGCAAGGCCCGTGATGGAACGAGCAGGCCAAGCACGTTTTCGTGGCGACCTCGCCGCCGGTAGGAGTGATCCGGCCGGTTCGATCCGGGCAGCCGTCCACGCAGGCACCATGCCGGACGCGAGTGCCAGTACGGCCGCAACGGGCAGCACGAGCACCGCTCGCCAGAGCGGCACCCCGAGGGCGAGGCCGTGGATGAGCGCCACGGCCAGCGCGGCGCCCACGAGTCCGGCAAGCAGTCCGAGCATGGCGACCTCCCCGAGCACGAGGGCGAACACCTGGAGGCGGCCCCATCCGAGCGCCCGAAGAACTCCGATCTCCTCCCGCCTGCCGCGCACCCCCGCGAGCGCGGCGCTTGCGAGGAAGAGCCCGCACACGACGAGGATGAGCACGAAAAGGGCGATGCTCTCACGGTCGGCCTCGCGAAGTATCACGAGAGCGACCATCACGGCCGTCCACGACTCCTTGAGGTCGAGCGAGGGTCGGCCGTAGCGACTCTTCGGAAGGATCACGCTCACTGCCTCGGGCGACGAGCCGGCGGTGACGATCACGGTGAGACCGGTGGATTTCCTGATCTCCTCGCCGATGGCGGCGATCTTGGCAAGCTTCTCCGGAACGGACCCGCGCAAGCCGGACACCCTGATCCTGATCGATCCGATGGGAGCCCTCGCCTGCTGCGCCGCCATCTTCGAGTTGCTCGCCGCGTTCGTCTCCAGCGTCACTGCTCCTGCGAGCGTGGTCAGAAGGAGAGGCGGTTGTTGCGCATAGCCGGCGATGTTCCCGTCCGGCTCGAGGGCCTTGCCGCGCAGTGCGGCCGAGCTCGCCCCGTCCGCTCCGGTGAGGAGGGGAGCGCGATAACTCGCAAGCGGCGAGACGGTCCCAGCGAAACCCGGCAGCCGGTACGGGTCGAACTCGCCGACGGCCCGGATGAGAACGGTGAGAGGTAGTTCGCGTGTTCGAGCACCGTCGTCTTCGCTCGAGCGGACTGGGCCGTACCGGACGGCAAGGACGAGAAGGTCGTAGGCACCCCGCCAGTGGGATCCGACGGTCCCACGGATTTGCGCGCTGTCGACGTCGACCGACGCAGTGAGAAGCGAGAAGGCGACGGCAGCGACTGTCAGCCCGGCTGCGAGCGCCAGGGCCCGCCCCCGGGCGAACCGCACCCCGCTCCAAGTCAGGTGCTGGAACTGCCTCACCCGCTCAGCAAAGCCAGAGTGCACCAGGTTCAACCCCGGGCGCAGCAGCCCACCCGAGTCATCCTCCAGAGTGCGGAGCAGCTCGGGGCCGTAGCGCTGTCGCCAGTCGCGGGGAAAGACACGCAGAAGAACTCGGTACCGGCGCGGGCTCACGCCCTGCCTCGCCGCCCGGGCTCACCTGCGCCGAGCACCGGAGGGCCCGCCCAGCAACGCGAGGCGGGTCCGCCCCACCTCGACGATGCGATCCATGTCGGACATGACCTCGCGGAACAGCGCAGCACCAGCCGGCGTGAGCTCGTACGGGCGTCGCCGGTCGTCTTCCGGCAAGGCGGCGATGAGCCCTCGCTCCTCCAGGCGCGCTATCGCGCCGTAGAGGGTGCCGGCGCCGAGCCGGGTACCCGAGAAGGCTTCGATGTCCTTCATGAGAGCGTGGCCGTGCTTCGGCCCCGACGCGAGGCTTATGACGACCAGGAGCGGCGGGCCGTTCAGCTTGGAGACACCCTCCTGGCGGGTCCTCCCGAAAGAGACCATGCCGGCGAAAGTACTACGTTTTGCGATTCAACGCAATGCGAGTGTCAACCAGGTCGTGCCGGGGCGCCTGTCGAGGGGAGATGCGAGGTGCGGGATGCGGCTCGAGGAGGAGCGAACTCTTCCGGCGACAATGGGTTGCAGCTGGGGCTTCGCTTCGAGCCCGGGAGGAGACTCGAACTCCTGACCTGCGCATTACGAGTGCGCTGCTCTACCGGCTGAGCTACCCGGGCGTGGGAGGACATTCGTGCCGGCCCTCTGTCGGCTCTGACGTCGCCGCCCGATCGTAGGCGATCGACGGGCCAAGGCGAACGCCCGCTTGTGCGGATTCCAGCCGGGCGGGGAAAGGAGCCAACTACGCCGAGGCGGCGGACCGCTTCGACAGGGCAGCGGGCGACGGCCAGCGCGCTCTCGAGTGCGTCCGTCATGGCCGACCGGAGGTCCACAAGGGAGCTCTCCGGTGCGCCAAGACGCCCGGAGGGCTGGGGGCGGGCGGACGAAGCGGGCGTCAGGGAAAGAGCGCGACTCACCCGTCGGGCTGCAGAGAACCCACGAGCAGGAGCAGTCGAGAAGGTCGCCAGGAAGGTCGCCAGGGGCCGCCGATCCTCGGACTCAGACGGCCTTCAGCGCTTGAACGAAGTCGTCGACGAGATCCCCGCCGTCCTCGAGTCCGGCGCTGATGCGGACAAGTCCGTCGGCCAGACCGAATTCCCGGCGACTCTCCCGCGCCACCTGGCGATGCGTGGTCGACGCCGGGTGACAGACGAGGGTGTGGGCACCACCGAGTGACGCACCGATCCAGGCGACCTGCAGCGCGTCGCACCAGCGAACTGCCTCGTCCACACCTCCGTCAACCTCGACGCTGAGCACCCCCCCGTACGCATCTTGGCGAAACAGCCGCCGGGCGGTCTCATGGTCCGGATGACCCGTCAGACCGGGATAGTGCACAACCACGATGCGCTGATCCTCGGCGAGAGCGTCGGCCAAGAGCTGGGCGTTCGAGCACTGGCGGCGGATCCGCACGTCGAGGCTTTCGAGACCCCGTACCGTGAGCCAAGCGTCGAATGGTTGCATCGCTCCGCCGACCTCGATCGCCAGGTGCCGGATCCGCTTCCGATCCTCGGCCGAGCAGCACACGACACCGCCGATCACGTCGCTGTGACCGGCGATGAATTTGGTCACGGAGTGAACGACGAAGTCGAAACCGAACGACGACGGCGCGCACAGCCAGGGCGATGCAAACGTGCTGTCGACGACAGTTGGCACCCCCTTCTCGCGGCATAGCTCTGCAAGGGCGGGGAGATCGAGCACCCTGCACAAGGGATTGGCGATCGTCTCGCAGTAGAACGCGCTCGCGCCCTCGAGCGCTCCGGCCACGACATCGAGATCGGCCGCGTCGATGAGATCGACCTCTATGCCGAGAGTGGGCATGACCTCCGCGAAGAGCGAGTACGTGCCCCCGTAGAGATGGCGACTGGCGACGATCCGTCCCGGCCCTGCCCCGTCCCTGCGAGCGAGCAGCAGCAAGGTCGTGAAGATCGCGGAGGCACCGGACGAGAACCCGAAGGCTGCCTCCGTCTCCTCGAGATCGGCCATGACGCTCTCGAAGGCCTCCACGGTCGGGTTGCCGTAGCCCCGACCGTAGGCGTGACCCGGGCGCGCGCTGGCGAGCACCTCGGCGAATTCCTCAGAACTCGAGAACCGCCAGGTCGAGGTCTGGTAGATGGGAACGCTCGCCGGCTGCTGCACGGTCGGTGGGGCGGCGGCGCCGTGCACCGCCCTCGTGGAGAACCCCTTGCCTGTCATCCGGCTATCTCCTCCCTCAGCTCGCGCTTCAACACCTTGCCTGCCGGGTTCCTCGGGATTGGCTCGTCCCGGAAGAAGACGTACGTCGGGACCTTGAAGCCGGCCAGGCGTGCGGCCACGTGCGCTCGCAGCTCATCCACCGTGGCCTTGGCGCCGGGACGTAGGACAACGACGGCAGCGACCTCCTCGCCGAGGACCGGGTGAGGCACCCCGATGACGGCCGCGTCGGCGACTGTCGGGTGCTCGAAGAGGGCGGCCTCGACCTCGACGCTGTAGACGTTCTCACCGCCGCGTATCACCATGTCCTTGGCTCGATCGACGATGAAGACGAAACCCTCCTCGTCCACCCTGGCCACGTCACCTGTCCTGAACCAGCCACCTCCGAACGATTCGGCAGTCGCCTCCGGCTTGTTCCAGTAACCGCGCACGACGTTCGGCCCCTTGATCCAGAGCTCACCGATGCTCCCCACCGGTTGGACGGCACCGTCGGCGCCGACGATACGCACATCACAGACGGGAACCGGCGGCCCGACGCTGTCCGGCTTGTTCACGTAGTCGTCGCCCGAGTTCATGGTGGCGACGGACGACGTCTCGGTGAGCCCGTACCCGTTCGATGCATTGCCGACGGGAAAATGTTGCTTGATCCGCCTCACCAGCTCCGGGGGAGCTGGCGCCCCTCCGTAGGCGACGGACTTCACACTCGACGTGTCGCGCTTGTCGAAGTCGGGGGAGTCGAGCACCTGCCAGACCATCGTCGGCACTCCGCCGAAGATGGTGATCCGCTCCCTCTCGATGATCTCGAGCGCTCGCTCCGGGTTCCACTGCCGCATCATCACGAGCTTGCCGCCCACAGCGGTGTTCGCGACGAGGATCGCGTGGCAGCCGGTGGCGTGGAAGAGGGGCACGGAGAGCAGGTGGGCGTTCTGCGAGCCACCGCTCGACATGGCTGCCTTCTGCTCCTCTGTGGCTCGCAGCTGACTCCTGGCCGCGATGAAGCCGAGGCTCATCAGATTCGTGCAGATGTTGCGCTGCGTGCCGAGCGCGCCCTTGGGCCGGCCCGTGGTTCCCGACGTGTAGAAGATCGTCGCATTGTCGTCCGGACCGATCGCGACCTCCGGTAACGCCGGAGCGGCCAGGCTCCTCCGAGACGCCGACTGCAGCTCGGTGAAGAGCTCGGCACCGGAAGGCATCTCCGCCACCTCGTGAGCGTCCTCCGGGCGGACGACGATCAGCTGTTCGAGGCCGCCTCGGCGCAGCTGGTCGATCTCGCCACGCAGCCGGGACATGCGCTCACCATCGAGGACAGCGACCTTCGTCCCGGAGTCTTGCAGTCCGTAAGCCAGCTCGGACGAGGTCCACCAAGCGTTCAGCGGCACCACCACGGCGCCGACAGCCGCCGCCCCCCAGAAGGCCACTACCCACTCCGGGTAGTTGCGCATGGCGATCGCGACCCGGTCGCCGACGCCGACGCCGAACCGCTCCTGCAGCACTTGAGCAAAACCAGCCGCCGCGGCGAAATGCTCCCCGAAGCTCATACGGTCGTCTTCGTACACGAGGTAGGTCGTGTCTCCGTAGGCGGCGGACAGCTCGAGGATCGACCTCAGCGACGGGGGGCAGTTCTTCCAGGTCTTGAGAGGTGCGCCGTCGACTGGCTCCTCGATGACCTCGAACATCTGACCTGGACCTATGAGCTGCGCTGTCGCCTCGGCGAGAGAAAGCGTCATCACCTCGGGAGCGTACCGGCGCGCACGAAACGAGCAGGGTTGAGCCTAGACCTGGACCGTCGAGCCGAAGGGTGTTTCAGGTCTCACTGCTTGAGCGGGCGCCCCGTGACGAGCTCGGAGATCCACCTCTGCAGCTCCGACCGCGTCACCGCACCGAGCGCCATCGCCACTATGTGGCCCTTGCCGTTGATGAACACCGTCGTCGGCAGGCCCTCGGCACGGAACTGGTCTGCTTGTGCGGTTCCTCCGATCCC
>JAJYVX010000186.1:2480-5943 GCA_021791795.1 Actinomycetes bacterium | reverse complement strand
CGAGCGCTCCTTCTACGTCGGGAGCGACAGCATCGAGGCGGCCCGGTTCTTCCGGCGGGAGGTGTTCGAGGAGGCGGGAGGCTTCGATGCCGACGGCCTCCCGGGCCCCGAGGACTGGGACCTCAGCGGCCGCGCTCGCCGGCTTGCACCGGTCGAACGGGTGACCGCGATGATCGAGCACGACGAGGGTCGGCCGACCCTCGTCGACCTGTGGCGAAAGAAGGCCTACTACGGGCCAGGGCTTGGCGAGTACGTCCGGACGCATGGCCAGGCGAGCCTCCAGGCACTCGATCGCCCCTACCTGCGTCGACCGAGCCTGCTCCTCAGCCGCGGGCCTCTCCTGGGGGCGGGGCTCGTGCTCCTCAAGACCGGCGAAGCGGTCGCGGCCGGGCTCGGGCTTCTCCGGAGTCGAACGGGCGGCGGTGTCTCGAACACGCGTCTTTCTCGAACCCAGGATCACACGCCGGCTGGCGAGGAGGCGCTCCCCACGCAAGTCGCGGTCGTCTCCTTCGGGCCGGTCCTCCAACCCAACTCCGGACTCCCCGTGCGTGCGAACGCCACCGTGCGGAGCTTGACTGGACTGGGAATCCGGGTCTCGCTCGTCAGTACCTCCCCCGAGACCCGCACCGGCCGGAGCGGGGAGCCAGACACCATCCGGACCCTCCGGAGGCAACTTCGGCTCGGGTTCTCCTTGGAGTTCGTTCGCGTCGTCCGGATGCTCGCTCGCGAGGTGGACGCGATCGTCGTGGAGTCGGCACTCCTGGTGCCAGCGGTGCTCCTCGCCAGACGCCGACTACCGATCCTCTGGGACACGAACGAATGCGAGACCCTTCACTACTCCCGCCTCCCGCCGTGTCCCGCAGTCCTTGCCCGGCTCGGCGCGTGGTGGGTGTTGGAACAGCTCGCCGCGAGGTCGAGCGCGGCAGTCGTTGCGATCAGCGAGGCCGAGGCGGTGCACTGGCGGGCGTACTTCCCCACCTGTCGCGACAAGGTCTTCGTCGTCCCACACGCGCCGCCCCTCCGCGCCACCCACCCGCCGCCGAGAGGCAATGGCGGCCGGGGCGAGCGGGTGGTCGCCAGCAGCGATGCGCCCTCGGGACCAACCACTCCAGACCCTGACCCTTCCACCACTGGTCCACGACTGGTCTTCGTGGGTGCAACACTAGGGAAGCACAACGCTGTCGCTGCGAAGTGGCTCGTGACGACGCTCGCGCCCCTCCTCCCGGCAAACAGCTCCTTGGTCCTGGTCGGCGAAGGAACGGACCGGGTGGTCGAGACGCTCGCGTCGACGCAGACGATCGCGTGCACCCTGGTCGGACTCGGCTTCGTCCCGGACGTCGACGCCGTCATCGCAACGGCAGATCTCTGCCTCGCCCCGCTCGCAAGCGGGGCGGGCGTGAAGACGAAGGTGCTCCACTACCTGGCCCACGGGAAGCCGGTCGTCGGGACTCGAGCTGCCTTCGAGGGGATCGAGGACGCACCGGGGGTCATCTCGGTCCCGCTCGACGCGCTGCCAGGTGCCGTCCTCGATGTCATCGGCCGAGAGCAGCGCGACGACGAGCGGGCGCTGCTCGCCACGGCCCAGTCTCGGTGGCTCGAGGCACACCACGGCGAGCGCGCGGTGTCGACTGCGTGGGAACAGGTACTGCGTGCGTGCGTCGCTCCCGGCACGGACGCTCGAGCCTCGCATCCAGCACCTGGCAGCCTCGTCGCTGCGAGAGACCCCGTTTTGGAGGAAACCCGGTGACTCCCTGCACGCTCGTCGTTCCCTGTTACAACGAGGAGCGGACTATTCGCGCCTGCCTGGATGCGCTCCGCAACGCCCCCCTCCCGCAGGGGGCCGAGTGGCTCGAGTGGATCGTGCTCGACGACGCCTCCTCCGACTCGACCGCGGAGCGAGCCGGGGCGTGGGGTCGAGACCATCCGGACGTCTCGCTCACCATCTGGCGGAGCGCAACCCGGCTCGGGAAGGCCATTGAGCTCGAGGGGGCCCGGCGCCACGTTCTGGAAGACGGACCTTCGGACGCAGTCATGGTCGTCTGTGACGCTGACGCCCGCGTCGAGCGGCGCTCGCTCGCAGCACTGATCACCCCCTTCGTGTCCGATTCCACCCTCGCGGTGGCGTGGGGGATCTGCATCCCGAGTGGACCGCGGCGACGGCGGCTCGCGTCTCGGTTCCAACTCGTCGTGGTGGAGGAGTTGGCCCGGAGCGCCGGCCCTTCGGCGATTCGCGCCGAGGGACCGTTCTTCGCCATCCGCCCCGCGAGGCTGGCCGGCTTCAGGTGGCGCGAAGGGTTCGTGGCGGATGACACCCAGCTCGCGGCCTATGTGGCGCTCGAGGGGGCGCCTCACTGTTCGATCGAGTCGGCCACCGTGGCGGTGCTCCCGGCCGGGAGCTGGCACGACTTCTACCTCCAGACCTATCGCGCCTTCGCTGCGGAGCGAGAGATGGGGACACAGGTGCCTTCCCCGCCGGGCACCGCGGCGCATCGCGAGCGGGTGTGCGCGATTGTCCACGCCGCGAGGCGCGAGCCACTCGGGCTGCCCGCGTACGCCCTGGCCAGGGCGGCTGCAGCAGCGATGCACCGCTACAGCCCCGCCCCCTTCGAAGACCGCTGGAATACGTCTGCTTCGACCAAGGAGCTCCCCTTGGATCCGCGCCAAGCACCCATCGGAACCGCCCTGCGCGCTCCTTCCGACCCCGAGCCTGAGGATCGGACGACCACCGAACGCCCGTGGGTATCCAGGGTCGCCCGTAGCGCCTGGGGGAAGACCTTGGAATCGGCCCGGCTAGTGCGACGCTGCGAGAACGGAGCCCGCGCGGCCGCCGTCGTCGCCCTCGGGCACGTCCCCGGGACCGCCGCCCTCCTGCCGAGCGACCTGGTCGTGACAGCGCGGGCGGGACCAACTCTCCGGACACCGCGAGGGAGCGCGTCATCTTGGCCCGTTCTCGAGGTGCTCGTCGACGACGCATACCAGCTGGATCGGCTCCCCTGGGAAGGCCAGCGCTCCGACACGCTGCGGGTAGTCGACATCGGGGCGCATGTCGGCTCCTTTGCGATCACACTCGCGTGGCGATACCGCTGTGCGACTGTCACGTGCTTCGAGCCCGCCCCTGAGACCGCCGGATACCTCGCGCGGAACATCGAGGCGAATGGGCTCTCCGACCGGGTCACGTTCCACCGGGCCGCTGTCGGGGCCGCGGCCGGCAGCGCGCAGCTCTTACGGACAGTCGCCGGGTCTGGTCAGGCGACGCTGCAGCCTGCGCTCGTCCCAGACGCCACCGAGCGGATCGACGTTCCGGTCGTCGACATCGCGACCGCGTTCTCGCTCGGGGGACCCCCTGATCTGGTCAAGCTCGACTGCGAGGGAGGCGAGTACGAGATCGTGCTGGAGTCGAGCGCGACGCTCTGGGAATCGGTCCGTTGCATCTTGCTCGAGTACCATCCCGTCCCGGGGCATT
>JAJYVX010000186.1:0-2470 GCA_021791795.1 Actinomycetes bacterium | reverse complement strand
GCACCTCGTGGGGCTCGGGTTCCGAGTAGGCTGGCACGAACCCGGCCGGGTTCGCGGCCTCGGCATGGCACAGCTGCTCCGGTGAGCAGTTTCGAACCGGTGCTCCGCCGGAAGTCTCACGTTGAGCAGCGAGGGCTGGGGAGGTCCTGTGACCCCGATCACAACCCCACTATCCGACACCGGAGCGAACGGGTGGCGGGAGCTCCCCCCAGCCAGCCACCCCCGGGTGGCAGTCCTCCGGCAGCTCTTCGAAGAAGACGGCTTCGTCGTCCTCCTGGCGAGGCGTCTGGTCGCAGGCTTCGCCGACGTAGGCACGTCGCTCTGATCAGTGAGGACGCGCCATCGGTCCTCCCAGCGGGGATCTCTCGAGCTCGGGCGGGCTTCGAGCCCTGCGAGCATCGGAGCGGGCCGACCCAGCCACATCCCAGCCACGGTCCAGCACTGGCGGAACCACTCGGGGTTGCTCTTTGTTGCGAAGCGAAACACCGAAGCGAAGCCGCTCGCTGGTCGCGTGCGGAGACCACACCGGGATGACCCCATCTCCCCTCCGAGTTCTGTGCGCCCCGACGTGTCGGACCTGGAGATCCGCTCCCGAATCCGAGGACGGATGGCTCCCCACCGTCTTCGAACAGCTCCTGGAGCTGGAGTCCGGCTTCGCCGTCACTGCGCTCGTCGAGGAGGCACTCGTCGCGTCGCGACCAGGACTTCGGCTGATCCCCGTCGGGCGGCGTCGCGGCGAGCTGCTCGGGAGCGCGGCGCTCCCCGCCAAGACCACGCTGGCCGTGGCCCGAGGGAGGTTATTGGAGAGCGTCGACGTCGTGCACATCGGACTCCCGTTCGCGCTCAGCCGGACGCAGTCCGGGGTCGCAGCGCTGGCGAGGCGCCGTGGCCTGCCTGTGGTCATCGGTCCCGTGCAGAGCCCCCAGAGCTGGGTTTCTGACGACGAGTCCGGCTATCGAGAACAGGTCATCGCTGCCGAGTCGCCCGCTCACTCTCGGCTCGGTGCCGGAGCCGAGCGCGGGACTGCGATCCTCTCGTCGTTCGCGGGTCCGGCCTTGGCTAGGTGGAACCGAGGCCTTCTCTGTCGCGCGGCCGCCGTCGTTGCGGTTGATGGCGCGGCCGCCGCCCTTGTCCGAGCTGAGTGCGTCCCTCGGGAGCGGATCCACCTCATCCCTCATCCGCTGTCGGTTCTACCCCTCAGCGGCTTCAGCGCCCCTAAAGGTCCCCCCGTCCTGCTGACTGCAGGACTGCTGATCCGCCGCAAGGCGGTCGACAAGGTCATTGCTGCGCTCGCCCTCGTTCGCTCGGCCGGGAGCAGTGCAACCCTGTTGGTCGCAGGGCAGGGGCCGGAGGAAGCCCGACTCCGCCGGTTGGCTGGCGAGCTCGGTCTCGGGGATGCGGTCAGCTTCCTCGGCTGGCTCGACAAGGAAGCGCTGCGCGACGCCATGGCGCGGGCAACGATCTACGTGACCATGAGCCGCTCGGAGTCCTTCGGCCTCGCGGTGGCAGACGCCATGGCGTTCGGCCTCCCGGTGGTGAGTGCCGCGAACGGCGGCGCCCGGTCGTTGGTCGTCGAGGGCGAGACGGGTTGGTTGGTGCCGATCGACGACGAGCACGCGCTCGCACACCGCCTCGGCACCCTGCTCGCGAGCCCCGACCACGCGGCAGCCGTGGGCGCCCGAGCAGCTCGGTGGGCTCGGGCGACGCTCTCGCCCCCCGCGGTGGCCAAACAGTGGCTCGAGGTGTACCGCGCCGCCATCGCTGGTCACGAGGCTCGCTGCCGCACCGCTGGGACCCCGCGAGGCTGACTTCGCCACCCGTCGGGAGAGATCGGGCGGCCAGTGCCCGCGAACGGCCCGCCGTCCGGGTACGGTCCGACGGTGTCGAAGGAGCCGGCGTGAGCACCCTTGCGGCACGAGCGTGGTCCAGGAACGCGCCCGCGCTCGTCGCCGGCGTCCTCGCCACCATCGCCGCCCTCGTTGCCCCCTTCCTCCACGGGGGCTGGCTCCTCCTCCTTGACTGGTCGAGCGGCCCCCGCCAGGCCTTCCCTCCACTCTCCACCTACGGCCTCTCCGGCGGCGTGGTCGCCGGGCTCCCCCTGGGCCTCGTCACCACGGGCCTCGTCCACCTGGCCGGTGCGGCCGGCTCCTGGCTGGTGCCCGCTGCGGTCCTCCCCCTCGCCACCTGGTCGGCGAGTCGCCTCGTGGGGGGCAGCCTCCCCGCCCGGCTCGGGGGGGGGCTCCTCTACGCGCTCTCGCCGTTCGCCTTCGAGCGCGCCACCGCCGGGCAGTTCTTCGTCCTTGCCGGCTTTGCGCTCCTCCCCTTCCTCGTCTCCTCCCTCCTCGCAGCGCCGGAAGCGACTGGGGCACGTCGCTACGCCCCGGTGCTCTGGCTCGCCGTGCTCGTCGGGGCGGCACCGCAGTTCGCGTGGATCGCAGCGGTGGTGGTGCTCGCCGTGATCGTCGTGCGC
>JAJYVX010000185.1 GCA_021791795.1 Actinomycetes bacterium | reverse complement strand
CCCGCCCCACACGCGCGCACAACTCGAGTCATTTTCCGATCAGCCTGACAGACAGGGGACGCCTTCCGCCTGTCGAGGCTGTCGGCGCAGGTCACCGGCGGTGCGATGTCTGCCGCTTCTCCTCATGGCGGGGCTGCAGGGCCCGTGATCTCGTTCAGTTTCGCACCGTGACCAGAAACGAGCGAAGCATGATACCGAAGTGGTCTGGATCCATCACGACGACGCTCACGCGTGACGAGCGCCCAACCCGCGCCGGAAGACGAAGATCCCATCGGATCGTCACCCCGCGGCCTGCCCTTGACGGCAAGCTCTTCGTCGTCCAGATGGGACCTGATGAAGCTGCATAGGCGTTCGTCATGAGGAGCGCAGTCAGATCCTCGGTGCCGAAGTCAGACTCGAGCATCGGAGACGAGAAGAGGAGAATCTCCCCTCGACCGGCGGGGATGGCGGATACCGATGAGACGCCCCTTCCCGACCATCCGAGAGCAGTGCCCCCCATGAAGGTGAGTGACGAGTCGGGAAGTCCGAAGGCGGCCATGCGAAACGAGATGCCAAGGGCCATGCTCATGGGAGTGGGCGTTGGAAGAGCCGTCTGGAAGCTGCGTCGACGGATTCGCGGACACGACTGTCGCGGGCAGCTGACGATGCCTGCCGGCAGCTCTCCCGACCAGACGAGCACTCCGCCTCGCGAAAGCCACGGACGAAACAGGTCGGCGGACTTGCCCCCGTCAGACGCAGGGAGCGCGCCGGCGATATCGATCACCGCCGTACCCGCGGCGGACGACGGGGTGAGCAGCATGGTGTGCAACTGCGCCGGACCTATCGACCTGACACTCACGGGAAGACGACGAACAACCAGCTCGTCTCGCAGATGCGTGACGAGCGCCGCGCTCGCTGAAGCGGGTGTCCCCGTCGAGCGCATGGCCATGTCCTCGAAGACGAAGATGCGGCTAAGCGGGACAGTCTCCGGACGGACGCGGAATGCGACCATCCGGACCGCCGACTGGGCCGCGCTCGGAACGACACCTACGGCCAGGCTGAGTTCGTCAGCCGACGTCGATGCTTGTTCGAGGCGGACCGACGCGACGGGCTTGCCGGTACCGATGGTGAAGGCCGCGACAAGAGAGGCCGCCAGCGAGGCGCCGGCCAGCACCTGCCCGAGGCGGAACGCCGCTGGCCGCGAGGTGGATGCGGCTCGTCTGCTCTCCCCGTTGCTCATCGTGCCCGGGGAACGACGCCGATCTGGCACAGTCCTTCCAAGGAGAGTCCCGAAGGCCGCCCACAGGAGATCGAGTTCGGCGATGAGGACCGCGGTCGTCATGAGCGCACCCGGTACGGCCGTCGCCTTTACCGCGAACCCACCCCCCGCGAGGTTGGCCGCCCACGAAGTGATCGCGGACGTGATCGTGGTCGTGGAGGCGACGCTGGTGAAAGCTGCCAGAGGAAAGGCGACAGCTGCCGGCCCCCACGCGAACAGGAACACGACGATCGGAGCGATCGAGAACACGAGGAGGGGAAGGCGTAGTCGCCTTGTGGACAGATGCATGACGATGAGCAGCGGCAGAACCCAGAGCAGATACTGGGGCTGAACGAGCGGGGTCGTCAGGTAGAGGACTGCGAGGACCGCCACCGAAGCAGCCACGATTCGACGAGCCGTGATGCCATGCCGGGCGAAGAGAACGAGGGTAGCGACGACGACGGCTCCTACAATGCCGAGGCCGATGTCGTGAGCGGGCGCTGCGTCTGCCGTGGCGAATCGACCCAACGCCTGTAGTCCTCTGAACAGATCGAGGCCGTAGAGGCTGAAGCCTCCCGTTGCTGGCGCACCGTTCACATAGCGAGCCGAGACCGTCTGCACCGTGGCGCCAAGTGAGCTCGACCAGAACACCGATAGGGCAGTTATCGCGCCCGTGGCCGCGAAGCCGACGACGAGAAGAAGTGCGCCACGCAACCCCTCCGGCCGAATCTTGAGAGGACTTCTTCTCGTGTCGGGCGACTCACGCCCACCTTCGCCGACCTCGTGGTTCAGCAACGCCCACAGCAGTGCCAGCGGCACGAGCAGCACCGGCGCGACTTTGGTAGCCGTGCCGATGGCGAGCGCTGCTCCGCACCAGAACCACCTTCGGGTGACGGCGCAGTACAAGGCGAGCACCAGGCTGAAGGCCACGACGATGTCGAAGCCCGCCATCACGCTCGACTCGAAGATCACGAAGGGATTGAGGAAGACGAGAAGGAACGCCTTACGAGCGAGACGGTGGTCCCCCGTGAGCTCGCGTACCACGGCGGCGGTGAGAATACTGGTGCCGAAGTCGAAGGAGAAGAGGATCGACTTGAGCGCCACGTTGAACAGCGGTGACGTCACATAGAGGGAGAATCGTCCGTGAATTACGAGGGGCTCGACGGCGGGGACGAAACGGCTGAAACTCGAAACGGGCAGACCGACGGCGACGAGGACCTCCCCCAAGGTCTGAAGGATGCTGCCGAACAACGGCGGGTAGCTGAACACCGGTCTCGCGTACAAACCGATGTGATAGGCCCCGGACGCCGCTGCCTGCAGCCACACGGACGCGTCCTTCTCCCAACTCGTGAAGGGGGCGAGGAGCAAGCGGACCGCAAGTCCGACGACCACGTAGAGGCGTACGCCAGCCCAGTCGGAGCTGACGAGGCGTTCGTCGCGTCCGGCTCCCCGCCGCAGCAGCGACCTTGGCAAGCGCCGACGGCGGGGAGCCGCGCCGAGCCTTTCCCTAGTGCCTGGTGGATGGACCATTCGGTGGCGGCTGACGGGCTAACGGAATCGGCCCGCGAGCGAGCGATGGTACAAAGCTATCGATGACCCCTGAGAGAGGAAAAGTCCCCTAACGGCGGATCTCCTCACTCCGCGAGCGTAGTTGTTGCACGTCGTGGACGGTGAACATCAAGTGTTGCCGAGGATCCCGCCCTTGGCTATGGTGAATCTTTGAGCGTGAGCTTTCGGGGCGCGGGCAGAGGGGACTGGATGACCACCGGCTACACGGTGAGGCGGCGCAGTCAGGTTAGGTCTGTGTCGTTCTTCGTGGTCGCCTTGGCCGGTGTCGGGTTGCTCGGCAACTCTGCGTTCAACATCGTGGTCGCCCATGAGGCGGGCATCAGGCTCTACGCGCTCGTGAGCGCACTCATGTCTCTCGGTGTGGTGGCGGGCTGTCTGTGCGCCTGGCTTGCCTATACGATTGTCTCTCGCACGGGAGAGCTGCGACTCGAGGCTCTGTCTTCGGCGGCGCGTTCAACCGCCCCAGTGCTCCTCGTTCTCGGTGGACTGGCCGTCGCAGCTCCGGCCATCGCTCACTACCTGAGAGCCTCCTCGACGGTTGCCGTCGCGGCTGCGCTCGGCTACTTCCTCGTGTCGATCGTCTCGGCAGTTCCGATGGGAATGCTTCTGTCGAAAGGAAGATTCGGTACCCTCGCCTTGACCACCGTCGTGACCCAGGTGGGCAGGATCTCTTTGGCGCTGCCGATAGGCCTGAAGGTGCATCCCGACGACGTGGTGCTGCTCACGTCCACTTTGGCGCTGTTTGCGATGGCCTGCGTGAACTGGGTCGTCGCGGGAAGGACGCCGTCGACGAGAGCAATCGAACTGATGGTGAATTCGAGTCCTGCTTCGCGCTCCCCTGTCGGGACCTTCGACGGCGGCATATCTGTCCTGGCCGTGTGCCTCTTCCTCCTCGGACCGCTCCCCGTGGCTGTCGCGCGGCATGACCTGACGAGTGCCACAGCGAGTCAGTTCGCGACCGGACAGACGGCCGTGAACGCCATGGTGCTGATATTCGTAGCGTCGTGGATTGTCTCCGCCCGGCTTGCACATCGTCAGTTCGTGAGCCTCATCGTGCTCTGTTCGGTCACTGCATGTGGGCTGATCGCTCTGGTCCTCGGCGCCCCGACGGCGGCAGCTTGGGTCTTCGGTGTCGGCTTCGCTCCCTCCACCAGCCTGGTGATCGAGCTCACCACCTCGGCTGCGGCATGCGGAGTGGCTGCTGCGACCGTCTTGCTGAACCTCGAGAGACGGTCGGGACTCAAAGGATCAGCCTTTCTCGTCACGGCTATAGCTACGGAGCTGCTGGTCGACAGCTTGACTCGCAGTGGCGGCCCGGTGTTAGCGCTCTCACCTGCTATCGCCTTCGCCTGCGGGGGCGCTGCTCTGATGCTCGTCGCGCCCCTAGCACGCCGTAGCCGGCACCGAGTGTTGCCGGTGCGTCCGCTCCATCTCGCAGATGTCGGCGCCCGATCGGGCTTGGCCCCTAGCGATGCACCGAGCTTGCTCGAACACCTCACCATCGGTGTCATGGCGCACAACGAGATCCTGACCATCCGGAGATGCCTCCAGGCGTTGCTGGCGGAGACGGAAGGCAGCTACCGCTTGGCGAGAGTCGTCGTAGTCGTGAGTGGGAGTACTGACGGCACCGATGTCCTCGCGCAGGAGATCGCCAGAGCGAGCGACCGTGTCGACGTCATAGTGGAACCTCGGCGTACGGGGAAGGTGAACGCCATCAATCTCTTCCTCGACCACTGCACGACACCCCTTTTGGGTCTCGTCTCGGCCGACGTCCTTCTCGCCCCTGGATCGCTCACGGTGCTCGCTGACGCCTTCAGGGACGAGTCGATCGGAATGGCAGGGGGCCGTGTGAGCCCTCAGAACGAAGCGCGCGGGCTCTCCAACGCTCTTGTCCACTTACAGTGGGAGTTGCATGACCTCGCTTCTAGAAGGGCGCCCAAGTTGGGAGAGGTCATTTTGTTCCGAAGAGTGTTCTCGCGGCTCGAAGGAGAGTCCCTCACCGACGAGGTTTCGATCGAGGCATTGCTCACGCACAACGGTTACGGTCTCGTCTACGTGCCCGAGGCAACCGTGCTCAACTTCGGTCCGACGAAGTTCGCCGATTACATGCGGCATCGGAGCCGCATCCATGCAGGCCATCTGCTCGTTCGCCGGAACGACGGCTACACGCCGTCGACGATGCGCACGTCGGTCGTGCTCAGGGCTGCGGCGGATTGCGTCGTTCGCAAGCCGGCGAAGCTGCCCGTACTCGTGACGGCCTTTCTCGTGGAGCTCTGTGTTCGGTTGACGGCAAGGCTCGAGGTCCACCGGAGATTGCTCACCGGTGATAGCGGCAGTGATTGGATTCCTATCACGAGTGCGAAGATGGCGCTACCGGTCGTCCAAGCCTCCGTGCTCCAACCCGCGGTCGACAACGTCGAGGCCTCCGCCTGACTGTGGAGTGTTGACGGCCAGCGATCCTCCTGCCCGCGCACGGTCGTGACCCACGAGCCCGCTACCTTCGTCAGCTGCACCGACTCCGGCAGGCTCGGTCTGCTGCGGCTCGACCAGTGACGCGTCGGCGATTTGGCTCGGTGGGTTGGCAGGTCAAATTGCCAACCATGACGCCCCGGAGCCGTCCTTGACCTGCCAGGTCAAATCGTTCCCGGAGCTGGCGGCCTGAAAGATGCGAAAGTGGCCTTTCCGTAAGGGAAACTTGGGGTGTTCCAACAACAAGAACCCCTCACGGAAAGTCACCCTCTGGATGAAGAAGCGTAGCGGTCGGCTGGCATGGATGAGGGTCGGCGCCGACGGCGAGGGCGTGGTCGCCAACGCTCGGGCCGAGCTGCTCCGGGAGCCGGCCTGCTTCACCGGGCTGATCGACGCCTGGGACCGAGTCCTCATCGCCACCTACAAGGCGTCTCCGTTTCCCTGCTGCCGATCACTGAACTTCCCCACCCTCGATCACTGAGATTCCACCCGCTGCGCGGTGTGGTGGGCCTGAAGGGTCCGCCATCTCGGTGGAGGGCTCCCCGAAGCTGACGGCGTCCAAGCCAGCCAGCAACCGAGGAGCCCCTCACCATGTTCTCAGTCCCGAGTTCGGCGCCTACCGGCCTGATTTCGGCCTCGAAGGCACCTTCTCACGACGCTGAGCAGGTCGATCG
>JAJYVX010000184.1 GCA_021791795.1 Actinomycetes bacterium | reverse complement strand
GCCAGGATGGGGATGTGGACGAGGGCGCGGCACGACCTGAGGACACGCGGGAGCGCGAGACGAGGTACCGGTCGAACCTGCAAGGCGAGATCGACTCGGCGGCCGTCTACCGTGCGATGGCGGGCGCCGAGAAGGACGAGCGGCTCGCCTCGGTGTACTCGAGACTCGCCTCCATCGAGGAGCGGCACCTCGCCTTCTGGGAGGACCAGTTGCGGGAGATCGGGGCCGAACCGGGCCCGCGACGCCCGTCCTGGCGCGCCCGCCTCATGTCGCGGCTCGCGCGGACGTTCGGCCCGAAGGTCGTGCTTCCCACGGTTGCGACCTTCGAGCAGGTGGATCAAAACGGCTACGACGACCAGGCCGAGACGAGCGGCACGACGATGCGGGACGACGAGCGGTCGCACGCCCGCGTGCTGCGGTATCTCATGTCCGGTTCGCCGCAAGGTGTCTCTGGCCAGACTCTGGCGAGGCTCGAAGGCAGGCACAGGGCCGTCGGTGGGAACACGCTGCGGGCAGCAGTCCTCGGCGCCAACGACGGCCTCACCTCCAATCTCGCTCTCATCATGGGCGTGGCGGGCGCGAGTCTCGCAGCGAGATCGGTGATCATCACCGGACTGAGCGGGCTCTTCGCGGGCGCTTGCTCGATGGCGATCGGCGAGTGGATATCGGTGCAGAGCGCGCGGGAGCTCTACGAGCGCCAGGTGAAGACAGAGGCGGCCGAGATCCGCTCGGTACCCGACGAGGAGCGGGAGGAGCTGGCTCTCATCTACGAGGCGAAGGGCCTCCCGCAGGACGAGGCGGAGGAGGTGGCGAGACGCCTCATGCAGGACAGCCAGACGGCGCTCGACGCCATGGTGCGCGAGGAGCTCGGCCTCGACCCCGACGAGCTGGGCGGCTCCCCTAACGCCGCCGCGGCGTCCTCCTTCCTGCTCTTCTCCATCGGCGCGGTCGTCCCGCTCGTGGCGTACCTCGCAGGCGCCTCGGGCTTCGCAGCCGTGGCGATCTCCGCCGCCTCGGCGGCAGCCGGTCTGTTCCTGATCGGAGCCCTGATCACTCTCCTCACGGGGCGGAGCGCCTTCTTCTCGGGGCTGCGGCAGCTCGTCTTCGGTCTCGCGGCCGCTGGTACCACCTTCGGTCTCGGTCGCCTGATCACCACCGCTGTCGGCCACTGAGCGGCACGGCATCTGCTTGCACCGAGGACCGAGCGAGTCTCGTCTTCTCGTCGCTCCGGGCGCGTCTCCTCATCCCGGCTGCGCCACACGAGCGCGGCTCAGTTCACCTCACCTCCGAGGAGGCGGCGCGACATGGCAGGTCCGGACAAAGGCGGCTCTCCACGTGGTCTCGCTCGACGGCATCTCGTGCGCCTCGACGTCTCGCTGCTTGGCGGTAGCCAGGTGCGGGCATGGGCCCCTTCCACAAGAAGGCACGGGCGACATCCACCGTTCGACGAATGGCGGCAGGACCTCGGCGCGGCAGTTGCCGCTCGCCTCTTGATCCGCCCGGCAGCGGCGAGGCAGTGGCGGCAGCGGCGCGACAGGTCGGTAGGCGACCCAAAGCGACTTGGCCGAGACGCGTCATCGTCGCGGCGTGAGAGGTCGCCCGCCTTCAATGCGTTGGCTGCCGGACCGCCTCGCGACAAAGATGGGTGGATGAACCGGTGCACGGGACCGGTCGTGGAGAAGGGGGTAGCAGAATGCTGCAGGGCTTCAAGAAATTCCTCATGCAGGGCGACCTCATCATCATCGCTGTCGGCCTTGTCGTCGCTTTGGCATTCAGCACTCTGATCAAGGCCTTCACCGACAACATCATCACGCCTCTCGTCGCGGCTGCGGGTGGCTCCAGCTCGACCGGCCTCGGATGGACCATCAACGGTCAGAGGATCGACCTCGCGGCCTTCATCTCGGCCATCGTCTACTTCGCCATCTTCATGGCGGTCATCTATTTCTTCCTCGTGGTGCCGTACCGGGCGTACATGAAGAAGCGGGGCAAGACGGTGTTCGGCGACCCGGCCCCGACCAAGGCATGCCCGAGGTGCATGTCACAGGTGCCGATCGACGCGACGAAGTGCATGTACTGCACGAGCGATTTCGCGCCCGCCACGTCGGACGGCTCCGCCGCCTCGGTATCGAGCGTCGGGAGCTGATGCGGGGAGCTGGCGCTGCTGAGGTGTCTCAGCTGACCGCCTTCGCGATCCGCGCCCCGACCTCCTCGTCGACGTTTCGCCAATAGTCGAAGGCCCGCTCCTTAACCTGCCTCGTCACGCCGTTCGACAGGTGGGACGAGACGGTCCGCACGAGTCTCTCCCGCGCGCTCTCGTCCATCACCTGGCGCACCAGTGCCCGCGGCTGGACGAAGTCGTCGTCCTCCCGGCGCTTCGTGTAAGCCGCCCGCACGATTTCACCGGACGCGCTCCAGGACGGGACGGCGGACGACGGATCCGAAGCCGGCCCGGCGTACGAGTTGGGTGCGTAAACGGGGTCGCCCTCGGGCGCATAGGTCATCGAGCCGGCGCGGTGGTAGCTGTGCACGGGTGACCTCGGCGCGTTGATCGGCAGCTGCATGTAGTTCGGCCCTATCCGGTGACGGTGGGTGTCCGGGTAGGAGAAGAGCCGTCCGAGGAGCATCTTGTCGGGGCTCGGACCGATGCCGGGGACGAGGTTCGACGGCTCGAAGGCTGCCTGCTCCACCTCGGCAAAGTAGTTCGCCGGGTTCTGGTCGAGGACCAGGCGGCCGACCTCTTGCAGCGGGTAGTCCTCGTGCGGCCAGATCTTTGTCAGGTCGAACGGGTTGAAGCGGTAGTCCGCCGCCTCCTCGAAGGGCATCACCTGCATGCTGAGCGTCCAGGATGGTTGCTCACCTCGGCTGATGGCTTCCCACAGGTCACGGATGTGGAAGTCGCCGTCCTCCGCCACGAGCGCCTCAGCCTCGTCGCCGGTCAGGTTCTCGATGCCCTGATCCGTCTTGAAGTGGTACTTCACCCAGAACTTCTCGCCCCCTCCGTTCTGCCAGAGGTACGTGTGCGAGCTGTAACCGTTCATGTTGCGCCAGGTCCGGGGGATGCCGCGGTCCCCCATCAGCCAGGTGACCTGGTGGGCAGACTCGGGCGACAGCGTCCAGAAGTCCCACTGCATGTCGTTGTCGCGCAGGTGGTTGTCTGCCCGGCGCTTCTGGGAGTGGATGAAGTCGGAGAACTTGCTCGGGTCACGTATGAAGAAGACGGGCGTGTTGTTGCCGACCATGTCGTAGTTGCCCTCTTCGGTGTAGAACTTGACGGCGAAACCCCGCGGATCTCTCACCGTGTCCTGACTGCCGAGCTCGCCCGCGACCGTCGAGAAGCGAACGAACACGGGCGTGCGCTTCCCCGGCTGGAGGAAGTCGGCCTTCGTCCAGTCGCTCGCAGCCGAGCGGGTCACCTCGAAGAAGCCGTGGGCTCCCCCGCCCTTCGCGTGCACCACCCGCTCGGGTACGCGCTCCCGGTTGAAGTGGGCCATCTTCTCGATCAGGTAGTGGTCCTGCAGGAGGATGGGACCGTCGGGCCCGACGGTGAGCGAGTGCTCGTCGCTGTCCACCGGGATCCCGGCGGCGGTGGTCGTGGTTGGCCTTGGCTCTTTCATGTCGCGGCCTCCTTCGGCGTTGTCTCGACTGACTATAGAGTTAGAAGTGTTCTAAGTCCAGTGTGGGTCCTTGCCCGATGAACGGCTGGACGGCCTGGATCTGTCCGTGCGGACTTCGAGGCTGCCGCAGTCGAGCTAGCGAAACAACTTCTGCCAGAGAACGCTCTCCATCTCCACCTTCATCCCGACGCTCTCGTAGAGCCGGGTCGCACCGGTCGGGTTGGCCGTGTCAACCCCGAGGCTCGCCCGGGAGATGCCGCGGCGTCGGAACTCACCGAAGGTTTGCAGGAGGAGCGCCCGCCCGTAGCCGCGCCCGCGCCACGGGCGCCGCACGCCGAGAGCGCCGACGAAGCCCGCTGCCTGACGGTTCGGGTCGCTCCGGACGACCGCGGCGATCTCGGGTCCCTGCCGGATGAGGAACCAGAGCGACGGGTCGTAGCCGGGCCAGGCGCGCTGCCTCGACCACCAATCCTCGAAGGTCTCGACGTGATGCTCCCAGTGGTCCTCGAACGCCTCCTCGAGGGCGGCGTGGAAGCCTGGGGCGTCCTTCTCGCAGAAGGTCTCGATCGCTACGGCGGGCTCCGGGATCTCGTCCTCGAGCTCGATGGCCATCTCCCAGAAGCGGCGGGCTTCGCGGTACCCGAGGCTGTCGAAGAGCCTCTGCGCCCCATCGTCGCCTGCGATCGTCCAGGCGTGAACACGGGCTGCCCCGTCATCCCTGAGCCGCTCCTCGGTGAGCTCGACGAGCCGCCGGCCCATGCCACGTCCTTGCGCCGAGGGACGCACGGCGCCGGCGGAGACCCCGCGCTCGCCCGGTGCATGAGCGAAGGCACCTGCTATGAGCGAGCCTCCCTCTTCGACGAGCCAGGTGTTCGTGGCGAAGGGAACCCTCGGCATCCAACCGGCAACTGCGTCCGCGTCCAGGCGCGAGGGGCGACCGAGGACCGCCTCCTCGACAGAGCCGAAGAGCTCCGCGATCGCCGCCAGGTCGTCCCGGGTCGCAGCTCGAGTCTTCAGCGCCGACGCCCCCACGTCGACAAGCTACCTGCGTGGCGGCTGGCGTCTTCGCGCGAGCCCCGGCACGCCGTCAACTGCGCAGGGGCCTGATCGGCCGCCTCCGGTCGATGATCTTGTCCACGAGCCCGTACCGGAGCGCCTCCGCAGCGGACAGGTAGAGCCCGCGCCGGCAATCCGCCCCGAGCACTTCTTCACTGCGCCCGACCGCCTGCGCCAGGCGCTCGTGGAAGCGGGCAAGTGCCCCGCGGTGGTGGGCCACGAGCGCCTCGAGCTCTGACGCCCGGCCGGCCACCTCGACGTCAGGGTCGACCAGGCGAAACTGCGCGTGAGCCAACGCACTCCTCCGCCCACACACGGCCGCGACGGCGACGGCGGTCCCCTCGACACGGCCCATGCAGACCGCCTCGACGGCGACGCCCATGGCGTCGATCACGTCTATGACGGCAAAGCCCGCCTCGAGCCCCCCACCCGGACTGTCCACCTGCAGCTGCACTGCGTCGTCCGACGTGGCGTCGAGCGTCATCAGCTTCGAGGCGACCCGCGTCGCGGCTCCGGCATCGAGCGGCCCGCGGAGCACGACCACGCGCCTGTCGAACAAGTGGCTCTCGAGCCAGTCGTCTCCCTCGTACCGGAAGAGATCGCTCATCGGGCTCTCCTCATCTCGGGCCGCCGCGCTCGAGCCTCCAGGCGATCGCGGCGTCGAGGACAGCCGCGTAACGCTCGAGCGTCGACAGCTTGACGTCGGCCTCACCGGACTCGATCCTTGCGACGGCCGACTGGGACGTACCCATCCGCGCTGCGACCTCCGTCTGGGTCAGCCCGAGCTCGACACGCCTCGCTTCGAGCTCCCCGACGAGCGCCCGCCGGCGAGCAGCCATCTCCCGGAAGCCGGGGAACACCGACTCGTGGCGCCGGTTCGCCTCGCTCATCTGCCTTGCATCCCCTCATATCGTAGACGGTATCTTATACCTGAGATACTCCCGCGAGGCAGGAGAGAGCCAGTGACCGCACTCGACATTCGCCACTCAGTCATACCGACCGTCCTCGACCAGAGCGCGCGGGGCGACCGCGCTTACGACATCTTCTCGCTCCTGCTCCGCGACAGGATCATCTTCCTCGGCCAGGAGGTCGACGACCAGATAGCCAACCTCCTCGTCGCCGAGATCCTCTACCTCGAGGCGGAGGATCCCGAGAAGGACATAAACCTCTACATCAACTCGCCCGGTGGCCTCGGGTACGCCGGCATGGCCATCTACGACGTGATGCAGCACGTCCGATGCGAGGTGTCGACGATCTGCGTCGGCATGGGCATGTCCGCCGCCGCGATGATCCT
>JAJYVX010000183.1 GCA_021791795.1 Actinomycetes bacterium | reverse complement strand
ACGGCTGAGCCTGTATGGTCCGTGACCCGTGAAGAGAACCCTCGTCATCTGCAAGCCCGACGCCGTCGAACGCGGCCTCGCCGGGACCATCCTCGGCCGGCTCGAGCGCAAAGGGCTGAGGCTCCTCGCCGGCGAGTTGCGGACGATCGACGCGCCGACGGCGGCACGGCACTATGCCGAGCACGAGGGAAAGCCGTTCTACGGGGATCTCATCGACTTCATCACGGGCGGCCCGTCCTTGCTGCTCGTGGTCGAGGGTCCCGACGACACTTGGAAGATCGTGAGGACTCTCATGGGTCCGACAAACCCGGCGGAAGCCCCGCCGGGAACGATCCGGGGAGATTTCGGCACAGTCCTCACGGAGAACCTCGTGCACGGCTCCGACGGGCCGGAGTCGGCTGCGAGGGAGATCGAGATCTTCTTCCCCGGCCTCGCCGGCTAGCCCCGGCCGTGGCGACGCCGCAGCCGGGTGTGACTTCGGCAGACACTCCGGACCGCCCGCCGCAGAGACTCGGGACCGGCCGTGGGACAGGCCGGGTCGGACCGCCCCGGCACGGCGACTAGCCTTTTCCCGTAGCACGGGGGCGACCTTGTCCCTGAGGAGTCGATCCCTTAGCCTTGTGCTGATCGCTCCCTCTAGTCCTGGAGCCGCGACTTCATGCCCGAGAACAGCCTTTCCTTCATCGGCCGTGACATGGCCGTGGACCTCGGTACCGCCAACACGCTCGTCTACGTGAGGGGCAAAGGCATCGTCCTCAACGAACCGTCGGTCGTGGCCATCAACGTCAAGGACGGGCACCCGCTCGCCGTCGGCGTCGAGGCCAAGCGCATGATCGGACGCACGCCCAGCAACATCCAGGCCATCAGGCCGCTCAAGGACGGCGTCATCGCCGACTTCGAGATCTGCGAGATGATGCTCCGGTACTTCATCCGCCGCGTGCACCCGCGGAGGTTCTCGAAGCCTCGCATGGTGATCTGCGTGCCCTCCGGCATCACGGGCGTGGAGAAGCGAGCTGTGCAGGAGGCAGCCGAGTATGCCGGAGCGCGCAAGGCATACATCGTCGAGGAGCCGATGGCGGCGGCCATCGGGGCCGGTCTCCCCATCCACGAGCCGACCGGAAACATGGTGGTCGACGTCGGCGGCGGGACCACCGAGGTGGCAGTCATCTCGCTCGGCGGCATCGTCGTCAGCCAGTCGATCCGCATCGGTGGTGACGAGCTGGACGAGGCGATCATCTCGTTCGTGAAGAAGGAGTACAGCCTGGCACTGGGCGAGCGCACGGCGGAGGAGATAAAGATCGCGCTCGGCTCGGCCTGCGAGCTCGAGGAGGAGCTCCACGCCGAGATCCGCGGCCGCGACCTCGTCACCGGGCTGCCGAAGACGGTCGTCACCACGACCGAGGAGATCCGCAAGGCGATCGAGGAGCCGGTGGCGGCGATCGTCGACGCCGTGAAGGTGACGCTCGACCGCTGCCCGCCCGAGCTGGCGGCGGACATCATGGAGCAGGGGATAGTGCTGACCGGAGGCGGGGCCCTGCTTCACGGGCTCGACGTGAGGCTCCAGGCCGAGACCCACATGCCGATCGTCGTTGCGCCCGATCCCCTCAACTGTGTGGCCCTCGGAAGCGGCATGTGCCTCGAGGAGTTCGAGGCTCTGAAGCAGGTCCTCATCTCCTCCTCAAATCGCTGATCCGGGGTCGCGTTGGCCACGACGCGCCGCAACACCAGCCAGCGACTGACTCTCGTGATCCTGCTGCTCGCATCGATCACGGTGATCACCCTCGACTACCGCGGGTCGGCTTCGAGGGACATCGGCTCGCTGCGAAGCGCCGCCCGCGACGTGATATCCCCCATCCAGCGCGGCATCTCCGCCGCTTTGCGGCCGGTGGGGAACTTCTTCGCCGGGGCGGTCAACTACGGCTCGGCGGCGGCCGAGAACGGCCGACTGCAGAACGAGATCGGTACCTTGCGCCGCCAGGTGCTCGAGAACGCGCAGGCCGAGCACCAGCTGCAGCAGATCCTCTCGCTGCAACACCTCCCATTCGTGCAGAACATCCCCACCGCTGACGCCGAGGTGATCTCGGGGTCGACCTCCAACTTCCAGCTGACGATCGAGATCGACCGCGGCACGTCGAACGGCGTGGCCGTGGGCATGCCTGTCGTGAGTGGCGCAGGCCTCGTCGGCGACGTGATCGCGGCGGGAAGCTCCACGTCGGTCGTACAGCTCATGACCGACCCGCGCTCGGACGTCGGCGTGAGCTTCGGGCCGTCGAGCTCCGTCGCCGTGGCCCAGGGTCAGGGAGCCGGGGCCCCGCTCAGCCTGCTGGACGTCACGGCGAGCATGACTCCGAAGGTGGGCGAGCGTGTCTACACGAGCGGCATCACGGGGGCGAACAACTATCCCGGTGGCATCCCCGTCGGTTACATCACCTCGGTCAGCCCACCGAACGGATCCCTCACGAGGACGGTTCTCGTGCAGCCCTACGCTTCGTTCTCGGACATCCAGTACGTGAGCGTCATGCAGTGGCTGCCGCCGGCCTAGAAGGGGTGGGGGGATGAGCGTGCAGGCATGGGCTCGTTTCGCCGTGGTGTTGATCGTCGCCGCGGTGGTGCAGGTCGGGCTGCTCAACAGCGTGCAGGTAGCCGGAGCCCACCCGGACGTGTTCCTTCTCATCGCCGTGGTCGCCGGGCTCCTGCGAGGGCCGCAGAAGGGGGCGACGATGGGCTTTTTCACCGGGCTCGTGGCCGACCTCTTCGTCGCCACGCCGTACGGCTTGTCGTCGTTCTGTTTCGTGCTAGTGGCGTTCTCCGTCGGTCTGGCGGCCGGACTGCCGGGCGGACGGGCGCCTTACAGCTTCCGCGTGATGACTGCGGTGCTCGGGGGCATCGGAGGGACTCTCCTGTTCGCCGGGCTCGAGACGCTCATCGGCCAGCCGCACCCCGACGTCCGCCAACTCGCGGCAATCTGTGGGGTCGTGGCTCTCGGAAACGCCGTCCTCGTCGTGCCCACCGTTGCGATCGTGCAGCGCGCCGTGCCGTCCGGGGGTGCTTCGCAACGCGAGGCAGCCGCGCTCTCGGGCGGGAGCTCGCCCGCGAGATGAGCGGCGGCCAGGTCCCGGGGCCGCCGCGCCGCCCGCCACGACGGCGCCGCAGCGGTCTCTTCTCGCGCCCGAGCCGTCCCGCCCGGTCGCGCCGCTACCCGGCCGGTCCGGGTGCCGGGCCATCAGGACCGGAGAGCCCCGCAGGAGGAGCTTTCCGGCCGCCTCGCCCTCTCGCGCCCGTCTCCGCCCTCGACGAGCAGGGTCGACCCGAACACCCGCGGGCACGGGTGGCCGCCGCCGCGTCGAGCCCGCTCAAGCGGATCGACGACGAGGAGCGTGAGCAGCAACGGCGCAGCCAGAAGGTCCACATCAGCCTGCGCCTCACCGTGCTCGGAGTGATCATCCTCGGCCTGTTCAGCATCATGATCGTGCGTCTTTGGTCCCTTCAGGTGTTGCAGAGCTCGAAGTACAAGGCCGAGGCGGCGAACATCTCCACGCGCAAGGTGCCCATCTCGCCGCCGCGCGGTCTCATCCTCGCGAGGAACGGCAGCGTCGTCGTAGGTGACAAGGTCGAGGCCGTCGTGACGCTCAACCGGCAGGTGGCCGCAACGGACCAGGGCGTCGTCGCGCGTCTCGCCGCCGAGCTCGGCGTCACGGTCTCGCAGATCAACGCGGACCTGAACAACCAGCAGGACAGCATCTATGAACCTGTGCCGGTCGAGGTGGGTGCCCCCGAGTCGACCATCGTCTACCTCGCGGAGCACAAGGCCGACTTCCCCGGCGTGGCGGTGAGCTTCGTCGCCGAGCGGACCTACCCTCTCGGCGACTTCGCCGCCCAGGCGCTCGGCTACGTGGCGGACATCACCGCCGGAGAGCTGAAGCAGCTTTCGAAGTACGGCTACATCGCGAGCGACGTCATCGGCCAGTCGGGCCTCGAGGCGGAGTACGAGCGCTACCTGCACGGCCGCCCGGGGATGGAGACGCTGCAGGTGGATGCATATGGCGATCCCGTCGGCACGCCGAAGATCAATCCACCCGTCATCGGGAACAACGTCGTCCTCAACCTTGACGTGGGCCTCCAGGACGAGGTGCAGAGAGCCCTCTCGGCGCAGCTCACGACGCTCCGGAGCCAGAATCTGCCCGTCAACTCCGGCGCGGCCGTCGTCATGGACCCGCAAAACGGAGCCGTACTCGCCATGGTCTCCCTCCCCACATACAATCCCTCCTGGTGGGTGGGCGGCATATCCGAAGCCCACTACAAGGCGATCACCAGCGCGAGCTCTAGCGACCCTCTCCTCAACCGTGCCATCCAGGGCCTCTACACGCCCGGGTCGACGTTCAAGCTGGCCACCGCGACCGCCGCGCTGCAGGACGGCCTCATCTCCACCTCCACGATCATCAGCGACATCGGGGGGTTCACGATCCCCGGGTGTACGGGGAGCGGCTGCAGGTTCGTCAACGGCGACGGTGTCTACCTGGGGCCGATCGATGTCCAGACTGCCATCTCCGCCTCTGACGACGTGTTCTTCTACACGCTCGGCTACCGCTTCTGGCAGGCCCGCCAGCAGTACGGGGACATGCCCATCCAAAAGGTGGCCGCGGCCTACGGGTGGGGCGTGTCGCCCGGCGTCGACCTTCCCGGTGCCGCCCAGGGACAGGTCGACTCGCCCGCGCTGCGCTCGCTGCAGCACCAGCTCGCTCCGAAAGCGTTCCCCTACAACTACTACGGGGTCGGCGACAACATCAACATGGCCTTCGGCCAGGGTGAGACCCTCATCACCCCCCTCCAGCTCGCGAACGCCTTCGCCACCTTCGCCAACGGCGGGACCCGCTACGCACCGCAGCTGGCGGCCGGGATCGTCTCTCCGACCGGAAAGCTCGTGAAGCGGTTCACGCCGAAGGTGCTCGGTCACATCTCCTTCAACCCGGCCATCTACCAGACGATCCTCGCCGGATTCGAGGGAGCGGTCACGAGCAGCGTCGGCACCTCCTACTACACCTTCCGGGGCTACCCGTACTCGAAGCTGCCGCTCGCCGGCAAGACCGGCACGGCGACGACGAGCAACAACCCGCTCGCCCAGCCGACTGGGCTGTTCGTCGCCTTCGGCCCGGCCACGGGAAGCACGTCCGCCCCGCGCTACGTCGTGGCCGTCGTCATCCCGCACGCCGGATACGGCGCTTCCGCCGCGGCACCCGTCGCCCGGCAGATCTTCCAGTACCTGATCAACCACCCGGTGGGGCCGCTCGACCTCCATCCGCAGACGGCGAAGCGCTGAAGGACGGTCCCGAAGGGCTGTGGTGAGCCGAGGCCCGGCGAAGCGGGGGCGGTACACTGCACGCAAGATGATGTCGCAGCGGACACCTGAACCTCGACGGCGGGGGTCAGTCGTGCTCGCCCTCTGGACCACCGTCCTTGCGTTGCTCGCCGGAGCGCCGCTGCCCGAGCGGGAGACCCTGCTGCCCGAGCAGAAGACGCTGCGCGAGGAGGACGGCTCCGAGGCCGTGATCTTAAGAAGGACCTGCACCCCGGACCTGCTTGCAGCCCGCCCCGAGCGGAGCGCCGAGCAGATCGTCCGTCCGGTGCACATGGCGCGTCGCGCGCCTTCGAGAAGGGACTATTTCGATGTCGGACCAGATCGCCGGCCGCCCGGCGACGCCCGAAACAGGGTCGGAGCAGCCTGCTCCGGCCCCGTCTCCGGCACCGGCGCCCGGCCGAGCTTCGGCACGCACCCCCACGGAATCTCCGGTGGCGAGGGACGCACGCCTTACGGACAGCCAGGATGCCTCGTCAAAGGATGGTGCGCGTGAGCTCGCCCCACCGCCTTCCCGTCCCCGCATAGGAGACAGCCGCCCGGCACCGCTTTCGCAGCGCCCGGCTGCGCCGGCCGAAGATGGCCAGAGCCCGGCGACAGCCTCGCAGCGGACGACCGGCTCGCCGAACGGACGCCGCCGCCGCGG